>NZ_JBJNLG010000019.1:0-122188 GCF_052169175.1 Serratia sp. CY31944
TTTTTTATTGTTAAATAGTTACGTGAGTGATTATGTCATCGAGAAAATATATTCTCGGCACAGTTGACCCCTTGTAATGACATGGCGGAAGTCAAATTTATTTTTCATTGAGTTCTGTGTTTACACCTCGCGATTATAATATTTTATTTTTTGATTATAGCTAATTATTTCCCTGCTACCTATTTTCAGTTGAAGTTATGACTTATCTCTATTCTATATCCAGAATATAACTTGTGTGAAAGTCTTTAGAGGTAATGCATTGTGCTGACTTCAGGATGTTGATGCTCAGTTTTTTTGGTGTATTTGTAGTGTTGCTATAGCTTTAATTGCTTATTAAAATCGCTGTAATTTATTTTATTTATAACTATTTTGTTGTTTTTTATGTGATCTCAGTATTTTTTATAGATTTTTCTTGTTTAGGAATTTTGTGCGAAAAATATTATCAATGTTAACTATATGGTTTTTGTTTGCTAAAACCTTTCGCCGTCTGCCTTGACATAACCTGAATCTTATCCTTTCTTTTAATTCAGACAGCTTTGCTGTCTTTGTTTGGGTATAACCAGTCGGAATGCATGTTTAGCTGCATTATTAATGAGTTATATCTCTTTTATGCTTCCGATTTTTTATGGCTTCTCAAGTTAGTCCTCTAAGGGGGGAATCATGGCTTCATTGGCGTATCAGAAAGAAGCAGCAGCTATTTTATACGCTGTTTTAGGGAAAAGCGCGTCACACGCTACGTTCGACTCAATAGGTGCGCAATTGCAGCGAGGTGAACTATCTGCCTCAGCATATGTTACTACTTTATTGACTTCTGCGGATGGTGTAGCCCTCTTTAACGGTTTATCAGATTTAAATGCTTTACAAATTGTTTATACAAAAATTTTTGGCTCTGCTGCACCCACCTCAACTTTGCAAGATTACCTGACGGGTAGTACTCTTGCCGAGGCAATGGCTAAAGTTGTAAATCAGGTTCTTGATTATTCGGGATTTGACTCTACTCTATCCGCTGCGCAGACTAGTCTTGATCAGCAAGTAAATGCTGTTCTGTTCCCGTCGGTAAGCGCCGCTGCCCTTGGGCAAGGCGCCTCAGACGTGCAGGCTATCTATTATGTTACTGGGGCGGCTCAATCTGCACTTGGCATAAACAACTATGGAGCGGCTATTAATGCCGGTACGAAAACCTTCGTCCAGGTAGCGCAAGAAATAATTTTCTCTGCAAATCTGACTTCTCTTAGCAATACCGATTATGTGATTCGTTTATTTAAATGGGGTTACGAAAGGTCTCCCTCTGCAACCGAATTATCTAACTATGTCACTGAACTGACTGGAGGGACTTCTCGTGCAGAAGTTCTGATTCAAGTGATTGATTCTCTTCGTGGTACTGTTGCTTCAGGCGATACTACCGCGCAGCAACATTTCAATAGCGCGACTATCAGCTATCAGCCGGGGCAACTGCCTTCATTAAGTTATCAAGAGCAAGTTTCTGCAGTTTATCTTGCAGTTCCGCAGCGTGATATTGATGCTCGTGGATTAGATGATTGGAGTAAGTATTTATCGAAAGGAGCGATGACTTATAAAGGATTTATTGGGACCATATTGAAATCGAGCGAGTTTCAGAAGAAAGGTGCCCAACTAACGGGTGATGACTTTATACAACATGTTTACACTGGGGTACATGGTGTAGCTGCTACAGCCGCGCAGCTTTTGGTGTATAGCTCGTTAGGATCTGATAAGGCACTTATTACTCAGGCTATTATAAACGACCTCCGCAACTCAACGGCCACTGACGTCACGACTGTAACCCAGCAGCATGGTTTCGAGTTCGACATCGGTACTAGCCTGCTGTACAAAACCGCAGCGTCTCTGACGGCAACGGCCGCCGGCGGCAACGCGACGGGCACCGTCAACACAGGCGCATCTCACCAAATTAGCAATGCCGAAACGGCAGTGTTGACGGATGTGCAACTGAACGCCAATGCCGCCAGCATCGTGAACCTGAAGTTCGCCGACCACCTGGCGAATCTGACCATCAACGGCACCAGTGCAGCAACGGTCAACCTGTCTGACAACGGGGTTAACCCTGGTGTCGATATTACTGTTAACAATGGCAACGTGATTCTGAACGCCAGTTCCGGGAATGATGATGTCATCGTAACGTCGACGGCCAATATCGCCACGGGCACCGGCGACTTTAACCTTGGCAACGGCAACGACTCGCTGAAATGGGCGGGGAATGCGGCAACCGGCGCAGCCAACACCGTCGGCGCCGGCATCTCCGCTAATGGCGGCGCGGGTACGGACTCCATCTCCGCCAACTTCATCACCAAAACCGTGGTGACCAACCAAAACGCCTTGGGCGTTCGTACCAGCACCGTGACCAGCAACGCCAACAACTTCTCGAACTTCGAGCAGATCGACCTGACCGGCTATATCGGCAAGTCCGTCGGTACGCTGATTACGACGCCGCTGATCGGTTCACCGACTACCACCAGCGTGACCACGCCAAACAACACCTTTGACTTTGGCCTGACCAACGGCACGTCCACGGTCGAAGGCACCACCGGCGGCACGGTTACGCAGAACGCAGCGGCCACCAATCTGGGCACACAGGGGTTTGTGGTCTCCGGTCTGGCTAACGTCAACGTCATCAACGCCGCCGGCGGCAACGCCGCGCAGTTGGCAGTGAAAGGGGACGCGACCGCTGCCAGTACGCTGAACTTCACCTTTGTCCAGAACGCCACCGATCACTTCAATATCAACTTCGATGCGGTGAGTTCTGCCAACGTGAATGCCGGCGCCATCACTCTCAACAGCAGCAGCAGCGCCTTGTTGGGCACCGCTCTGACCACGGTTAACGTGGCCTCGGGCGGTACCGGCAGCTTTGACAATATTCTGTCATTGGCCGGCACCAATGCGCAGGTTCAGACCATCAACGTGACCGGTGATCACGCGCTGGATCTGACGGTGGGCAGCGGTTTCAGCAACGTGCGTGATATCAATGCGTCCACCAATACCGCGGGGCTGAATCTCGACTCCAGCCATGGCGGTACCGGTGACGGTATCATCATTCAGTTGCTGAACATTCTGCCGCTGAGCGTTGTCACCACCAACCTGTTGGCACCGGTGTTGACGGCGTTGGGCCTGAACGGTTACCAAATGACCGTAGAAGGTACCAGTGCTGCCGATACTCTGGGCGTGATTGGCAACACCACGCTGACCGGCGGCGCAGGTGCCAACACCTACGACATCAAGGCCAGTAACACGCAGGCGGGTGTGACCATCAAGGACTTTAATAGCCTCAAGGACTCGATTGTCGACGTGAACCATGGCGGCCTGACTATCTCCGATGACGCCAGCGGCACCGCGGTAGCGAACTACGGTACGCGTTCTGCCGACACGTTGGATGCATTGTTGGGGACACTGGTGGGCGGTTTGACCAATGGCGTTATCGGCCTGCTGGGCGGTATTCTTGGCCTGGATAGCAGCAACTCGCTGACGTCGAAAGTGGGTGTGGCATCCGTTGTATTCAGCGGTGGCGGTAACACTGCCAGCTCTTACGTGATTATCGACAACAACGATAACCACTCGCTGGACCTCAACGATACCGTGGTATACCTGACTGGGCAAAACCACCAGCAATTGGTGGATACGCTGCACTACGCGTAAGTATGAGTTCCAGTGGGTTATAATTCCCATTGAAACTGTTAGTCAATAAATAATACGGGGTGTATAAACACCCCGTGTTCTTTGAAATTTGTGAACTACGTCATTATCTCTAATTTATTCCCTTTCGTACTAAACCCGCTTTGCCCCGCCTGTTATTTACCCCACTGTTTTCATTTGTTTTTTTCTGTGGTTTGTGATGCGATTTTTTTTGCTTACGGCCTTGCTGGTATCTGCTTTCTCTACCTATAGTTAGAAAAAGTATCTGCAGTCTCGAGCATGTCTGGGGTGGGGTTCTTTAGGATTTATTTTATTTTTCCCTTTTTAGGATTTTCCTTATAAGAGTCCAATGCGGATTTTGACTGACAGTGCACATGATGTAAGGGCAGAAAGTGAATCAATTTATACCGCGCAATGAAATTGCGGATGTTATACGGACTCGCAGCAAGGTTTTCTGGACCGTTGGCATATTTACCGCATTTATTAATTTATTAATGCTAGTTCCTTCTATCTATATGCTCCAGGTTTATGACCGGGTGCTTCCTTCTCGCAATGAAATCACGCTGTTGATGCTGACGCTGATCATGCTGGGCATGTTCGGCATGATGTCGCTGTTGGAATACGTGCGCAGCATGGTGGTGATCCGCATCGGCAGCCAGCTGGATATGCGGCTCAACACGCGGGTCTATACCGCGGCCTACGAGGCGAATCTGAAAAACGGCTCGTCTGATGCCGGCCAGATGCTGAGCGATTTGACCAATCTGCGCCAATTCCTCACCGGCAGCGCGCTGTTCGCCTTCTTTGATGCGCCGTGGTTTCCAATCTATCTGTTGGTGATATTCCTCTTTAACCCTTGGTTGGGGCTTTTCGCTCTGGTCGGTGCGCTGTTGCTGATCGCATTGGCGGTGATCAACGAAATGGTGTCGAAAAAGCCGCTGGCGGAAGCCAGCAAGCTGTCGATTATGTCCGGGACGCTGGCCAGCACCAATCTGCGCAATGCCGAAGTGATCGAAGCTTTGGGGATGTTGCCCAACCTGAAACGCCGGTGGTTCGGTCTGCACCAGCGGTTCTTGAACAGTCAGCGCATCGCCAGCGAACGCGCATCGCGGGTCACGTCGATCACCAAGTTTGTGCGCATGTCGCTGCAATCATTGGTGCTGGGGCTGGGGGGCTGGCTGGCGATCGATGGGCACATCACGCCCGGTATGATGATCGCCGGTTCCATTCTGATGGGGCGAACCCTGGCGCCGATTGAGCAGGTTATTAACGTCTGGAAGAGCTACAGCGCGGCGAAGCTTTCTTATGGCCGGTTGGTCAAGCTGCTGGAAACGCATCCGCAACGGGGTACCGGCATGTCCTTGCCGCGCCCGGAAGGGGTGCTGGCCGTAGAAGGCGTCACCGCCACGCCGCCGGGATCCCAAGGCGATGCGGTATTGCATAACGTGAGTTTTGCCATCCAGCCCGGTGACGTGCTGGGGATCATTGGCCCGAGCGCATCGGGGAAATCGACGCTGGCGCGTTTGCTGGTCGGCATTTGGCCGGTCAGCGAAGGGATTGTTCGGTTGGATAATGCCGACATCTATCAGTGGAACAAGGATGAGTTGGGGCCGTATATCGGCTATCTGCCACAGGACATTGAGCTGTTTGCCGGGACTATCGCCGAGAATATCGCCCGCTTTAACGATATCGACTCAGAGAAAGTCATTGAAGCCGCCAAGCTGGCCGGCGTGCACGAACTGATCCTGCGTTTCCCTAACGGCTACGATTCGGTGCTTGGCAGCGGTGGCGCTGGGCTGTCCGGTGGACAGAAACAGCGTATCGGCCTGGCGCGCGCATTGTATGGCGACCCTTCGCTGGTGGTATTGGATGAGCCTAACTCCAACCTGGACGATGCGGGCGAGAAAGCGTTGAACCAGGCCATTATGTTCCTCAAGCAACGTAATAAAACGGTGGTTCTGATTACCCATCGCACCAATTTGCTGTCGATGACCAGCAAGCTGTTGCTCCTGGTAAATGGCAACGTCAACGCATTCGGCCCGACTCAACAAGTGCTTCAGGCGTTAGCCAATGCGCAAAAAGCGCAGACGCAACCGCCTCAGCAAGCGGTGAGGGCGGTAAATTCCGAGCCGGATGAAGGCAATATCCCGAAAACGCAAATTAATTAAGCCGTGAATTGCCTGACGGCTTTATTGCCGTCCGCAGTTTAAAGGAGTTGGTATGTCGACGCACATTGGCGAGCCGCAAGACTCGTATATTGAAGAGATCCCGCAGGATGAACGGCGGTTTACCCGGATGGGCTGGCTGGTGGTGGGAATTGGTCTGTTCGGATTTTTGGCCTGGGCAGCGTTCGCGCCTCTGGATAAAGGGGTGGCATCGCCGGGATCGGTAACCGTTTCCGGCAACCGCAAAACGGTGCAGGCCCCGGCCAGCGGCATCATCAAGAATATCGCGGTGAAAGACGGCGACAAGGTGAAAGCCGGTGAAGTCCTGGTGCAGTTGAGCCAGGTGCAGGCACAGGCGCAGGTCGATTCCCTGCGCGACCAGTACTACACCACGCTGGCCACCGAAGGGCGTTTACTCGCCGAGCGCGACGGTCTGAGCAACGTCACTTTTTCCCCTATTTTTGCCCAGATCAAAACTCAGCCGCGCGTGGCTGAAATCATCGCGTTGCAAACGCAGCTGTTCGCCTCCCGCCGCCAGGGGCTGCAAAGTGAAATTGACGGTTATAAGCAGTCGATGGACGGGATTCGTTTCCAATTGAAAGGCCTGCAGGATTCGCGCGCCAACAAGCAGATTCAACTTTCCAGCCTGCGTGAGCAGATGAACAGCATGAAGCAACTGGCGGCGGACGGCTACCTGCCGCGCAACCGCTACCTGGAAGTGCAGCGTCAGTTTGCCGAGGTGAACAGCAGCATCGATGAAACCGTCGGGCGGATTGGCCAGCTGCAAAAGCAGCTGCAGGAATCTCAGCAGCGTATCGACCAGCGTTTCGCCGACTATCAGCGCGAGGTCAGAACGCAACTGGCGCAAACCCAAATGGACGCCAGCGAGTTTCGCAATAAGCTGCAAATGGCCGATTTCGATCTGGGCAACACTGCCATCACCTCACCGGTGGACGGCACCGTGGTCGGATTGAATATCTTCACTCAGGGGGGCGTCGTGGGAGCGGGTGACCACCTGATGGACGTTGTACCCAGCCAGGCGACATTGGTGGTGGATTCTCGCCTCAAAGTCGACCTGATCGATAAGGTGTACAACGGGTTGCCGGTGGATCTGATGTTTACCGCCTTCAACCAAAACAAAACCCCGAAAATTCCGGGAACGGTCACGTTGGTTTCCGCCGATCGCCTGGTCGACAAAGCCAACGGCGAGCCTTACTACCAGATGCAGGTCACGGTCTCGCCGGAGGGCATGAAGATGCTCAGTGGCGAGGACATCAAGCCGGGGATGCCGGTGGAGGTGTTCGTGAAAACGGGGTCGCGCTCGCTGCTGAGCTATCTGTTTAAACCTATTTTGGATCGCGCTCATACTTCATTAACCGAGGAATAATTTTGATTCAATCAAAACGACAGGCTGCCGGTCTGGTTATCGGCACCCTTTTGTTTGCGATATCTGCGCCGGTTTATTCGATAGGGATTTTAGACGCATATTCGCTGGCATTAGAAAAGGACCCGACTTTCCGGGCGGCTATAAAAGAGAAAGAAGCGGGAGATGAGAACGAAAACATCGGCAGGGCGGGGCTGCTGCCGAAAGTGTCGCTGAACTATCAGAATTCGCCGCGCAACTGGCAGACGCAAAAATATCCGCAGAGCGACTTTTTCGGCAATGTTTCGGAGGTCACCCGGCGGCAGCAATATCGCAGTTATTCCAGTTCGATCACGCTGACGCAGCCGCTGTTCGATTATGAAGCGTACGCGCGCTACAAAGCCGGCGTAGCGCAGACGATGATGTCGGACGAGCGCTATCGCGGTAAGTTGCTGGATCTTGCGGTTAGGGTGATTAACGCCTATGTCGAAGTGGCCTATTCCAAGGATCAAATCGCGTTGGCCGAGGCGCAAAAGGCGGCTTACAAGGAACAGCTGACCTTGAACGATCGCCTGATGAGCGCCGGTGAAGGCACCATTACCGACGTATCGGAAACCCAGGCGCGCTACAGCCTGGCCGAAGCGCAGGTCATCGAAGCGCGCGATGCGCTGGATGCCGCGCAGCGCGAATTGGAAGTAATTATCGGCATGCCGCTGAACCAGCTGGATGAGTTGCAGGTGTTGCGGCCGGGCAAGTTCAAGGTGGCGCCGCTGATCCCGTCCAAGTTCGAAGAGTGGCAAAAGATCGCGCTGGAGAATAACCCGGTGCTGGCCGCCTCGCGTCATGGCGTGGATGCCGCCAAGTATGACGTTGAAAGGAATCGGGCGGGCTTTATGCCGCAGGTTCAGCTGTATGCTTCGCATTCGGAAAACGACTCCAGCAGCGATAACACGGTTAACCAGAAATACCGCACCGACAGCATCGGCGTGCAGGTCAGCATGCCTATTTATTCCGGCGGCGGCGTTTCGGCGTCGACCCGGCAGGCGGCGGCGCGCTATGGCCAGGCGATGTATGAGATGGATGCGCAGACGGGCACCACGCTCAACGATCTGCGCAAGCAGTACAATCTGTGCATCAGCAGCCGCGCCAAGGTGGCGGCCTATGAGCTGGCGGTACAATCGGCCACCACACAGGTGACGGCGACCCGGCAAAGCGTGCTGGCCGGGCAACGTGTCAACGTTGACGTGCTCAACGCCGAACAGCAGCTCTATAGCGCCCAGCGCGATCTGGCCTCCGCCAAGTACGCCTACATCAAGTCGTGGATTACCTTGCTGAGCGACTCCGGTACGTTGGATGAAAAAGATGTTATGCGGGTAGCGCAGTATTTTGCCCGCAGTCGCTAGCAACATATTCACTATGAGCATTAATCTGAAAGAGCAGCACTATGCTGCTCTTTTTTGCGTTAATACGTTATGTTATTGGCTGGTAGTTCCTTCTGTATTTATACTTACCTGGTTTATTTTTATACATAATTTTCTGTTAAGGAACGGTAGGTTAGAAGGATGCATGCTTTTCGCAAAGTGTAACGATTGGTTAATATCCGTACGAATTTTAGAGTGATGCTGCTGACGTGCGGCGGCGTCCTTGTAAGAACGATGGCTGAGTAAAGGGTAGATAATGTCCAAACTAATTCCTGTGGTTATGGCCGGTGGTACTGGGAGTCGTCTGTGGCCGATGTCGCGAGAATCGTTTCCTAAACAGTTTTTATCTATTGATGACAGCGGGGTGAGCCTGCTGCAACAAACGTTACAGCGTTTGTCGGGTCTGACCGGTATCGAAGTTGCTGCTCCTCTGGTCATCTGCAACGAGGAACACCGTTTTTTAGTTGCCGAACAATTACGTGAAATTGGACAATTAGCGACCAATATTATTTTAGAGCCCGTAGGGCGTAATACTGCCCCAGCAGTGGCGTTAGCCGCTCATCTTGCTGCAGAGGAAGACGAAGAGAGTATGCTTTTGGTGCTGGCAGCGGACCATCTGATCACCAAAGTGGATAATTTTCACGCGGCTATTCAGACGGCTATTTCGTTTGCAGAAAACAACCAATTGGTCACGTTTGGCATTATCCCTGAGCACCCTGAAACGGGCTATGGCTATATTAAGCGTGGCGAGCACCTTTCCAATGCATGTTTCAAAGTTGATTCGTTCGTTGAGAAGCCGCGTTTGGAGAAAGCGGTCGAATACCTCGCCAGCGGTGATTACAGCTGGAATAGCGGTATGTTTATGTTCAAGACGGCCAAATTCCTGCAGGAACTGCGGCAGTTCAGTCCTGAAATTTTCAGCACAACCCAGCAGTCTGTGAGCAACAGTCAACGCGACATGAATTTTATCCGGGTTGAGCAAGACATCTTCAAGCACTGCCCTAGTGACTCCATCGACTATGCGGTGATGGAAAAGACACATGACGCGGTGGTGATTCCTATTGATGCGGGCTGGAGTGACGTCGGTTCCTGGTCCTCATTGTGGGGAGTGTCAAAGAAGGATCATTTGGGTAATGTCAACGTGGGTGAAATTATCTCAATCGATTCCAATGATAACTACATTTCCTCTGAGTCCGCGTTGGTGGCGACCATCGGGTTGGAAAACCTGGTTGTGGTCAACACCAGTGATGCCTTGCTGATCGCTCACAAGGACAAGGTGCAGGATGTGAAGAAAGTGGTTGATGAGCTTAAAAAACGCAATCTTCATCATTTTCGCCAGCATTCCACCGCCTATCGTCCCTGGGGCAAGATTTGCGATATCGACAGCGGCACGCACTTCCAGGTGAAGAAAATCATTGTGCGGCCAGGGGAGGGGCTGTCGGTACAACGCCATCTCCACCGCGCCGAACATTGGGTCGTCGTGAGTGGGACAGCAAGAGTTAACGTTGATGATCAAGAGTTCTTCTTGTCGGAAAATCAGTCTACCTTCATTCCTCCGGGCAGTGTCCATACGTTAGAAAACCCGGGAAAAATCGATTTGGAAATGATCGAGGTCAGGTCGGGGCACTATCTGGAAGAAGATGATATTGAGCGTTTGCAAGATCGCTATGGCAGAGTTTAATAGGGTTTGGTAATGCAAAAATTGACGTGTTTTAAAGCTTATGACATTCGGGGAAAGCTGGGCGAAGAGCTGAATGAGGACATCGCGTATCGTATTGGACGCGCCTACGGCGAGTTTTTGAAGCCCCAAAATATCGTGTTGGGCAGCGATGTTCGGTTAACCAGTGAAAGCCTGAAACTGGCGCTGGCGAAGGGTTTGCAGGATGCGGGCACTGATGTGATAGACATCGGCTTAACCGGTACCGAAGAAATCTATTTCGCCACAACCTATTTAAAAACGGATGGTGGCGTGGAAGTCACCGCCAGCCACAACCCGATCGATTACAACGGCATGAAGTTGGTGCGTGATGGCTCTCGGCCGATTAGCGGCGATACCGGGTTACGGGCGATCCAAGAACTGGCGGAGAAAAACCAATTTCAGGCCCCGCCTGCAATGCGCGGTAGCTATGTTCGCCAGGACGTATTAGGGGCTTATGTAGAACACATTCTGTCCTACGTCGACGTGAAAAATTTCAAACCATTGAAGCTGGTGATCAACTCGGGCAACGGTGCGGCGGGGCATGTGATCGATGCTATTGAAGCGCAACTGAAGGCGCGGGGCGTGCCGCTGGAGTTTATCAAGGTGCATCACCAGCCGGACGGCACTTTCCCTAACGGTATTCCCAACCCATTGCTGCCTGAGTGTCGCGCGGATACCGCCGATGCGGTGCGTGAGCATAGCGCTGATATGGGCATCGCGTTCGACGGCGATTTCGACCGCTGCTTCCTGTTCGATGAAAAAGGCGATTTTATTGAGGGTTATTATATCGTCGGCTTGCTGGCGGAGGCCTTCTTGCAGAAACAGCCGGGCGCGAAGATCATCCACGATCCACGTCTGAGTTGGAACACCGTCGATGTAGTCACCGATGCCGGGGGCGTACCCGTGATGTCGAAAACCGGCCATGCTTTCATTAAGGAACGCATGCGTGCGGAAGATGCCATTTATGGCGGAGAGATGAGCGCTCACCACTATTTCCGTGATTTTGCTTATTGCGACAGCGGCATGATCCCGTGGCTTCTGGTCGCTGAACTGGTCAGTGTGAAGGGACAAACTCTGGGGCAACTGGTACAGGATCGCATTGCCGCCTACCCGTCTTCCGGTGAGATCAATATCAAACTGGCTC
The DNA here is from genome assembly GCF_052169175.1 of Serratia sp. CY31944. Classification (NCBI taxonomy): domain Bacteria; kingdom Pseudomonadati; phylum Pseudomonadota; class Gammaproteobacteria; order Enterobacterales; family Yersiniaceae; genus Serratia; species Serratia sp. CY31944. Next base: position 11,453 of record NZ_JBJNLG010000019.1, read on the forward strand.
AGCCAGACGTATCCATTGAAAGCGTTAAACAACACTATTTACCGCATGCCGATGAGGTAGACTACACAGATGGCATCAGCATGGCGTTCGCAGGCTGGCGTTTCAATCTGCGTTCCTCCAATACGGAACCTGTGGTACGTCTTAATGTCGAGTCGCGGGCCGATGTTGCACTGATGCAAGAAAAAACCGACGAGATTTTGGCGCTGTTGGCCGCAGGGTCGTAATGTTTGTTTGAGGTTTTGCGATAAGTCAGTGATGAGGGCGGTTTTTACCGCTCTCGCTTAGAGGTTGTTGTGATACCTTTGAGTTGCGATCCAGGCCTGTTTAGGCGACTTGGCAGGTAGCTTTCTTAAAATACGAAGAGATATCTTTCGGTACAACCGAGGTATAAGAGGTTGAAATGACAATATTAGTTACCGGTGGTGCCGGTTACATTGGATCTCACACCGTTTTATCTCTGCTGGAACGTGGCGACGACGTGGTGGTGTTGGACAACCTGTCGAACTCGTCAGCGGAATCTTTACACCGCGTAGAGAAACTGACGGGAAAAGCCGCCGTGTTTTACCAAGGCGATGTTCAGGATGCTGAATGCCTGCATCGCATCTTTGAAGCGCACACGATTACCGCTGTGATCCACTTCGCCGGCCTTAAGGCCGTTGGGGAATCTACGCGTAAACCGCTGGAATACTACCAGAATAATGTTACCGGAACGCTGGTGTTACTGGACGCCATGCGCCGTGCCGGCGTGCATGATTTCATCTTCAGTTCCTCCGCCACTGTCTATGGCGCCAATTCGCCGGTGCCCTATGTGGAGACGACACCGATCGGCGGGACAACCAGCCCTTATGGCACGTCCAAGTTGATGGTGGAGCAGATCCTGCAAGATTTCGCTAAGGCTGAACCGCAATTTTCGATTATTGCCTTGCGTTACTTCAATCCGGTGGGGGCTCACGAGTCCGGACTAATTGGCGAAGATCCTAACGGTATCCCCAACAACTTGCTGCCTTACATCTCACAGGTGGCTATCGGCAAGTTGGAAAAGCTGGGCATTTTCGGCGGAGATTATCCGACGAAGGACGGCACGGGAGAGCGCGATTACATCCATGTCATGGATTTGGCTGAAGGCCACCTGAAAGCCATGGATCATTTGCCGAAGATCAACGGATTCAAGGCTTATAACCTGGGGGCTGGCGTAGGGCACTCGGTGCTGGCGATGGTTCAGGCGTTTGAAAAAGCGTCCGGCGTAACGATCCCTTACCAAATATTACCTCGCCGCGACGGCGATTTGCCTGCTTTCTGGGCGAACGCCGATCTGGCTTATCAGGAGTTGGGCTGGAAAGTCAGTCGGGGTATCGATGACATGATGCGCGATACCTGGAACTGGCAGAAGAAAAATCCGCAAGGATACCGTTAAACAGCGCTGATTAAAAATATCGATTGTTGGTAGTCTGGGCGGTGCTCCGACAGCCACAAGGCTATCGGAATCTAATAAACAAGAAGAGCACCGATCAGCGAGGGTTTATCACCCTCGATTTTTTATGGGCTTTATCTGATAATAATCAGCACTTCCTTATGAAAAATCCGCGCTATCAGATTATACTGGTGCCATTGAAGATACTTTGTTGGGACGATATGTCGTTATGGCATAAAACCGCAGGGTATTGCTGGTCACGGTATCTGGTGTGTGAATATGAGATGTTCCCTCCTGGAAATGCCTTGTTGAAGATCTGTTGAGAGAGACAAGAGCAGCGAGTATGTTAGCCTATCAGGCTTGTGAAGCTTTAAACTCCACCATTTCACTTACTTTGCATCAGTAAGGTACACTGAAGTTTTGCGCTAATGGTAGTGAGTATCAAGGCGTTGAGAGGAAGACGCTGTGGTTGGTCACGGATTTTATCAATCGTTTACCTCAAAATGATGCTTCCTGGCTCCCTTGTTTGCCTCTGTTCTCATGTTGTTAACAGGTGGCGGTAAGGAGGATTAGGCTTTGTTTACGTTTTTCGCCATCACGCCAATAAAGCTAAGATGTTGTAATTGACTGTATTTTGCGAGAATTTTTTGAGCACAAATTCTCGCGTCTTATGAGGTACGCAGAATGCAGGTTATCGATACTAAAATCGATGGAGTCAAAGTCATTCAACCAACGGTATTCAGTGATACTCGCGGTTTTTTTATGGAAACGTTCGAGAAGCGTCGCTTTCAAGACATGCTGGATATTGATTTGGACTTCGTCCAAGACAATTATTCACGCTCTTCTCGGGGGGTTTTGCGCGGATTGCACTATCAAGATATCAAGCCGCAAGGCAAGTTGGTTCGTGTGGTGCGGGGCGAAGTTTATGATGTTGCAGTAGATATTCGCCCAGACTCACCCACATTTGGCAAGTGGGAAGGCATTGTGCTATCGGAAGAGAACAAAACTCAGCTTTGGATCCCGCCAGGTTTGGCCCACGGTTTTGTCGTGCTTTCTGAGATCGCGGATTTTGAATATAAGTGCACGGATTACTATTCGCCAGAACATGAAAGGTGCCTGATGTGGAATGATCCCGATGTCGGCGTGGCCTGGCCTGTTCGGCACCCTGTTTTGTCGGAAAAGGACAAGAACGGCAAATTTCTCAGAGAACTGATTTAATGAGAGTTCTTTTAACCGGGGCTAAAGGGCAGGTCGGGCGCTGTTTTATCGATCGGGTACCCGCCGATTGGGTTATTTTAGCGGCCGACCGCAATACGATGGACATTTCCAAACTGGAGCAGGTTAAGGCTGTCGTCCAGGAGTTTAAACCGACGGCGATCATCAATGCTGCAGCCTATACCGCCGTTGATAAAGCGGAACAAGATTGCGAGGCTGCGTTGTTAGCCAACGTTGTCGGCCCAGCCAATTTGGCCATGGTTGCAAACGCAATGGAGTGCCGACTGCTTCATATTTCTACAGATTATGTTTTCGATGGCCTGGGCAGGCTTCCATACAATGAGTTGGCTGGAACTCGCCCACTGTGCATTTACGGGAAAACCAAGCGTGATGGCGAATTGGCGATCGTCTCAGAAATGCAAGATGCGATAATTCTTCGCACTTCCTGGGTTTTCAGTGAATATGGCGAAAATTTCGTTAAAACCATGCTGAGGTTGGCAAAGCAACGTGAATCTCTTGATATCGTAGCCGATCAACGCGGTTGCCCGACATATGCAGGGGACATCGCAGACGCGATGATAAAAATGTTGCTTTGTGAGGCTCAGGGAGGGATCTATCACTTCTGCGGGGATGAAGAGGTCTGCTGGAGTGAGTTTGCGGAGCACATATTTAAAGTTGCCGCGGAGGTGGGGGCGATTTCTCGCATGCCAAAGGTCAGTAAAATAACATCAGAACAATATGTGACTTTGGCCAAACGTCCTAAATATTCAACCTTGAGTTGCAATAAAATCAATGGGATAGGTATTCCTTCTTCTAACTGGCAGTCAGCCCTGGAATACGTGATTTCTCAATTGAGAAAAATAGGTTACTTACAAGAGTAATGTCGGCACTGCGAGGGTGAGCATGATGTATTTTGTTCTTTTCATGCTCACCCGGCAGTAATTGGCGCATAGCTTATTCGCTATGGAGTTACCAAATTTTCCAGCCGTGAATATTAAAGAAAGTAATCATTGAACGTGAAAATAGCTTAATATGTACCCAGCCTTTGCGTGCGGCATGGCCACCGTAATGTACTACTTTGACATCAGGGACATAGGCGATTCTGGTAATTTTTCCCGCACGGATGCTGAGATCGAAATCCTCGAAGTAGAGAAAAAATTTGGGATTGAATCCGGATACTTCTTTCAGTACGGAGTAGCGGAAAAACATAAAGCAACCGCTCACAATCGGTGGGTCGAAATAAACATCGTGCGGTGTCAGCGTATCAGCCATTTCATAGCTACGGAGATAATTTTTGAAAAAGCGCTTTCCTTTAACCGACGCAAAGAAACGTAATAGATATACAAACACAGAAGGATATCGTTTACATAAATACTGTGTTTCGCCGTTCCCCCAAGTTGCATAAGGCGTAATTAAACCACATTCAGGATGCTTATCCATAAAGGAAAATGCATTCTCTAATGCATTCTTATCCATCTCTAAATCAGGATTTAATATAAGGGTGTATTTTGACTTAATAGCTAAGCTTAAATTATGTGACACTCCAAAGCCAGGGTTGTCTGGTCGCGATATGTAATTTCCGGGAATGACGTCAAGGAACTCTTTAATTAGCGAAGTGACTGCAGGCTCAGTAGTTGGCGAGTTATCAACAACCAATAAATAACAGTCGTGTGCTTTAAAAACGTTTGTCTCAACAAGTGCGGCAAGGGTTTTTCTTAAATCTACAAGATTCGGTTTGAAAATTACTAATGAGATTGTAAGAAATTTTTCATCTTCAATAGCCGGTAAAGACATGAGAGAATCGTCCACTCCATCTTGGGATGTCGTTTGGTTTTTTAGGTGCAGGAAAAACTAGCGTGTTGTCAGGTATAGTAATGCTTAGCGTTGCGTCAGAATTGTAGGCTTCTTCTTTGTGATGCCATAGCATCTCGCCAAATGGAGTCGATAGTATGGCTTTCCCTGCCAACCTGTATTCGTAGAATTTAACAGGGTCGACATATTTAGTAATGTCGTTCTGCAAAAACGGAATAATCACATAATCAAATGTGGATATCTTATTCATTACCTGGGGGTGTGGAATGGGCGGCTCCAGGATGATATTTTGAGGTAAGCTTTCCGGAATTCCTGTTTTTCTTGGCCCTACCAGGTTTATGATTGCTTCCGGATTTTTAGTGGCTAACTCGAACACCCACTTCCAGTCAAACCAGCTTGCGATTGTGCCGATATAGCCAAATGTGATTTTTTCATGCGATGCTTTCGGGATATGAATTTTCTGCAAGTCATCTGAACACGCATTCAACACCAACTCAGTTTTGCTGGGGGCGATAGACGAAAATTTCTCAATTAAGGCATGGCTTGAACAGAATATGCGGTCAACTTGTCGGGCGATTTCTTTTTCAAGATTAGCCGTATTTTTCTTTGATAGGCCAGAATAAAACGAAGGGAAATCATCCATGGCGTCATACCACACTTGCCGCCATTTAAATTGCTTGATAAGCATGTTGGCCAGCAGACAGGGTTTGCCGATAACCAGGGTGGTATCTTCAGATATAAAATTCTTTATATCGTCAATGATTTTCTTTATTTTCCCTTGGTTGAACAGCTTAAACAACGCAGGTAGCGGCTCCACGGGGGCTACAAAACCCAACCGAGCCAGTTGCAGGCCCTCTATCAAATCCAATCCTGCAGGTTCAGGGGCATGACGGCCGGGGGTCAGATCGGCGAGGGTAGGAAAACGACTAGGATAAGGCTCAATCCACAAAAGTTCCTGGGTGGCATGGGTCAGCGCGTATTTGGCGAAAAAATGAGGGCGCTGACTTATGCTCAACCAGGGAACCGCTGAAAGATAGACGATTTTCATTGGCATTGTTTAGTAAAGAAATTGCGGACGATACGGACGATACGCTGGCTGGACTCACCATCACCGTAAGGAGAGCTTCCTTTTGCCATTTCTTGATAGGCCTGAGGGCTATCAAGCAGCAAAGACGCTTCTCTTACGATGTCCGCTTGTTCCGTTCCGATTAATTTCACCACTCCTTCCGAGACGGCTTCTGGGCGCTCAGTATCGCGACGTAAGACCAAGACGGGTTTGCCCAAGGCCGGAGCTTCTTCTTGCACGCCGCCAGAGTCGGAAAGAATCAGGTAGGCATTCTTCATGGCGGCAACGAAAGGGCCATAGTCAAATGGGCTGACCAGCTTAATTCTTTCGTGGTCTTTTAACAGACGGTCCGTGACTTCGCGCACGTTTGGGTTGGGGTGAACGGGGAAAAGAATATAGATATCACTATATTTTTCAATAAGTTCAAGAGCCGCGTTGCAGATATTGACAATAGGTTGGCCGAAGTTCTCTCTGCGATGAGAAGTGATAAGAAGCATCCGGGCGTCTTGGGGGATATCGATGCCGATATCAAACGTCTTTTGTGCGGTCGTCAGCAAGGCATCAATCACGGTGTTTCCTGTAACGTGAATATGCTCTGCAGGAATGCCTTCGTGCAAGAGGTTGCTTTTAGATACTTCGGTCGGAGCAAAATGCAAGCGTGCTAAATGTCCGGCAAGAATACGGTTTGCTTCTTCAGGAAAAGGTGAATAGAGGTCGTGTGTGCGCAGCCCCGCCTCGAGATGAGCGAAAGGCACTTTCTTGTAGAAACAGGCCAGGGATGTCACGAAGACGGTCGTCGTATCGCCTTGTGCGATAACCAAATCCGGTGCTGCCTCTTCGAGAGTTCGGTCGATGCTGGTCATCAGGCGCGCGGTCAACTCTGGCAATGTTTGCCCAGGCGTCATGACATTAAGATCATAATCGGCTTCAATTTCGAAAAGTTGGAAAGCCTGATCCAACAGGTCTCGGTGTTGGGCCGTCGCCAATACGCTAACGTCGAATTCGCCGGAGATCTGAAGAGCCTTGATCACCGGCGCCATTTTTATCGCTTCCGGCCGAGTGCCCACAACGCACATAATTTTCTTTAGCATAACTTCCTCAAAAAATTAACATCCCCATTCTGAAAGCAAAGTCAGCATAGGATGGTCGAAATTAGTGTCTACGTAGCAATTCATCCCAATCGCTCATAAAGGCATGAGCTGAAAACTTATCTTTAAGTTCGGACAGTGATACTTTGGAATTTGCATAGTTTTCAGAAATAAACTCTATTTTTTCTGACAATTGACGTGCACCATGCAGAGGATAGGTGAACTCTTTCTCACGGGGAGCCACTAAATACCGGTGTGCTTCGATATCGGATAAAACGACAGGTATATCGGAACAAATGGCTTCTGAAGCTGATAGCCCAAAGGACTCCCCTGTTGATGGCGAAATAAATATGCCATTTGCTTTGGAGACTGCGATGAGAAGCTTATCAACTTTTAAAAATGGCACTGGCGGCAAGACAACGGCATCGCCAATCAGGCCTCGGCTTGCTAACTCGGTATTGATGTCGATCTCAGAGGATTGTGGGCCGCACAGAAGAAGCATATATTTTTCAGGATGGCGCGCTTTCAGTGAAACAAATGCATCTAATAGTTCAAGTGGGTTTTTTAACTTATCCATACGTCCCAAAAATAGGATAGGCCTTCTCGACCAACGCGGTAACGTTGGAATACTATCTGCCTCATGAGATACATGATCCCAAGGAACAAAATTGCGCAGCAGTGATAGTTGACAGGGCACTTTCTTCAACTCAGGCTCAAGTTGTTCCATGAACAGGTTTGAAGGACAAAGTATTGCCGAACAACTTTCCGGGATATTGCTCAGATAGGCTCTGTTATCCTTATAAGGCGTGTGGCATTCTGCAAAGTATTTGAGTTTTTTAGTATGGCAAAATTCAAGTGCGGCAGGAAAATCGATACAGAATATATAGTGGTAATTCTGCTCCTGCAGATAATTCAGGCTGACTATTTTTACATTGACGTTTTTACAATCAGACAGAGCGGAATTAATCGCTTTAGCTGCACCAGAGTCGTGAGTAAAGAGAACGTCAATCTGATAAATCCCCGTGTCATTTAGCAGTTTTGCACGAGTAAGCATGACCTTTTCAACACCCCCGTGGGTTGCCCAAGGGTAGATAAATGCTATTTTACGAAGCATAAAGTTCTCCGATTCCATTTTGAGTCAAAATGTCTGACTCCATTTTTTTGAACCTGGCTGCCCAGGTTGTTTCTTTCAGGAATGTTTCAAGTTCGGATGAGTTTCGCTCGCAATTTAATGTTTTATTAAACAACTCAAGGATATCACTTCCGTCGGAAAAATAAGTCATCGGATAGCGTTTAATATGTTCGATACCTGTTACCAACGTTGGCAAACCAAAATAAAGGTACTCATATATTTTAATAGGATCTACCGCTTGGGCAAGCTCACCACTTTTGAAGGGGATTAACCCGATCGACCATTCTTTAACATATTGATGGAGATCTTTCGGCATCACTTTACCAACTAGCATGATGTTGGTAAAATGCTTCACTTTTTCGACAACCCATTCGGGCTCGCCATAACCAATAATTTCAAAATGATACTGAGGGTTATGTTCGGCTAGTTTAAAAATGATATCCCAGTCAAACCAGGAGTCCGTAAGGTGGCCGAAGTAACCCACTTTATTTGAGGTGCTCTGCGCGATATTTCGTGTATCGCCCAATACGTTCTCTGAGTAACCGTTGCCAATAACCTCAATATCACTTCGGAGCGAGGAGAATTTATCGCGCAGTGATGGAGCAACGCCACATACATAATCACTTTGTAATATGATAGTTTCTTCCGCTTCTCGCAGATACCAAGGTGCTTGGCCCACTTGATTGAAGCACTCCCACTCATCCATGATATCGTAAGCAATGTGACAGCCTTGCGCTCTGAAATCGTAGATAGCTGGTATAAATACCTGTGCTGGCAGAGTAATGATGAATAGCGCCGTTTTACCATTCAATTTGCATTGTTTGGTAAAGTTGACGAATTCATACAAAGGCACTTGGTAAACGTTTTGCCACACCTGAGAGCAACCTTTCGACAGGGACTCCTGCGGTGTCCATTGCCAGGCGATGAAAATAACCTTATACCCTTTTTCAGCAAAATATTTTGCCGCATTAATCGGACGTTGGTTGACCAGTTCGTCAAATTCAAAGCTACAAGGAATAAAGATGATTTTTTCCGCGTTGTTCACCTCTAAGAGCCATGTCGGCAAGTTTTCCGACGCTGTAATTTCAGTTGCAGCGGCATTGCAGCGATACTGGAAATATTTTTGCACGTAGCGATGACGTTGTGAGTGTAGCTTCACTCTTAGAGGCTCGGGAAGCTTCCAGTAAAGGGTTTTAGCTAATTCATAACGTTTGTCTGGTCTGGTGACAGACTGGCTGGTGAGCTGGAACCAATATCTGAGCTTTTGCAGTGAGGTTGCCCCCAAGGCTTGTGCTTGAGTTTGCATATGCTGGTTTTGCTGTTCCGCCATAGAGGTCAATAGTTGAACCAGAGATTTAACGTCTTGTTGCAACGATTGATTTTGCTGCTCTAGTTCACTTAATTTTGCCATCACAGACTGCTCGGCACTCGGAGGGATGATCGTACTACTTTGAAAATCCCCCATTTCCTTATCGAGTTTATTTTTCATTCCGACGTTCTCGGTTAAACATTCATCGTGCATGGTTATTATAGTGCGGCTTTCTAATAAACGATTTGCTACCGTTTTGAAAATAGCGGTAATAAATTCGTTAGCGTATAAATAATTTTCGTCGTGCTGCAACTCAGGGGGGTCTGCTAAATTTTGGTAAAGGCTTAAAGAATCGCTGTTGTCATATCTTTCTTTATCAGGAGCCGTGAAACCTTCGAAAATTTGGCTCCATCGACCTTCACTTTGATATTGGTTGAGCAGTGATGGAGAAAGAGGACGAGCGCTGGAAAATGCAGCTATGAGTTGTTCTTCATCGACATTGCTCAAGTTCCTGCCTGAAAAATTACAATAGGCGGCTTGCTTAAAGAGTTCGTCATCAAGTATTCCTTTGATGCCGTCATATCCTACCAGGCAGATAGGAAGCTGACTAAAACCCGCCTCAAGTACGCCACGTCCCATTCCTGCGAACCCAGCATAATTTTTCATCACTGCGGGAATATCGCTCACGATACCTTTAAAATGAACCCACTCATTGTAACCGTTATCACTTACATAAGTTCTAATTAGGTGTGCATTATCACCGTCCCCATAAATATCTAAGCCGCTTATGGATTCGCAGCGGCTTGCGAAATCGATGAAGCTTATAATACCATCGGATTTGTCACTATCTAATCTGCTGGCAATCAGCCAGCTTTTATTCTCAGGGCACTCTATCTCTGTGTTGTGAATTTGATTATTATCGATCAGATTAGGGACGATCATGACCGACGGATGGTCGATAATTTCCGCCAGTTGGTCTGCTATTTCTTGAGACACGCAGAATATTGTTTGCAGTGTCTTTAGAAAGTAGATGGCCAGCGTTTGATTATAAATGTTCTTGGTGAAATGTTGCAGCGACAGTGGTCCATGCAGCGTCAATAGCGAGGGAATTTTCTCACAATCTGCAGCAATCACTGCGGGGAAAATGCAATCAAAGGGGTGAACATGAACGAGATCAATATCCTTTTCTTTGATTACTTGACGTATCGTGTCGATCGCCTGAATGAGCTGGCTGATTGAGCCTATATTCAAATCGGAATTTTCATGGTATGAGCTCAGTTCTTCGGGCAATAATGTCGAGTCTGCTACAGCGGCAGACATAAGATGTACCTGATAACCGTGGGCAACCAGATCCTTTACCTGGGTGTCTATATAGGTCTCTAACCCGCCGATAGAGTAATACTGAGTTATGATAAGTATTGATTTATTCATGTTCTCCTGACCACTTTTCGAGTGATAACGAAACAGGCAAGGCAGCAATACCTGACATAGTTGTACGGGGCTCTATGACCTTAAGAACGATCACGTCAGTTTTCTTATCAAGGTAGGACATATCAGCGTGGCTGATGGCGTTGGCGATAGCTAATGAAACAAAATAGCTGCCTTCGCACAGAGCCAGGTCAAGTTCAAACGTTGCCCTAAGAATATCGCCGCCCTTAGCATCATGTATATTCTTTTTATGGTATAAAGTGCTGGTGCCAAATACCGTGATGCCTTCAACGGTCTTGATGACTAAACCGGCTTGCAGTTCTGCTATTGGTCCAAACACGCTAATATCAAAGCTGATAACAGCCTTTTCGCCTACGCGGAAAAGATCGCATGGCTGATTGTGGATATCTTTGATAATCCAACTTTCAATCAGTGCTCCGCTTGTCAGGTCGCTTTCGGCTTGTTCCGCGATTGAGCCCTCATGGGCAGCGACAGCGTCCTGGCTTTCTTTTACCGGCGCGTCGGCTGATTTATTGGTGTTTTTAGCGATGTTATTCAGATAACGAAGGTAGGTCTTTTCGTCCGAATAAAGCAGGGCATGGTATTGATCGATGATTTCCTTAGCGCTACCGATGGCTTCAACCCGACCTTTACGCAATAAAATAGCGCGCTGGCAAAACTTCTCTACGGTCGATGTTGAATGTGTCACTAGGATGATCGAACATCCCTGCGCGCGCAGGGATTCGATATAGTCGAAGCATTTGCGTTGGAATTTCTCATCACCGACCGACAGTGCTTCGTCAACGATGAGCACTTCAGGTTTTATGCAAGCCTGAACGGCAAAAGCCAAACGTACATACATTCCGCTGGAGTAGGTTTTGACCGGTTGGTCGATATGTTCGCCGATGTCGGCAAAGGCTTCGATCTCAGGGAACTTCTGATCCATTTCACTGCGCGTCATGCCAAGAATTATGCCGCTCAGATAAACGTTTTCACGGCCGGTAAACTCAGGGTTGAAACCGGCGCCGAGTTCCAGCAGCGCAGCCAGTTTGCCATTGACTTCGACGCTCCCTGAGGTTGCTGTCAGCGTACCGGCGATAATCTGCAACAAGGTGCTTTTCCCTTCGCCGTTACGCCCCAAAATACCGAGTGTTTCACCGCGCTTAACGTCAAAGGTAACGCCGTTTAATGCCCAGAACTCTTTGAAAAACGTACGGTGACCAAACGAGAGCATCTGATATAAGCGATGCTTCGGGTTTGCGTACATTTCAAATCGTTTCGAAATATTTTTGACTGAAATTGCGAATTCAGATGACATCGGCAAACCCTTTACGCGTGAACATAAACCAACCATAACCTAGCAGCATGATGACGAAAGAGGTGAGGGTATAAACGCCCCAACTGCCCCAGGCGATATTTTTACCCAGCATCATGCAATCTCTTGCCTGCTCAATCACGTAAGTCAACGGGCTGAGTTGCATGAAGATATGATAGGCGTCAGGCAGCATGGATATCGGATAGAATATCGGCGAGAGGTACATCAAAATCATGGTGAGCACGCCAACGACTTGGGCGATGTCCTTTAAGTAAACACCTAGAGATGAAAGAAACCAGGATACGCCCAGGACCATCATGAGGAATGGCGCAATGATCACTGGTAACCACAGGATGTGCCAGGTAGGAAGTCCTACAATTGCCACATAAAATAACGACCAGACGATCAAATTTATCACCATTTGAAACAGCGCGGTCAGCAAAGACACGAGCGGCAGCGTTTCAACTGGGAAAACAACTTTCTTAACATAGTTAACGTTATTAACAATTAATGAGGGAGCTCGGTTAATACATTCAGAAAAAAGCCCGAAAAAAATCAAACCAATAAATAGTGCTAACGCAAATTCTCCTTTGGAGTCTACCCCTGCGCTCCAGCGAATTTTAAATACGACGCTGAAAACGAAGGTATAAATCACCATCATCAATACTGGATTAATAAACGACCAAAGAAGCCCGATGAATGACCCTTTGTATTTACTGCCGATATCCCGTTTTGAAAGTGAAATAACAAGATTCTTATTGGTGGTAAGTGTATGAAGACACCGATAAAAAGTCTTAACAAGAATAGAGAAAATATTCATTTAACACCTAGGCTATTGATTAACTTTTTTGACTTTATGGTTTAACTTTCTTCGTAACATAATCATGTGTAACGGATGCGTTATTGATATGGCGGAGGATGAGAAAATAGCTATAGGGCTAAACACACTGTTCCGCGAGCATTCCATGGAAAATACGCCAAAATTTTCTCTCGGAGATTTTCATATCGTGAACATAATCTGTTTTGTCCGTGCGCACCCGCATCGCATTACCACTGGCTATTGTCAAACGCGTTTCGGTCCTACGGTAATGTCGCGGAACACATCAATGATACATGAGATTTTCTTTTATTTTTCGATGCCTTCACTTCAGCAAAAAACATCACATTTCTTGATGAAGCGGAAGTGAACACTGAGTTTTTCGCGTACAGATTGCCTGATTTTTAGGCAGGGCGTTGCTCTGCGCAAGCGTGTTTAGTCTAAAAAAGCACGCTACCGCCCTTGGTAAGCGAGAACCAATAGAGGGGGGCGCGTGTTAGTTTTCATTCATATGCTGAAACTATTTTCAGCATAAATAGGCTAGAAAACCTTTAATATCCTACCACTAAATCACTTGTAATGCCTCTGGATTTTCAGGGTTTCAGTCTGTTCCTAGTAACCAGTGATGACATATTCAAATGAGATATGTGCAATTGCTAGGAATTGTAGGATTACAGACCAAAATGCAAGCGTGGTGCGTAATGGGATGACTTCTTTCGAAGGTGTGGAGCAGGTTTGCCAATGCGATATCCTCATCTTGAACCACATGTTCTGGTTGATTTTTGGCCGTTGACACGAGTGCGGCAAACCGCACATCCGAACCTTTTCTTTTCCGCAATGTTACCGGTAATGTAGCAATGCGCTCAGGGCGTATATAGAACCGCCAACTGTGCGTGATTTTGTAAAGATTGTTATGGCTGCGATAGGTACATGCTTAGGAATAATCATGTACAATAAAGCAATGCAACCCTACTATGTTGTATAACCATTTGATTACAATGTAGTAATTATCTCAGACAGGAGTTCCTAAATGTCCAAGCAACAAATCGGCGTTGTCGGCATGGCGGTAATGGGCCGCAACCTCGCGCTGAACATCGAGAGCCGTGGTTACACCGTTTCCATTTTCAACCGTTCTGGCGACAAAACTGACGAAGTGATCGCTGAGAACCCGGGCAAGAATCTGGCGCCGTATTACACCGTTGAAGAGTTTGTCGAATCGCTGGAAAAACCGCGCCGCATCCTGCTGATGGTGAAAGCGGGCGAAGCAACGGATAAAACCATTGCCTCGCTGACTCCGCACCTGGACAAGGGCGATATCCTGATCGACGGCGGCAACACCTACTATCAGGACACCATCCGTCGTAACCGCGAACTGTCCGACCAGGGCTTCAACTTCATCGGTACCGGCGTTTCCGGCGGTGAAGAGGGCGCGCTGAAAGGGCCTTCCATCATGCCTGGCGGCCAGAAAGAAGCTTACGAGCTGGTGGCGCCGATCCTGGAGAAAATCGCTGCGGTTGCCGAAGGCGAGCCTTGCGTGACCTACATCGGTGCAGACGGCGCCGGCCACTATGTGAAGATGGTGCACAACGGCATCGAATATGGCGACATGCAGCTGATTGCCGAAGCCTATTCCCTGCTGAAGCAGGCGCTGAACCTGAGCAACGAGCAACTGGCCGAAACCTTCGCCGAGTGGAACAAGGGCGAACTGAACAGCTACCTGATCGACATCACCAAAGACATCTTCACCAAGAAAGACGAAGAGGGTAAATACCTGGTTGATGTGATCCTGGACGAAGCCGCCAACAAAGGCACCGGCAAGTGGACCAGCCAGAGCTCTCTGGATCTGGGCGAACCGCTGTCGCTGATCACCGAGTCGGTGTTTGCGCGCTACCTGTCCTCGCTGAAAGACCAGCGCGTTGCCGCGTCTAAAGTGCTGACCGGCCCGAAAGTGGCACCGTTCACCGGCGACAAAGCCGAATTCATCGAGAAAGTGCGTCGCGCGCTGTATCTGGGCAAGATCGTATCCTACGCGCAGGGCTTCTCTCAGCTGAAAGCCGCGTCTAAAGAAAACAACTGGGATCTGCACTACGGCGAAATCGCCAAGATCTTCCGCGCCGGCTGCATCATCCGCGCCCAGTTCCTGCAGAAGATCACCGACGCTTACGCGGCGGATGCCGATATCGCCAACCTGCTGCTGGCACCATACTTCAAGCAAATCGCCGACGAGTACCAGCAGGCGCTGCGTGACGTGGTGGCCTATGCCGTGCAGAACGGTATTCCTACGCCGACCTTCTCCGCTGCGATCGCCTACTACGACAGCTACCGCTCCGCGGTGCTGCCGGCGAACCTGATCCAGGCGCAGCGCGACTACTTCGGTGCGCACACCTATAAACGCATCGACAAGGAAGGCGTGTTCCATACCGAATGGATGGAATAAGCCCGCCCCGTTGAGCGATAAAAAAAGCCGCCGAGGTTAACGCCCGGCGGCTTTTTTATTGGGCGCGAGTTAGCGTCACGCTTTTTTCTGATGCCGTTCGCGCAGCCGGCCGATCACCGCGCTCAGGTCCAGATCCTGGTCCTGCAGCAGCACCAGCAGGTGATAGATCAGATCCGAGGCCTCGTTGGTCAGCTCTTCGCGATCGTTGACCGTGGCGGCCAGCGCGGTTTCCACGCCTTCCTCCCCGACCTTCTGCGCAATGCGCTTGGTGCCGCTGGCATACAGGCTGGCGGTGTACGAGCTGTTCGGGCTGGCGTGCTTGCGCTCCGCCAACAGCTGCTCCAGCTGATAGAGGAACGTCCAGTCGCTGGCGGCCGGGTGGAAGCAGCTGCTGTTGCCGAGGTGGCAGGTCGGGCCGATCGGGTTGGCCAATACCAGCAGCGTGTCGTTATCGCAGTCCGGCGTGATGCTGACCACCTTGAGGAAGTGGCCGGAGCTTTCACCCTTAGTCCACAGGCGCTGCTTGGTGCGCGAGAAGAAGGTGACGTTGCCGCTCTGCTCGGTGGCCGCCAGCGCTTCCGGCGTCATGTAACCCAGCATCAGCACTTCGCCGGAAACGGCGTGCTGCACGATGGCCGGCATCAGGCCGTCGGTTTTTTTCCAGTCCAGCTGGTTGTTCTGTTGTTCTGTCAGCACACGCGAATCTCCACGCCTTGTTCAACCAGGAACCTTTTCAGCTCGCCGATATTGATGATTTGTTTGTGGAACACCGACGCCGCCAGCGCGCCGTCGACGTCCGCATCGCGGAACGCTTCCAGGAAGTGCTCCATGGTGCCCGCGCCGCCCGAGGCGATCAGCGGCACCTTGCAGGCCTCGCGCACCCGGCGCAGCTGCTGCAGATCGTAACCATTGCGCACGCCGTCCTGGTTCATCATGTTCAGCACGATCTCACCGGCGCCGCGGCGCTGCACTTCCTGTACCCAGTCGAGGGTTTCCCACTGGGTGATGCGGGTGCGGCTCTCGTCGCCGGTATATTGGTTGACGTGATACTTGCCCGTTTCACTGTCGAACCAGGTGTCGATGCCCACGACGATGCACTGCACGCCGAAGCGTTCCGCCAGGCGGCTAATCAGCTCGGGATCGGCCAGCGCCGGCGAGTTGATCGAAATCTTGTCGGCGCCGAAAGACAGGATCTGGCTGGCGTCCTCGGCGCTTTTAATGCCGCCGGCGACGCAGAACGGAATATCAATCACCTCCGCCACGCGCGATACCCAGCTTTTGTCCACCACCCGGCCGTCGCTCGAGGCGGTGATATCGTAAAACACCAGCTCGTCCGCACCTTCTTGCGCATAGCGCTGCGCCAGCGGCACGATGTCGCCGATGATTTCGTGGTTGCGGAACTGCACGCCTTTCACCACTTGCCCGTCTTTAACATCCAGGCACGGGATTATCCGTTTTGCCAGCATGCGATCGCCTCCTCAACGCTAAATTTACCTTCCAGCAGGGCGCGCCCCACGATCACGCCGGCAACGCCGCTGCCGCGCAACTGGGCGATGTCGTCCAGATTGCCGATGCCGCCCGAGGCCTGGAAGGCCACCTGCGGATAGCGGCGGCTGATCGCCTGATACAGCGCCACGTTGGAACCGGCCAGCGTGCCGTCGCGCGAAATGTCGGTGCACAGCACGTGCTTCAGCCCGTAGGGCAGGAACTGCTCCACCACCTGTTCCAGCGTGGCGTCGGAATCCTCCTGCCAGCCGCTGATGGCCACGCGTTTCACGCCCTGCGCGTCGATGCGCACGTCCAGCGCCAGCACCAGCGCGTCGGCGCCGTAGCGCTCGAACCAGCTCTGCACCAATTGCGGCTGTTTCACCGCGGTGGAGCCGATCACCACGCGCGTGGCGCCGGCCTCCAGCAGGGCGCTGACGTCTTGCTCGTTGCGGATGCCGCCGCCGACCTGCACCGGCACATTAACCCCTGCCAGCAGTTTGCGCAGCAGTGGGATCTGGCGTGCCGCCGGATCCTTGGCGCCGGTCAGATCGACCAGGTGCAGCACCTGCGCGCCCTGTTGTTGATAGTCCTGCAGGCGTAACAGCGGATCGTTGCCGTAGTCGCGCTGTTGGCCGTAATCGCCCTGATGCAAACGCACCACGTTACCGTCGATCAAATCCAAAGCCGGAATAATCATGCTGCCTACATCTCCAGAAAGTTTTTCAACAGTTGTGCGCCGGCCGCTCCAGAACGTTCTGGATGAAACTGCACGCCGAAGAAGTTGTCTTTTTGCACGGCGGCGGTGAAGGGCTCGCCGTAGTTCGCCTGGGCGATGGTGCTGGGGCATATCGGCATCGCATAGCTGTGAACGAAATAGAAGTAGGCGCCGTCATCGATGCCGCGGAACAGATGGTGGCCCGCCTGCGCGGACACCTGATTCCAGCCCATGTGCGGCAGCGGCAGGCCAAAGTCGGTCATCTGCTTGACCGGCGTATCGATGAGGCCGAGCGTGGTCACGCCGCCGTTCTCTTCGCTGCTGGCCGCCAGCAGCTGCATGCCGAGGCAGATGCCCAGCACCGGCTGCGTGCAGGCCTTGATCAGCTCGATCAGATCGCGCTCGCGCAGTTGATCCATCGCCGCCTGCGCGGTGCCGACGCCCGGCAGGAACAGCTTGTCGGCGCGCAGCACGATCTCCGGATCGCGGCTCACCTCCGGCTGATAGCCCAGGCGCCGCACCGCGTAGGTGACGGAGGCCAGGTTGGCGCAGCCGGTATCCAAAATCACCACGTTCATCACAGCACTCCTTTCGAGCTCGGCAGGGTATTGCCCTCGACGCGGATCGCCTGGCGCAGCGTGCGGCCAAACACTTTGAACAGGCTCTCGACCCGGTGGTGGTCGTTTTTGCCCTTGGTCTTCAAGTGCAGCGTGCAGCCCATGGTGTAAGAGAGCGAACGGAAGAAGTGCTCGACCATTTCGGTGCTGAGATCGCCGACGCGCTGATAGTTGAACTCGGCCTTGTACTCCAGGTGCGGGCGGCCGGAAATATCCAGCGCGCAGCGCGCCAGGCACTCGTCCATCGGCAGCACGAAGCCGAAGCGGGCGATGCCGCGCTTGTCGCCCAATGCCTTGTTCAGCGCTTCACCCAGCGCCAGACCGGTGTCTTCCACCGTGTGGTGATCGTCGATATACAGATCGCCTTTGACGTCGATCTCCATGCGGAAGCCACCGTGGGTGGCGATCTGATCCAGCATGTGATCGAAGAAGCCGACGCCGGTTTTGATCTTGCTGCCGCCTTCGCGATCCAGCCAGACGTTGACGTCGATCTGCGTCTCTTTGGTCACGCGGTTAACCCGCGCGTGGCGGTCGCGCAGGGTCAGCTGGCGCACGATCTCTTTCCAGCCCAGCACGCCGCGCTGGTAGCGCAGCCCCTGGATGCCCATGTTTTCCGCCAGCTGCACGTCGGTCGGCCGATCGCCGATCACGTAGCTGTGGGCGGCATTCAGCACGCCGGGTTCGAGGTAGCCCTTCACCAGCGCGGTTTTCGGTTTGCGGCAGTCGCAGTTGTCCGCCGGCAGGTGCGGGCAGATCAGCACATCGGCGAACTGAATGCCCTGCGAGCTGAGGATCTGCATCATCAGGTTGTGCGGCGGATCGAAGGTTTCCTGCGGGAAACTGGCGGTGCCGAGCCCATCCTGATTGGTGATCATCACCAGCTGATACCCCGCCTGTTGCAGCGCCAGCAGGGAAGGGATCACGTCCGGCTCGAGCGCCAGCTTGTCCAGGCGGTCAACCTGGAAATCTTCCGGTGGCTCGGCGATCAGCGTGCCGTCACGATCGATAAAGAGGATTTTTTGGCTCACATTGGCTCCTGGCGAGTCTGGTTGGCGCCGGGCAGGGCGGACAAGGCGTCCACCACGCGTTGACATTCGTCGCGGGTGCCTATGGTGATGCGCAGGCAGCCGGACAACCCGGGCTGTTTGTTTTGGTCTCGTAAGATAATGCCCTGATCCCACAAGCTTTTAAACACATTACTTGAGGCGGTGAAGCGGGCCAGCAGGTAATTGCTGTCGCTGGCGAAAACCTGCTCGACGCAGGCGCATTTTTCCAGCTGTTGCTGCAGCCAGCTGCGGGTGGCGGCGATGTCGGTGACGCGCTGACGCATGGTGCGGATACCTTCTTCGCTCAGCGCCTGCGCGGCGATATCCGCCACCGGCGTCGAGAGCGGGTAAGGCGCGATCACCTTCAGTAGCAGGGCGATCAGATCTTCGTTGGCGAGCGTAAAGCCGCAGCGCAGGCCGGCCAGCGCAAAGGCCTTCGACAGCGTGCGCAGGATAGCCAGGTGCGGATAGTCGCTCAGCCACCCGGCCACCGAGGCCTGCGGGCAAAACTCGATATAGGCTTCGTCCACCGCGACGATCGCCTTGCCTTTGGCCAGCTCCAGCAGGTTGCGCAGCGAGTCCGGGTCGATCAGGTTGCCGGTCGGGTTGTTCGGGCTGCAGACGTAGATCAGCTTCACGTTGTCCATGCTGTCTGCGATGGCCGGCAGATCCAGCTGCCAGTCCTCTTTGGCGGCCACGGTGCGGCGCTCCACGCCGAAAGTTTCGGCGCTGACGGCGTACATGCCGTAGGTCGGCGGGCAGAACAGAATGGCGTCTTTGCCCGGCTCGCAGAAGGCGCGGATCAGCAGTTCGATGCCTTCATCGGCGCCGCGGCTGACCAGCACCTGCTCTTTCTTCACCCCGGCGTAGGCGGCGTAGCGTTCGATTACCTGCGCCGGCTGGCACTCCGGATAGCGGTTGAAGGTTTGCGCGGTCAGCTGGAACTCGGGCGCGATCGGGTATTCGTTGGCGTTGAGCCACACGTCGCCCTTACCGCCGAGGCGGCGCGCCGATTGATAAGGGGTCAGCTCGCGAACGTTGGCGCGCGCCAGTTTTTCGATGCTCATGCTTGCTCCTTCAGGGCGGCGACGCGCAGGGTCACGGCGTTCTTGTGGGCGATCAGCTGCTCGGCGGCGGCCAGGGTCTCGATGGTGGCGGCCAGGTTGCTGAAGCCCTGCGGCGTCAGCTCCTGCACCGTCATGCGTTTTTGAAAATCGGCCAGCCCCAGGCTGGAGCAGGTGGCGGTGTAGCCGTAGGTCGGCAGCACGTGGTTGGTGCCGGAGGCGTAATCGCCGGCGGACTCCGGCGACCAGTCGCCGAGGAACACTGAGCCGGCGCTGGTGATGCCGTCCACCAGCTCGCGCGCATTGCGGGTCTGAATGATCAGGTGCTCCGGGCCGTAGCGGTTGCTGATGGCCACGCACTCTGGCAGATCGCGCGCCACGATCAGGCGGCTGCTCGCCAGCGCCTGGCGGGCGGTCTCGGCGCGCGGCAGCTCGGCCAGCTGGCTTTCCACCGCTTCGGCCACTGCCTGCGCCATTGCCGCGTCCGGCGTCAGCAGGATCACCTGCGAATCCGGGCCGTGTTCGGCCTGCGACAGCAGATCGGAAGCGACGAACGCCGGGGTGGCGCCGGCATCGGCGATCACCAGCACCTCCGAAGGCCCGGCCGGCATGTCAATGGCCGCGCCGTCGAGGCGCTGGCTGACCTGCCGCTTGGCTTCGGTCACGAAGGCGTTGCCCGGCCCGAAGATCTTCGCCACGCGCGGCACGCTTTCGGTGCCGAACGCCAGGGCGGCGATCGCCTGTGCGCCCCCGACCTGAAACACTTCCTGCACGCCGCACAGCTGCGCCGCATACAGGATCTCATCGGCGATCGGCGGCGGCGAGCACAGCACCACCCGGCGGCAACCGGCGATGCGCGCCGGCGTCGCCAGCATCAGCACGGTGGAGAACAGCGGCGCCGACCCGCCGGGAATATACAGGCCCACCGAGTCGATTGGGCGGGTCACCTGCTGGCAGCGCACGCCCGGCTGCGTTTCGACGTCCACCGGCGGCAGTCGCTGCGCGTTGTGGAAGGTGTCCACGTTGGCGACGGCCACCGCCATCGCCTGTTTGATGTCATCGCCCAGCCGCGCGCAGGCGGCGGCGATCTGCTCGGCGCTGACGCGCAGCGCGGCGACTTCCGCCTTGTCGAAGCGGGCGCTATAGTCGCGCAGCGCCCGATCGCCGTTGGCCTTCACGTTGTCGAGGATCTCGCTCACCGTGCGGGTGATGCTGTCGGAAGCGGCGATTGCCGGGCGCATCAGCAGCTCGGCCTGGCGTTCGGCGCTGCACGTTGCCCAGTCGATCGGCGTGTTGAAGGTCGACATGGCGTTACTCCATCATCTTTTCAATCGGCAGCACCAGAATCGAGCTGGCGCCGAGCGCTTTCAGTTTTTCCATGGTTTCCCAGAACAGGGTTTCGCTGCTCACCATGTGCATCGCCACGCGGTTCTGCGCGCCGGCCAGCGGCAGAATGGTCGGGCGTTCGGCGCCCGGCAGCAGCGCGACGATCTCGTCCAGCTTCTCGCTCGGCGCGTGCAGCATGATGTATTTGGATTCACGCGCCTGGATCACGCCCTGAATGCGGGTCATCAGGCGGTCGATCAGCTGCTGTTTGGCTTCCGGCATTTCGCCGTCGCGCTGGATCAGGCAGGCCTTGGAGCGGTAGATCACCTCCACCTCGCGCAGGCCGTTGGCCTCCAGCGTGGCGCCGGTAGAGACCAGATCGCAGATGGCGTCGGCCAGGCCGGCGCGCGGCGCCACTTCCACCGAACCGTTCAGCAGGCAAGATTTGAAGCGCACGCCCTGCTTGTCGAGGTATTGCTTCAGCAGGTGCGGGTAAGAGGTGGCGATGCGGGCGTCCTGCAGGCTTTGCGGGCCGGCGTATTCGGCGTCGAGCGGGGTGGCCAGCGACAGGCGGCAGCCGCCGAAATCGAGGCGGCGCAGGGTGAAGTAGCGCGGGTCTTCGCCCTGAGCGCGGCGGCTGAGCAGCTCTTCTTCCAGCACGTTTTCGCCGATGATGCCCAGATCGACCACGCCGTCCATCACCAGGCCCGGAATGTCGTCGTCGCGCACGCGCAGGATATCGATCGGCATGT
Organism: Serratia sp. CY31944; assembly: GCF_052169175.1. Classification (NCBI taxonomy): domain Bacteria; kingdom Pseudomonadati; phylum Pseudomonadota; class Gammaproteobacteria; order Enterobacterales; family Yersiniaceae; genus Serratia; species Serratia sp. CY31944. The sequence goes on from NZ_JBJNLG010000019.1 coordinate 33,491, forward strand.
TTTCCGCGAAGGCGATCAGACGCTGCTGCTGCAGGTTGATCTTGATGCCGCAGCGCGCCAGCAGTTCCTGGGATTCCTCGCTCAGGCGGCCCGACTTCTGCATTGCGATCCGTAAACGTGTCTTGTCCAGCATGGTAACCTCTATTTAATCTGTAATTTTATGAATTTGTTTTAAAAATATTCTTTCTGTCTGTCCGAAACCAAAAAAAAACCCTCGGAAGAAATCTTCCGAGGGTTCTCTCTTGCGTTCTGCGCGCCACTGGAAGATTAACAAACCGTCTTCCAGCACTCATCGCCTGAAAGACTAGTCAGGGTGATGGTGATGATGGTGGTTGAACTGAACGCGTGTCATGGTGTTTTTCTCTAATCAAAAGCCGGTAAAAACCGTATGCCAATTAAGCTAAACTATCCGCTGTCCACCGCGCAACCCTTTTTTAACGTCATAAATTTAATTTATTGAAACAGGTTAGGTTATTAGCCACACACGGCTTTACCTAACCTTAAGCCGGGCAGATTGTATCGCCGTGCACAGTGGCGTAGCCTTAGGGGTAGGGCGCTGCGATCTTCAGGAGAGGAAGAGGATGAAAAAGGTAGCCATTATTGGTTTGGGTTGGCTGGGCATGCCGTTGGCGCTGTCGCTGATGGGGCGCGGGTATGACGTGGTTGGCAGCAAAACCACGCCGGACGGCGTCGAGGCCGCGCGCATGAGCGGCATTGAATGCTATCAACTGGAGCTGACGCCGGAGCTGGAGTGCGATCCGGACGATCTGGAATCGCTGCTGCGCGTGGATGCGCTGGTGGTGACGCTGCCCGCGCGCCGCACCGTCGAAGGCAGCGAGAACTATTTCAATGCGGTGCGCATGCTGGTGGACAGCGCGATGGCCTTCGGCGTGCCGCGCGTGATCTTTACCAGTTCAACCTCGGTGTACGGCGAAACCGCCGGCACGCTGCGCGAAGAGTCGCCGCTGCGGCCGGTCTCGCCGTCGGGCCGGGTGCTGGCCGAGCTGGAGCGCTGGCTGCATGAATTGCCGAACACCTCGGTGGACATTCTGCGGCTGGCGGGGCTGGTGGGCGCCGATCGCCACCCCGGCCGCTTCCTGGCGGGCAAACTCGACGTGAAGGGCGGTTCGCAGGGGGTGAATCTGGTTCATCAGGACGACGTCATCGCCGCCATCCAACTGCTGCTGAAGCTGCCGAAGGGCGGCCATGTGTACAATCTGTGCGCGCCGCATCATCCGGCCAAACGCGAATTTTATCCGGCGCTGGCCGAGCAGCTGCACCTGGAGCCGCCGCAGTTCGCCGACGAAGCGGAGCAGGATGAGCGGCTGGTGGACGGCAACCGCATCTGCAACGAGCTGGGTTTTGAGTACCAGTATCCCGATCCGGCGCGCATGCCGGTCAGTTAAGGCAGCCTACGCCGTTTAAAGCGGGAAAAGGTGGCTCGTCACAAAGTCGACGAACAGCCTGATTTTGACTGACAGGTGGCGGCCCGACGGCCAGAGGACATGAAAAACCATGTTCTCGCGGTCGTATTCATCCAGGACCGTCACCAGGCTGCCCTGTTCCAGCTGTCTGCGCACGGCGATTTCCGGCAAATAAGCGATGCCGAGCCCTTGCTCCGCGAAGCACACCTGCGGATCGAGAGTATTTGTCACCATGCTGGCCGGCCGTTCGGGGATCATCTCCGTCTTGTCTCCCAGCGGCCAGACATCCAGTTTGCCGGTGCTGGGAAAGCGATAATGCAAACGGGCATGGCTTGTCAGATCCTCGGGCTTGCTCGGCATACCCGCTTTGCTGAAATAACCCGGCGCGCCAACGAAAACCTTGCGGCAGGTACCCAGCCGGCGGGCAACCAGCCGTGAGTCGCTCGGGGTTCCGCTGCGGATAACGGCATCGAAACCTTCCTCAATCACGTCAACCAGCCGATCCGAATAATCAATATCCAGCTCGATCTCAGGATAGCGGCGTTTGAAGTCCCCCAGTTTTGGCATGAAAAGCGTGCCCAGCGACGGCAGACTGATGCGCAGCTTGCCCTGGGGCGTTCCCCGCGTTTGCAACAGTTCGGCTTCCGCCTCTTTCACCTCGCTCAAAATGCGTCGGCACCTTTCCAGGAACAAGGCCCCTTCCGGCGTTAGGTTGACCGTGCGGGTGGAGCGGTGAAACAGCCGCACGCTGAGCCGTTCCTCCAGCCGGGCGATAGTTTTGCTGACCGCCGACGCGGAGATCCCCAACTGTTGCCCGGCCGCCGTGAAACTGCGGCTTTCGCTGACCCGCACGAAAACGTCGAGAGAACCCAAGCTTTCCATAGGCTTCCATTCTATTGATGACTTTTTTGTCATGAGTGTTATTCACTTTAGCCTGTTTTTCTTTTATCAGCGAGTGGGCAGCATGATGCAAACGTCATCCGCAATGGGCGGAAACATCTTTGAATGGGGAGTGATTGATGAATCAAACGACGATATCTGCGCCTGCCGCGAGCAGCGAGCGGTTGCCGCTGGGGGGCCTGCTGGCATTGGCGATGGCCGCTTTTATCACGCTGCTGACCGAGATCATGCCGGCGGGCGTGCTTTCTTCGATCGCGGGCGATTTGAACGTGTCTGAAAGTCTGGCGGGGCAGTTCATCACCGCCTATGCGGTGGGCGCGTTGGTCGCCGCTATTCCGCTCACCGCATTGACGCAAGGCATGCGGCGCCGCCCCTTGCTCTTGAGCGCGATCGGCGGTTTTGCCATCGTTAACCTCGTCACGGCACTGTCGCATGATTACCACGTCTCATTGGCGACGCGTTTCTTCGCCGGCGTTTTCGGCGGCATCGTTTGGTCCTTGCTGGCCGGTTACGCCGTGCGCATGTCACCGGCCCATCTTGGCGGCCGTGCTATTGCGATCTCCGGCGCCGGCGCCACCCTGGCGCTGGTGCTCGGCGTACCGCTCGGCACGTTGCTTGGCCGAGCCATCGGCTGGCAGGGCGCCTTTGGCCTGATGACGTTGATGGCGCTGATGCTCGTGGTGTGGATCATCGCCATCGTGCCGGATTTCCCCGGCCAGGCTAAGGCGCATCGCCCGTCTCTGAGCGGCGTATTCTTGCAATGCGGGATCCGCGCCGTGCTGTTCGTGGTGTTCACCTTCATCGTTGCCCACAACATTCTGTATATCTACCTGGAGCCTTTCCTCACGCCGTCGGGGTTATCCGAGCGGGTCGATATCGTGCTGTTTATCTTCGGGCTGGGCGCGATTGCCGGATTGGGCGTCGCCGGGATGCTGGTCGATCGACGAGTCCAATCTCTTACGGTGATGAGCATCGTCATCTTTGCCCTCGCCGCCGTGCTGCTGGGAAGTGGGGGGCGGATAGCCCCGATGGTGTATCTCGCGGTCGCATTGTGGGGCGCGGCTTTCGGCGGTTTTGCCACCCTCACGCAGACGGCATTGTCACGCCTTTCCGGCCGTGCGGCCGACGTGGCACAGTCCATGTATACCACGGGCTGGAATACCGCCGTGGCCGCCGGTGGCGCGATCGGCGGCATGCTGCTCGACAGGGGCGGGGCGGCCTCTTTTGCCTGGGCCATTATCGGGCTTCTCATCCTGTCTTTAACCGGCACGCTGTTTGCCATGAATCGGGCGCTGGCCTCTCAGCGATGAGGCGATTGGCGTGCGGCGCGCGCCAAATCCTCCAGCAGCGCGTTCAACGCCTCGTCGGGCTGGACGGGGCGGCTGACCAGGCTGAGCGTGGCGCGGTAAGAGAGCGCCGCGCCGCCCAGTTGCCGCAGCAGCCCCTGTTCCACCCAGCGCGCCGCGTAGTGGGTGGGCAGATAGCCGAGACAGGTGCCGCTCAGCACCAGATGGGCGACGCTTTCCATATGGTGGGCCACCGCCGCCAGGTGAGGCGGCGCGATCGGGCACAGCTGCTGCGCCAGCAGGTAGCCGCGCTTGACCCAGCGCGCGTTTTCAATCTGCTCGCGCTCCGGTTCTTCCACCGCGAACAGCGGGTGATCCGCGCTGCAGTAGATAGCCTGCGTCTCCTCCAGCCACGGCTGATAACGCAACGCCTCCAACTGCTGGCCAAAGTAGCCGATGCCCAGATCGAGCTGCCGGTGCAGCAGCCCTTGCTCAATCTCGTTCGGCGAACAGATGCGGCACTGCAATTGCACGTCCTGGTGGCGGCGCTGGAAGTGTTTGATGGCCTGGCTGAACGGATTGCCCGGCAGCGAAACCAGATTATCCACCAGACCGATCTGCAGATCGCCGGTCAGCAGGCCGTTCAGCGACCGGCTGACTCGGGTGAAGTCGCGGGCGGCGTTGAACAGCGAGCGGCAGGCGATCAGCATGCGTTCGCCCTTGGGCGTCAGCCGGAAGCCGGAGCGGCCGCGTTGGCACAGGCGAAAACCCAGCCGGGTTTCCAGCGAGGCCAGGTGAGTGCTGATGGTGGACTGGTTCATCAGCAGCGCTTCCTGCGCGGCGCTGACGCCCTGAGCTTCCGCCACCGCGACAAATACCCGCAGCAGTTTCAGATCGATATCGCTTAGGTTGGTGAGCATCGTCCCCTCCGCAGAACGTCGGCCGGTTAACCCATTTTTAACATCGAGAAAATAGGTGCGGCGCTGAAGATATGGCCTCCCTTATGGCATGAAGTTGAAATAAAAATCAATACTTCAATAGGTTAGTTACATCGCGTTTTTCGATGTTTACATGCAAAAGCGGGAATGGTAGCCGGGGTGGCCAGCGGGGTAGTCTGCGAATGTTGCTCAAATGTTTCAATTCATCGCAGATCAAGACAAGGAAACGCCATGCTGAACCAACCCCAAAGCGGTAACGATATGCCGCGCTTTGCCGGTATCCCCACCATGATGCGCCTGCCCGCCGCCGAACAGGCGCGCGGTTTGGACGCCGCCTTTGTCGGCATTCCGCTGGATATCGGCACCTCCAACCGCAGCGGCACCCGCTATGGCCCGCGCCAGATCCGCCAAGAATCGGTGATGATCCGCCCCTACAACATGGGCACCGGCTCCGCCCCGTTCGAACGGCTGCAGGTGGCCGACCTGGGGGATGTCGCCATCAACCCTTACAGCCTGGCGGACAGCGTGCAGCGCATCGAGGCGGCCTACCACGAGATCCTGGCGCACGGCTGCATGCCGTTGACGCTCGGCGGCGACCACACGCTGACGCTGCCGGTGCTGCGCGCCGTCGCCCGTCGACATGGCCCGGTCGGGCTGATCCACGTCGATGCGCATTCCGACACCAACGAGGAGATGTTCGGTGAACAGCTGGCGCACGGCACCACCTTCCGCCGCGCGTTCGAGGAAGGGGTGCTGGCGCCGGAAAAAGTGGTGCAGATCGGCCTGCGCGGCAGCGGCTATGCGGCGGACGACTTCGACTGGTCGCGCCGTCAGGGCTTTCGCGTGGTGCCGGCCGAGGCCTGCTGGCACCGATCGCTGACGCCGCTGATGGCGGAGATCCGCGAACAGATGGGCGATGCGCCGGTTTACCTCAGCTTCGATATCGACGGGCTGGATCCGGCCTTCGCGCCGGGCACCGGCACGCCGGAGGTCGGCGGGCTGTCGGTTTGGCAGGGGTTGGAGATTGTGCGTGGCTGCCGCGGGCTGAACCTGGTGGGCGGCGATGTGGTGGAAGTGTCGCCGCCTTACGATCGCTCCGGCAACACGGCACTGCTGGCGGCCAACCTGCTGTTTGAAATGTTGTGCGTGCTGCCGGCCCGCTGAGGCGGTGCACTGACCCTACCGGCGGAGCGGTTGCGTCGGGGCCCCTGATAAGAATAACAACGGAGTGGAGGTACCCATGAATCTCGATCTGCTGGTCGTGGTGTTTTACTTTCTGGTGATAGGTGCGGTGGGATGGATGGGCATTCGCCGCGCCAATTCCAAAGAGGCGTATCTGGTCGCCGGGCGCAACCTGGGGCCGGGGCTGTATCTGGGCACGCTGTCGGCGGTGGTGCTCGGCGGCGCGTCGACCATCGGCAGCGTCAAGCTCGGCTACACCTACGGCATCTCCGGCGTCTGGCTGTGCGGCGCGCTGGGGCTGGGCATCGTGGTGTTGAGCCTGGTGCTGGCCAAGCCGCTGCTCAAGCTGAAGCTGTATACCGTCAGCCAGGTGTTGTCGCGGCGCTATCATCCGGCGGCGCGGGTTACCAGCGGCGCGATCATGCTGGCGTATGATCTGATGGTGGCGGTGACTTCGATCATCGCCATCGGCAGCGTGATGCAGGTGATGTTCGGCCTGTCGTTCAGCGCGTCTATCCTGCTCGGCGGCGGGCTGGTGGTGCTGTATTCGACGCTGGGGGGCATGTGGTCGCTGACGCTGACCGACATCATTCAGTTCATCATCATGACCGTCGGCATGATGCTGGTGCTGATGCCGATGAGCATCGTCAAGGCCGGCGGCTGGGAGGCGTTCACCAGCCTGCTGCCCGCCGGTTACTACCAGCTGTCGTCGATCGGGCTGGACACCATTCTGGTATTTTTCCTGATCTACTTCTTCGGTATTCTGATCGGCCAGGACATCTGGCAGCGGGTATTTACCGCCCGCAGCGCCAACGTGGCCCGCTTCGCCGGGCTGGGGGCGGGCGTCTACTGCGTGCTGTACGGCGTGACCGGCGCGCTGATCGGCATGGCCGGCAAGATCGTGCTGCCGTCGCTCAGCAACACCGACGGCGCCTTCGCCGCTATCGCGCAGGCGGTGTTGCCGGTCGGCGTCAGCGGGCTGGTGGCCGCCGCGGCGTTGGCGGCGCTGATGTCCACCGCCAGCGCCTGCCTGCTGGCCTCTTCCACCATCGCGCTGGAGGACGTATTGCCGGCCATCCGGCGCAAACCTTCCGGCGGGTTGGCCGCCGGGCGCTTCACCACGCTCCTCATGGGCGCGGTCATGCTGGGGCTGGCATTCGTGGTGCGCGACGTGCTGGCGGCGCTGACCCTGGCTTACAACCTGTTGGTGGGCGGCATGCTGATCCCGCTGGTGGGGGCGATCTTCTGGCCGCGCGCCACCAGCGCCGGCGCCATCGCCAGCATGCTGACCGGCAGCCTGTGCGTGGTGGGGCTGATGGTCTGGCACGGCATCGACGCCAACAGCCCAATCTACGGCGGCCTGCTGGGCGGCGGCGTCGCCTTCGTGCTGGGCAGCCTGTTGAGCCGCCCGGCAGCGCAGCTGCAGACCCAAACCGAGCGCTGAAACGCACTGAGCTTTTATCGCGGCGCCTTTGCTGCTTTACTGGAGGGCGGGGCGCACGGCTCCCGAATGGGTTTAACGGCGGTCGTAAGGAGATTGGGAGTGAAGGAAAAAATCAAAGTCGCATGCTGCCAGTTAGCGTTGCGGGTCGGGGAAGCGGAACATAATCGGGCGCTGTCCGCCCAGGCTATCCGCCGGGCGGCGCAGCGCGGCGCCAACGTTATCGTGCTGCCGGAGTTGGTGAACAGCGGCTACGTGCTGCGCGATAAGGCGGAGGTGCGTGCGTTGGCCGAGGCTGAAGACGGGCCTAGCCTCAGCCTGTGGGGAGCCCTGGCGCGCGAGTTGGATGTGGCGATCGTCGCCGGTTTCTGCGAGCGCCTGCCCGATGGCGAGGTGGCCAACAGCGCGGCATTGATCGATGCGCAGGGGGTGAGGGCGATTTATCGCAAAGCGCACCTGTGGCACGAAGAGAGCACCATCTTTACCGCCGGCGATCGGCCGCCGCCGGTCGTCGAGACCCGCTTTGGCCGGTTGGCGGTGATGATCTGTTACGATCTCGAATTCCCTGAGTGGGTACGGCTGCCGGCGCTGGCCGGCGCTCAGCTGCTGTGCGCGCCGGTCAACTGGCCGCTGGCGCCGCGCCCGCAGGGCGAACGGCCGGCGGAGATGGTGAAGGCGCAGGCCAACGCCGCCGTCAATCGGCTGTTCATCGCGGTGTGCGATCGTTGCGAAACGGAGCGCGGCGTTGCGTGGATCGGCGGCTCGGTGATCGTCGACGCCGACGGCTATCCATTGACGCAGAGCCTGGCAGGCGAAGGCATGGTGCTGGCATCGATGGATATCTGCGCGGCCGATGATAAGCATATCGGCCGCCACAATCACGTGCATCGCGATCGGCGGCCGATGCTGTATTGAAGCGGCGTGGCGGGCCGCTCCGCAGATCGTTTCTCCGGCGGGAAAACCCGCCGTTTTGGCGCTTACAGCCAGCCCGATTTCTTCAGCTTCTGATACAGGAAAATGCAGCCGACGGCGGTCACCCCCAGCGTGGCGTGATAGGCCCACGGGAACTTCAGCTCCGGCATGTCGGCGAAGTTCATGCCGTACAGGCTGAAGATCACCGTCGGGATGGCCAAAATCGCCCCCCAGCCCGCCAGGCGTTTCACCACTTCGTTCTGTTTGACCGTCACCAACGCCAGGTTGACGTGCATGGCGTTGGTCAGCATTTCGCGCATGTCGTCGATATTGCTGACCACCTGATGCGCGTGATCCTGCACATCACGCACATAGGCGCGCAGCTCTTTCGGGATCACCTCTTCGTGCAGGCGGATCAGCTGGTTGCAGATTTCATCCATCGGCAGCGCGGCGTTTCGCAGCGCCAACAGATGGCGGCGCAGGGTATAGACGTTCTCGATAGCCGCCTGATCGAACTCCGACTGAAACATGTTGGCTTCGATATTCTCGATGGTGCTCTCGAAGCGCGTCACCACGCTGCGGTAGTTGTCCACCACGAAGTCCAACACCGAATAGAGGGCGAAGCCCGGCCCGCGGCACATCTGCTTGCGGTTCTCTTCCGCCTTGGCGCGGATCGGCGCGTAGCTGGGCGAGGCGCCGTGGCGCACCGTCACCAGAAAGTTTTTGCCGACGAAGAAATGGGTTTCGCCGTATTCGATTTCGTCGTTCTCGCCCCACTGCGCGGTTTTCACCACGATGAACAGCGAATCGCCGTAGGTTTCCAGCTTCGGCCGCTGGTGCGCGCACAGCGCGTCTTCGATCGCCAGATCGTGCAGGCCGAACTCCTCCTGCACCTTGCGCATAAACGCCGGCTCCGGCTGCCGCAGCCCCAGCCAGATGAAGGTATCCGACTGTTTGACCACCTCGCTGATATCGTCGATGGTCACTTCGCCCAGCCGTTGGCCGGCTTTGTACGCCACACAGTTCACCACCATGCTTTTGCTGTCCATCCGTCCATCCATTAATCAGTCAGAGTTTTGGTGAGAAAATAACACTCATGTTCCACCGGATAATCTTTCAGCGTCATTTGCAGCTGATAGCCGAGTTTTTCGTAGAACGGCCGCGCCTGGAAGCTGAAGGTATCCAGGCGAGCGTAGCGGCAGCCGCGCGCCTGCGCCTCGCGTTCGGCGGCGCGCATCAACCGGCCGCCGAGGCCGCTGCCGCGTTGGGAGTCCGCCACCCACAGCCATTCGACGCTCAGCCAGTTGCCCCAGGTTTCGGCGGTCAGCCCGCCGATCACCGTGCCGGCCTCGTCGCGCGCATAGACGCTGAGCGGCTTGCGGTGACGGGCGTCGATATGCGGCAGGTTGTAAGCGCGCAGGCCTTGCCTGATCGCATCGAGGGTGTGTTCGTCAATCGCGTCGGTAACGGTAATGTCCATTTTTCCTCCTGGGTGATGGGTTAACTTAAGCACACTGCGGCCAAAAGGCAACCTGTTGAAATGTAATGCAAACGACCGCTCCTGCTGAGTGGGCTACACTAAACGGGTCATTTCACTCTCAGGAGGACGCCATGCCCCGATTGACTTTGCTGGCCGGTTTGCTGCTGTGCAGCGGCCTGCTGCACGCCGCGCCGACGGTCAGCCAACTGCAGGACGGCCTGGAACACCCGTGGTCGCTGGCCTTTTTGCCGGCGGAACAAGGCCTGCTTATCACCGAGCGGCCCGGCCGGCTGCGGCTGTGGCAGCAGGGCAAAGGCCTGTCGCCGCCGATCGCCGGCGTGCCGCAGGTTTACGCCGAGGGGCAGGGCGGCCTGCTGGAGGTGTTGCCGGCCCCCGACTTCGCCGCCAGCCGCCGGGTGTACCTCAGCTTCGCCGAACCGGGCGAGGGCGGCAAAGCCGGCACGGCGGTCGGCTACGGCCGTTTGAGCGACGACGGCGCGCGGCTGGAAAACTTCAAGGTGATCTTCCGCCAGCTGCCCAAGCTGTCGGTCGGCAATCACTTCGGCGGCAAGCTGGCGTTCGACAGGCAGGGCTACCTGTTTATCGCGCTGGGCGAAAACAACCAGCGGCCGACGGCGCAGGAGACCGACAAGCTGCAGGGCAAGCTGGTGCGGCTGACCGCCGAAGGCGCGGTGCCGCCGGACAACCCCTGGGTCGGCCAGGCCGGCAAACGGCCGGAGGTTTGGTCTTATGGGCACCGCAATCCGCAAGGGCTGGCGCTGAACCCGTGGAGCGGCGCGATCTGGGAACACGAGCACGGCCCGCGCGGCGGCGATGAGCTCAACCTCCCGCTGCCGGGTAAAAACTACGGCTGGCCGCTGGCCACCTACGGCATCAACTATTCCGGCCAGCCGATCCCCGAGGCCAAAGGGGAACGGGTGCCCGGCACCGAACAGCCGCTGCACTATTGGCGGGTATCGCCCGGCCTCAGCGGCATGGCGTTTTATGACGGGCAGCGCTTCCCCGCCTGGCGGCACTCGCTGTTCATCGGCGCGCTGGCGCAAAAGGAGCTGATCCGCCTGACGCTGGAAGGCGACAAGGTGGTGGCGGAAGAGCGGCTGCTGGGCGATCGCGGCGAGCGCATTCGCGAGGTGCGCAGCGGACCGGATGGCTATCTGTATCTGCTGACGGACGAGCGGGACGGCAAGCTGCTGAAGGTCGGGGCGTCGTAACGCCCCGCAGCGATCAGGTGAGTTCGCTCATCACGCCGCGCTGATAGGCCGGGCGGGCGCGCAGCTGCTGATACCAGCGCTCCATGTTCGGCCGCGGGCGGCGGGCGATCGGCATTTCGAACCAGGCGTAGGCGAAGCTGCCGAGCGGGATATCGCCGAAGCCGAACGCGTCGCCGGAGAGGTAAGGCTGGCGCGCCAGCGTCTGTTCGATGACGTCGAAGTGCTTTTCCAGCGTGGCGATCGCCGCTTCGATTTTCGCCATGTCGCGCAATTCCGGCGCGGTGCGGATCAGGCCCCAAAAGACGATGGTGAAGGCCGGGACGATGGTTGAGGTGGTCCAGTCCATCCACTTCTCGGCGGCGGCGCGCGCCTGCAGATCTTGCGGATAGAACGTCGCGTCGCCGAATTTCGCCGCCAGATAGCGCACGATGGTGTTGGATTCCCACAGCACGAAGTCATCGTCCTGCAGCAGCGGCACCAGGCCGTTCGGGTTCAGCGCGCGGTAACTCTCTTCGTTCACCTTGCCGAACGCGCCGCCGGCGTTGATGTGGGTATAGCTCAGCCCCAGTTCGGCGGCGCACCACAGCACCTTCCTGACGTTGTTCGAATTCTCACGGCCCCAAATGGTCAGCATTGCGCAACTCCGTTAGTGGATTAAGGACCCTCTATACCTACGCCACAAAACGCTATTTGTCACACCGCAGGGCACTTTTTGCCTGCCGCTCAGCGTTCCCAGCGGCACACTTCCCAGCCGTGCTCCGCCGCCAGCGCGCTCAGTTCGCTGTCGGGGTTGATCACCGTGGCGCTGTCGACGAATTGCAGCATCGCCTTATCGTTGAGGGAGTCGCTGTAGCCGTGGCTGTGTTCGAATTGCAGGTGCGGATGCTGCGCCAGCCAGCGTTGCAGGCGGATCACCTTGCCCTGTTGATAGGTCATGGTGCCGTAGGTGTTGCCGGTGAAGCGGCCGTCGCTGATTTCCACGCCGATCGCCAGCGCATCATCGGCGCCGAGCTGTTCGGCGATCGGCGCCACCAGATGCTCGCCGGTGGCGGAGATCACCAGAATGCAGTCGCCGCGCTCGCGGTGCCACTGCAGGCGTTCACGGGCGGCGGGATAGACGCGCGGCAGGATGTCGCGCCGGATGTAACGCTGTACCCAGCCGGCCACGGTTTGCACGCTCAGGCCGGCCAGCGGCGCCAGCGTGGCCTGCATGTAATCCTCCATCGACAGCTTGCCCTGATAATAAAGCTGCATCAGCTGCTGCTCCTGCAGCTCCAGCTCCGCCGGCGCGAAGCCCTGGCCGACCAGCCAGCGGATCCACAGGCTGGCGCTGTCATCGTCAATCAGGGTTTCATCCAGGTCGAATAAGGCTAAATCCATCAGTATTTCTCCGGCAGGCAGGGTATGAGGTCGTTTACAGGATAGCGGATAGCGCCCATCGCCAGCCAGCGGCGTCGGCGAAATTGCGCAGAGCATAAGTAACATTGATGACGGTTTTGCGACAGTTTGTTGAACGTTTGCATAACTTAGAACGCAACAATATTGGCCGCCCCGGCGAGCGCGGTGATAACTATGGAGCAAATGCAGCTACCCGGTAGGGAGTGAAAATGTTGATTATTCGCCTGTATGGCAGCCCGATTGTGATTGGGGAAGAAGAGGAACCGCATGATGACGCATCTGACGACGCTGAAGACGCTGCCGCTGCTGGATCTTTCGCTGCTTGACGGCGATGCGCGCCAGCGGCGCGCCTTTCTTGACGATCTGCGCGCGGCGGCCCGCGACGTCGGTTTTTTCTATCTGCGCGGGCACGGCGTGGACGGCGCGCTGAATGCGCGGCTGCAGCAGGGCGCGCGGCAATTTTTCGCGCTGCCGGAAGCCGACAAGCTGGCGGTGCAGATGGTGCATTCGCCGCACTTTCGCGGTTACAACCGGGCGGCGGCAGAGCTCACGCGCGGCCAGCCGGACTGGCGCGAGCAGTTCGATATCGGCGCCGAACGCCCGGCGCTGACGCTATCTGACGACACCCCGCGCTGGGCGCGCCTGCAGGGGCCAAACCAGTGGCCGGCGGCGCTGCCGACGCTGAAACCGCTGCTGCTGCAGTGGCAACAGGCGATGACCGCCATGTCGCTGCGGCTGCTGCGCGCTTTCGCTTTGGCGCTGTCGTTGCCGGAGCAGGCTTTCGATCGCTTGTATGGCGATAAGCCCAACGAGCACATCAAACTGATTCGCTATCCGGGGCGGGACGCTACCGCCAGCGCACAGGGCGTCGGCGCGCACAAGGACTCCGGGTTTCTCAGCTTCCTGCTGCAGGACGAGCAAAAAGGGCTGCAGGTGGAGGTGAGCGAAGGGCGGTGGATTGACGCCCAGCCGCGTGAAGACACCTTCGTGGTGAACATCGGCGAGCTGCTGGAATTGGCGACCAACGGCTATCTGCGCGCCACGGTGCACCGGGTGGAGACTCCGCCGGCGGGGCGCGACAGGCTGTCGATCGCTTTTTTCCTCGGCGCGCGCTTGGACGCGGTGGTGCCGCTGTATCAACTGCCGCCGCTGCTGGCGGCGCAGGCGCGCGGCCCGGCCAGCGATCCGCTCAACCCGCTGCTGCGCGACGTGGGGTATAACTACCTGAAAGGCCGCATCCGTTCCCACCCCGATGTGGCGCAGCGCTTTTATTGGGACGTCATCGGCGTCTGAATAGCGGGCACAAAAAAGCCCGGCGCGCCGGCCGGGCTGATGGCGATTGATGCGGGCGATTATTCCGCCAGCGCCTGCTGCAGATCGGCGATCAGATCTTCCACATCCTCAATCCCCACCGACAGGCGCACCAGCTGCGGCGTGATGCCGGTTGCCAGGCGCTGTTCCAGCGGAATGGAGGCGTGCGTCATGCTGAACGGCTGGCTGATCAGGCTTTCCACGCCGCCCAGGCTTTCCGCCAGGGTGAACAGGCGCGAGCGCTTGATGACCCGGCGCGCATAGGCATCGTCGCCTTTCAGCCGCACCGAGATCATGCCGCCGAAGCGCGTCATCTGGCGCGCCGCCAGCGCGTGCTGCGGATGGCTAGGCAGGCCGGGATAGTAGACGTTTTCAACCTGCGGCTGGCTCTCCAGCCACTGGGCGATGCGCAGCGCGCTGTCGCTGTGGCGCTGCATGCGCAGTGCCAGGGTGCGAATGCCGCGCAGCGTCAGGAAGCTGCTGAACGGATCGAGAATGCCGCCGACCGCGTTTTGCAGGAAACCGAGCTGTTCCGCCAGCGCCGGGTTATCCCCCACCGCCGCGACGCCGGCCACCACGTCGGAGTGGCCGTTGAGGTATTTGGTGGCGGAGTGCACCACCACGTCAAAGCCCAGATCCAGCGGGCGCTGCAGATACGGCGAGGCGAAGGTATTGTCCGCCACGCTGATAAGCCCATGCTTTTTGGCGATCGCGGCAATGGCGCTCAGATCCGCCAGCTTCAGCAGCGGGTTGGTCGGGGTTTCTACCCAGATCATTTTGGTGTCCGGCTCGATCGCCTGCTCCAGCCCGGCGAGATCCGCCGGCGACACGTAAGTGACGCGCAGGCCGGCGGTGCGGCTGCGCACTTTTTCCAGCAGGCGATAGGTGCCGCCGTACAGATCGTCTACTGCGATCAGGTGGCTGTCCTTATCGAGCAGCTCCAGCACCGTGGAGCAGGCCGCCAGGCCGGAGGCGAAGGCGTAGCCGCGGCTGCCGCCCTCCAGTTCGGCGATGGCGCTTTCCAGCGCGGTGCGCGTCGGGTTGGCGCTGCGGGAGTATTCGTAGCCGGTATGCTCGCCCGGCGCCGGTTGGGCGTAGGTGGAGGTGGCGTAAATTGCCGGCATCACGGCGCCGGTGGCGTCCGGGGTGTAACCGGCGTGAACGGTCAACGTATCAAACTTGGCCATAAAGGGTCCTTATTAACGTAATTTTTGGCGCCAGGCGTTTAGCACGTCTGTGCGGGTAATCAGGCCGAGGAAGCGCTCGCCGTCGAGCACCACCGCGACGTGGCCATGGTTGAAGGTGGCCTGCAATTCGTCGTAGCCGGCTTCCTTTTGCAGCGTCTGGACTTGCTTGGTCATCGCGCTGCCGGCCGGCAGGCTGAAGTGGGCGGCGTCGGCCTGGACGGCGTTCAGCAGATCCCACTCATCGATCAGGCCGACCACCCGATCGCCTTCCAGCACCGGCAGCTGCGAGATGTCGTACAGCCGCATGCGGGCGTGCACGATCGCCAGCGTGTCGTCCGGCGCGGCGGAGACGGCGGCGCCTTCGTCGTGGCGGTAGGCGATCAGATCGCGCAGATCGCCGTGCTGCGGCTTGCTCAGCAGGCCCTGTTCCAGCATCCAGTGGTCGTTATACATTTTAGACAGGTATTTGTTGCCGCTGTCGCAGACGAAGGTCACCACCCGCTTGGGTTCGGTCTGTGCGCGGCAGTAACGCAGCGCGGCGGCCAGCAGGGTGCCGGTGGACGATCCCGCCAGCACGCCTTCCTTGCGCAGCAGATCGCGCGCGGTGGTGAAGGCTTCGGCGTCGCCGATGCGGTAAGCGTTGCGGACCTGGTCAAAGTCGCTGAGCGGCGGGACGAAGTCTTCGCCGATGCCTTCCACCAGCCAACTGCCCGCTTCGCCGATGCTGCCGTTGTCGAGATAGTCCGCCAGGATAGAGCCGGCAGGGTCGGCCAGCACGAATTCCGTCTGCGGCGAAACGTCGGCGAAATAGCGGCTCAGCCCGCCCAGCGTGCCGCCGGAGCCGACGCCAACCACGATAGCGTCCACGTCATGCTCCATTTGCCGCCACAGTTCGGGGGCGGTGGTGGTGGTATGGGCCGCCGGGTTGGCCGGGTTGTTGAACTGATCGATATAAAAAGCGCCGGGGATCTCCCCGGCCAGGCGTTTGGCGTAATCCTGATAGTAAGCCGGATGCCCCTTGCCGACGTCCGAGCGGGTCAGCTGCACTTCCACGCCCAGCGCGCGCAGGTGGAAGATCTTCTCGCGGCTCATCTTGTCCGGCACCACCAGCAGCAGCTTATAGCCTTTCAGCGCCGCCACCAGCGCCAGTCCCAGGCCGGTATTGCCGGCGGTGGCTTCGATGATGGTGCCGCCCGGCTGCAGCTTGCCGTCGCGCTCGGCCTGTTCGATCATCGACAGCGCCACGCGGTCTTTGATCGAACCGCCGGGGTTTTGATTCTCCAGCTTGACGAACAGCCGGCACGGGCCGGTATCGAACCGGGTCAGTTCCAGCATCGGGGTATTGCCAATCATCTCGATGACGGAATGGGGGATCGCCATGACTCAGCTCCAGGATTATTCGGTATAAAAGTCGTTATGTGGATGATAGCGCTGAGAATAAGCGCTTTAAAAAGAACAAATAACGGTTATATATGCCATTATGGAATATATTAATCCTTTTTGGACGTATGGATGCGCAGATGTTTAGCAGTGCAGATGCTTGGCCGTGTAGCCGTGGGTGGGTGCAAAAATGCGCGTCACGATGCTTTTTTGAACGATAAGCGGGGGGCTGCGTACAGTTATGTAAAAATGCTGAAAATTCACGCTAAACCCTGCAAAAATAAGATAAATCACATAAACTCACAGCAAGGGCATTTTCGGTGCGCTGCGTTACCCGCTACGGGCGCCGCAGGGGGTTGCGGCCGGCACGCGCGCACCGGGCCACTCTCGCTGGTTGGCTTAAAACGTGAACATGTTTGAAAGTTAACGCTATTTCAATGATTTGAATGGACACTCTGGCGACGTCATGATGAAAAAAAACTTATCCACTTCCCTGAAAAAACTGACCTTCAGCGTAGGCATCCTGTTGCTGGCCGCCCCGGCCGTGCATGCGGCCGAGCCGCCGGCGCCGCCGCAGGTAGACGCCAAGGCCTTCATTCTGATGGATTACAACAGCGGCAAGGTGTTGACCGAAGGCAATGCCGACACCCGCCTCGATCCCGCCAGCCTGACCAAGATCATGTCCAGCTACGTGATTGGGCAGGCGATCAAGGCCGGCAAGATCAAGCCGGAAGACATGGTCACCGTCGGCAAAGACGCCTGGGCGCCAGGCAACCCGGCGCTGCGCGGTTCTTCGCTGATGTTCATCAAGCCGGGCGATCAGGTGCCGGTGCTGGAGCTGAATAAAGGCATCGTGATCCAGTCGGGCAACGATGCCAGCATCGCGCTGGCGGACTACGTGGCGGGCAGCCAGGATTCGTTCGTCGGCCTGATGAATAATTACGCCAAATCTCTGGGGCTGCAGAACACCCACTTCCTGACGGTGCACGGCCTGGATGCGGAAGGGCAGTACAGCACCGCGCGCGACATGGCGCTGCTGAGCCAGGCGCTGATCCGCGACGTGCCGGACGAATACGCGCTGCATAAAGAGAAAGAGTTCACCTTTAACAAGATCCGCCAGATTAACCGTAACCGCCTGCTGTGGAGCAGCAACCTGAACGTCGACGGCATCAAGACCGGTTACACCAGCGGCGCCGGCCACAACCTGGTGGCGTCGGCCACCGACGGCCCGATGCGCCTGATCTCGGTGGTGCTGGGCGCGCCGAGCGATCGCGTGCGCTTTAGCGAAAGCGAAAAGCTGCTGACCTGGGGCTTCCGCTTCTATGAAACCGCGACGCCGATCAAGGCCGATAAGCCGTTCGTCACCCAGAAAGTGTGGTTCGGCGACGTCAGCGAAGTGCCGCTCGGCGTGGCGAAAGACGCCTCGGTCACCATTCCGAAAGGGCAGATGAAAAATCTGAAGGCCAGCTACAAGCTGACCCAGCCGACGCTGGAAGCGCCGTTGGCGAAAAACCAGGTGGTCGGCACCATCGATTTCCAACTGGACGGCAAGACCATCGAACAGCACCCGCTGGTGGTGATGCAAGAGGTGAAAGAGGGCAACTTCTTCGGCCGCATCTGGGATATGGTGATGATGAAGCTGAGCCAGTGGTTCGGTGGGATCTTCGGCTGAATACCCTGATGTGAGGAGCGCGCCCCGGGCGCACGATCCTCGACCTAGCCGCAACTGAGAGGTTGCGGCTTTTTTTTCGCGATTTTTTGGGGCGGTGATTAAAAGTAGTCCACCAGCATGGTGGCGCCGCTGGTGAAATCGCCTTCTGCCAGGGTGACGGCGCTGTTTTTCACCGGCACCGCATCAAGCGTCGGCGGATTGGCGTAGTCGATGTTCAGCGGCGTATTGATGGCGAAGGCCTTACCGTTGGCCAACAGTTTGATGCCCAATCCATTGACGCTGCTGGTTAACACGCTGCCGTCGAAGGCCGCCGCGCCGCCCATGATCTTCATTTTCAGCTGGCGGCTGTTATCCAGAAACTCGCATTTGATGCTGTAATCGATGCGTTGCATATAGCGATTGCCGTCGATGCGTTTGATGCCGACCTTACCGAAGTCGATATCGATGGTGCGCCCGTCGTTGATCACGCAAGGCGGAGGCGCCACCACGGTGGCGGTGATGTTGACCTTGGTACCCTGGTCGGCGGCCTGAGCCGCGGCGCTAATCAGGCTCAGCGCCCACAGCAGCGCGCAGCGCGTTTTACTCGTCATGTTCATTCTGGCTCCCGTCTCAAGGTGCGCTGAAGATCAGCGTGGCCGAACCCGACAGCGGGCCGGTGGCGATGCTGGTGTAAGGGACATTGTTCTTTACCGGTACAAAGGTCACGGTATCGTTGCCCTGGCCGTTGACGATGCGCGTTCTGAAGGCATTGTTCGGCTTCACCACCGCGCCGTTGTACATCATCGCCACGCCGACGTTAGGATTGGTGGTCTTGATAAAATCGCTGGAGAAGCCGCTGGCATCGCTGACCATGCGGATCAGAATATCCTGCGTCGCGCTCTGGTCGTCGCATTGGTAGCTGAGCGCCTTGTCCTGTTTGATTTGGGCGTCGCTGGCGCTTTGAGTCAGAAAGTCCTGACGGATCTGGCCGAAGTCGACGTTAATCTGCTGGCCGTTGTTGATGGTGCAACTGGTGGTGACGAAGTAAGCGTCGTTGTCGGCGATCAGGCGCCAGCGATAAACGCCGCACTGTGGGCAACCCGGCTGATCGTTGGTCTGAATAAAGTTGATTTGGCCGATGACGTCGCCCTTGTTCACCTTGATGTCCGGCGTTGGGAAACGGTTCAACACGATATAGACCCGGATGGCGACCGACTGGGTTTGCAGGCCGGTAAGGCTGAGTACGCTGATGCCTGATGGCACCGGGGAGTTGTAATCGCTGCCGTTGATGGTGGTGCCGCTGCCGATGGCGCCAAAAATCGCACTGTTCATCGACAGCGCCGGGCTGTCGGTTTTGAGATAGTCATACCAGCTCGCGACGTCGTTTTTACAGGTGACCTGGCTGACGTTGACGATTTCATTTTTGCCATAAGAAAGCTGTGGCCCGATGCGTACCCGGACGTCAACCGGCGTGGTCGAGCCCCCGGGTGGAATCAGTCCGCCATCGGACGTGCGGCAGGTAAACGCGTTGGCGTTGCCAAACAGCATGAAGAAAGATAATGCCAGGCAGCAACGTAAAAATAGCAGGGCTGTTTTTCTCACGATAATATCCCAATATATATAAATAGTGTGCGGCGTTACTCCGCAATGAAATATTGCCAATCAGGCCGGCTGGCCATATTTATTCCGTTAAAGGGGAGTGAGGGGCATCGCTGTTGGAGATGCCGTCGTTATCACCGTTCAGCAACGCGGTGGGATACCACCTCAATGAGTTGTTGATAGAGCCGTCCGTCACAATCACTTTTTTCCGGGAGACAAGATCCAACAATAGCCGCCGCGCCCGGTAAACACCGACGTTGACGGCATTGGCCAGTTGCCGCGTCGATAGCCATTGCTGCTGTGGCGGCAACCCGCCGATAGGGCACTTACGGGGCGACTGCGCGAATAATGTTTGCAGCAGATCGTGCTGCAATTGCCGTATTTCCTTTTGTTTCGGAGATAACGCTTCCATAGCACTTCCTCTGTATTCCGATTGCCGTATTCCTAAGAAAAAACAAACTTTCGCTGCCTACCAACAACGAGGTAAAACGCGAACAAAGAAAATTCCTATCTATTTATCAGGATTGAAAAAAAAGGCGTTGCCCGCCCCGTTTTTACCTGTGCTTAGGCAGGGGTGGCGTCACGCTGAAACCTAAAATTTTGGTTTATTATATTCACAAAGCGCCACTTTGCGATCTGATTACTTGGGAATCCAAGAAAAACAGGATATTGCTCTATAAAAGCATCTTTTACGATCTATGAGGCTAAAAATAACAGTAAATTAACTTCAATTAGGAAATAAATTGCGAATGTTCGCCTTGATCAAAAAAAGCCTTTTTTTGCTGAGAGGCATTTGCCAGAATATTCATCGCCGGACAAGAAGGACGGATTAGAAAGTATTGGCCTCTGCTTGTTGTGATTTCGTTTATTTTTATATGACGGATTCATTAATGGGTGGGCCGCTGCAGACTTGCCGTTATCGACGTATTTATTGTCGATGCCTTTGGGTTTTGGCAGTTAACCAACCAGCAAGATGCTAAAGAATCAGGGCTGCGCACATATAAGCGCGAGCAGGTTTCCTGTTGCTCTTTTTCTTGATTGGAATATGCATTTTTTCTTATAAGGAATATAGGTTCTATGAAACTTAACAAAATCATGATGGCTGCAGTGATTGCATTTGGCGCAAGTTCTTTTGCACAGGCAGCCGATCAGGGACACGGTAAGGTCACCTTCACGGGCTCTATTATTGATGCGCCATGCTCTATTGCGCCCGAGTCGATCGATCAGACCGTAGATCTGGGCCAGGTTTCCAACGTGGCGTTGAAAAACGGCGGCAAATCCAACCCGCGTCCGTTTGAAATCAAACTGGAGCAGTGCGACATCACCACGCTGAAAACCGTTAAAACCACCTTCAGCGGCGTCGCATCGTCCACCGACAAGGATCTGTTGGGTATCGCGGGCACCGCCAGCGGCGCCGGCGTAGCCATCTCTTACAACGGCCAGCCGATCAAACTGGGTGAAGCGACTACTGCGCAGACCCTGAACACCGGCAACAACACCCTGCATTTCGCCGCCTACCTGCAGGGCGAAGGCGCTTCCGCCGCCATCGTTCCGGGCGATTTCACTGCCGTAGCCGATTTCACCCTTGCTTATCAGTAAGTGAGCCCGAAGGCTTAATCAACCAGGCATGGGGTTCGCCGCATGCCTGGTGAATCTCCCTGTCAAAGGAATGTCGCGATGTTTTTACCAAGGAATCGAGCGGGTGCCGTTCTTTTGGCGTCGTTGGCGTTTGCGCCCGGCCATGCAACTTCCGCCGCGCAGGGGTGGGGCAAAGTCAACATGCACGGCGCCATTATCGACACCGCCTGCGCCATTGCCGCCGGCAGCCGCGATCAGACGATCGATATGGACACTATTCCTCTCGGGCAGATCATTCGTGACGGCCAGGGGATGACCAAACCTTTCAGTATCGAATTGGTCAATTGCATTTTGGAACGGCCGGAAAACAAGCCTGACTGGAAATTCTTTCAGGTCACGTTTGATGGTTATGCGGAAGGCGCTCTGTTTGGCGTACAGGGCGATGCGCGCGGCGTTGCATTGGAGATAAAAGACAGCAGCGGCACGGCGGTTATTCCAGGGAAACCTTTGCCGATGGAGGGAATAATACCGGGGAACCGGGTGCTGAATTATTCCATGACGTTGATGCCGAATCACCAGCCGTTGAAGGTGGGAGCGTATTTTTCCACAGTGCGTTTTAAGCTGGATTATTTTTGATTTTTTCTCGTACTGACGGTTAATTCGTTATTGAAAGGACTTTATTATGCTTTCACCGGCAGGGAAGTTATTTCGTCTTCAGGCCTTGGGGCTTTGCGTTGCCCTTTCTCTGGGAAATCCAATCGCGTTGGTCTATGCCGCCGACGTGATTCAATTCAATACCGACGTATTGGACATCAACGATCGCAAAAATATCGATCTGAGCCAATTCACGCGCAGCGGCTACATCATGCCGGGCGTTTATACCATGGTGGTGCATGTCAATAAGAACGATCTGCCGGAACAACCGGTGACGTTTATGGCGCCCGAGAACGATCCTAAAGGCAGCGAAGCCTGTCTTTCGCCGGAGTTGGTCAACCAACTGGGGCTGAAAGAAAAACTGTTAAGCACGCTGAACTGGACGCACGGCGGCCGTTGCCTTGACGCCTCCAGCCTGGCGGGGATGGAAGCCCGCGGCGATCTTGCCAGCTCTTCGCTGTATCTCAACATTCCTCAGGCCTATCTGGAATACAGCTCGGAAAACTGGGACCCACCTTCGCGCTGGGATGATGGTATTCCTGGGCTGCTGTTTGACTATAACGTCAACGCCCAAACGCAAAAACATCAGAAGGGCGGCAGCAGTTACAGCCTGAGCGGCAACGGCACCGGCGGCGCCAACCTGGGCGCCTGGCGTCTGCGCGCCGACTGGCAGGCCAACCTCAACCATCAGACCGGCTCTTCTCAGCCGACCGACAAACAGTTCGACTGGAGCCGCTATTACGCCTACCGGGCGATCCCGGCGCTGCGTTCGCGGCTGACGATGGGTGAGGATTACCTGAACTCCGACATTTTCGACAGCCTGCGCTTTACCGGCGTCAGTCTGCGATCCGACGACAGCATGTTGCCGCCCAACCTGCGCGGCTATGCGCCGGAAGTGACCGGCGTGGCGAAAACCAACGCCAAGGTGGTGGTCAGCCAGCAGGGGCGCGTGCTGTATGAAACGCAGGTGGCGGCGGGGCCGTTCCGCATTCAGGACATAAACGATGCGGTTTCCGGCGAGCTGGACGTGCGCGTCGAAGAGCAGGACGGCAGCGTGCAGGAGTTCAAGATGAACACCGCCAACATCCCTTATCTGACGCGGCCGGGTACGGTGCGTTACAAGCTGGCGACGGGCAAGCCGTCGGAGTGGGGGCACCATCTGCGCGGGCCGATGTTCGGCACCGGCGAGTTCTCCTGGGGGATCAGCAACGGCTGGTCGCTGTACGGCGGGGGCATCGCCGGCGGCGATTACAACGCGCTGTCGCTGGGGATCGGGCGCGATCTGATGGCGCTTGGGGCGTTGTCGTTCGATGCCACGCAGTCGCGTGCGCGTCTGCCGCAGGATGGCACGCTGACCGGCGGTTCGTACCGGCTGAGCTATTCGAAGAACTTCGATGAATACGACAGCCAGGTCACCTTCGCCGGTTACCGCTTCTCTCAGGAAGACTTCATGAGCATGGGGGACTACCTAGATGCGCGTTACGAAGGGGGGCGCAGCGGCAAGAGCAAGGAGATGTACACCATCACCTTCAACAAACAGTTCCGCGATCTGGGGCTGAGCACCTATCTCAACTACAGCCACCAAACCTACTGGGATCGGGCGCCGAACGATCGTTACAACCTGATGGTGTCGCGCTACTTCGACATCGGCGATTTCAAGAACGTCAGCGTGTCGCTGTCGGCCTATCGCAACCGTTACAACGAGCGCAACGACGACGGGATGTATCTGTCGCTGTCGCTGCCCTGGGGCAGCGCGGGCACGCTCAGTTACAACATGACGCTCGATCGCGAAGAGAACGCTCATCGGGTCGGGTATTACAACCGGGTCGATGAACACAACAACTATCAGATCAGCGCCGGCGCCGCACGCAGCGGAGCGACGGCCAGCGGTTATTACAGCCATCAGGGCGATATGGCGCAGATCAACGCCAACGCCAGCTACCAGGCCGGCCGCTACAGCGCCGTCGGCATTGGCGCGCAGGGCGGCCTGACAATGGCGGCGGAAGGGGCGGTGCTGCACCGCGTCAATACGCCGGGCGGCACGCGCTTGCTGCTCGACACCGAAGGCGTCGCCGGTGTGCCGGTGCGTGGCTACGGCAGTACGGTGCTGACCAACCGTTACGGCAAGGCGGTGGTGGCGGATGTAAACAGTTACTACCGCAACAAGGCCAGCATCGATCTCAACAGCCTGAGCGACAACGTCGAGGCGACGCGTTCGGTGGTGCAGGCCACGTTGACCGAGGGGGCCATCGGCTACCGCAAGTTTGAGGTGATTGCCGGCGAGAAGGCGATGGCGATCGTCAAGCTGGCGGACGGCAGCGAGCCGCCGTTCGGCGCCACGGTGCTGAATGCCCGCAAACAGGAGACCGGCATCATCAATGACGGCGGCAGCGTTTACCTGTCCGGCCTCAATCCCGGCGAGCGCATGAGCGTGCACTGGAACGGCGCGGCGCAGTGTGAAATCCAGCTGCCGGCGCCGCTGCCGGCCGAAATGTTGATGAACACGTTGCTGCTGCCTTGCCGTCCTCTTGCCGGCGACAAGCAGGCGGCCGACGCCAACTGACATACACCCGGCGGAGTGCGCTCCGCCGCTAAACCGCCGGGGCGGGCTCGTCCGCTTCCGGCCGACTGGAACCGTGAAGACATGATGAATCTGACTATGACCAGAAAGACCGTTTTCCTTGTGGGCCCGCTCGCCGCCGCGTTGACGATCGGCGCGGTCAGCCTGCCCGCTCATGCGGCCATCGCGCTGGATCGCACGCGCGTGATTTTCGACGGCGACCTGAAAACGGTCAGTCTCAACATCAGTAACCAGAACAAACAGTTGCCGTATCTGGCGCAGGGATGGATCGAAGACGATCGCGGCAACAAGATCCAAAGCCCTTTCACCGTGCTGCCGCCGGTGCAGCGGGTGGAACCGGGCAAACCGAGCCAGGTGAAGATCCAGTCGCTGCCGGCGGCGCGTCAGCTGCCGCAGGACAGGGAGACGCTGTATTACTTCAACCTGCGTGAGATCCCGCCGCGCAGCAATAAGCCGAACACGCTGCAGATAGCGCTGCAGACGCGCATCAAAATGTTTTATCGCCCGGCGGCGCTCGCTCCGAAAAAGAATGCCGCACCGTGGCAGGAGCAGCTGACGCTGACCCGGCAGGGCGACAAGTACGTGGTGAACAACCCGACCCCGTATTACGTGACGATCGTTGAGGCGAGCGCCGGCAAGGGCGGGAAAGGGGCGGTGGGCTTTGAACCGTTGATGGTGGCGCCGAAGGCCAGCGCCCCGCTGAACGTCTCCGCCGCGAGCCTCGGCAACGGGCCGTCGCTGGCGTACATCAACGATTACGGTGGGCGGCCGCAGTTGAACTTCCGCTGCGCCGGCAATGCCTGCCAGGTCGTGCCGGTCGCCAAATGACGATCCGCGCGCCAGCAGGGAAGACAGAGTGAACACAGCGGAGTGAACGAATCATGCAACGAAAGATCCCCATGCTGTTGGGAAAAGCCTATGAACGTCATCAGCGACGCACTATCGGCCTGACGGTGTTGGCCGCGCTGATGGTGCCGCTGACGGCGGGCACGATGCTGGTGCTGATGCCACCGGCCCGCGCGGTGGACAACTGGGAGGTGGAGGGCGCGAACGGCACGCTCCACGTCTACGGCGCGTTGACGGAAAGCGCCTGCAGTCTGGAAATGACCACTGCGCGTCAGGAAGTGTGGCTGGGGGAGACGGGAACGGCGCATTTTCAGCGCCCGGGCGATCGCGGCACGCCGGTGGCGTTCGAGCTGACGCTGAAAGACTGCCTGCGGGCGCCGGCGAGCAACCGCGACGCCTGGACCGGGGTGCTGGCCTGGAGCGGCAGCCAGCCTGCGGTGTCCGTGGCGTTTGCCGCGCCGACGGATGACGACGCGCCGAGCCTGGTCAGGGTCGCCGGCGTCACCGGCTTGGGGTTGCAGTTGGCGGATGCCAGCGGCCTGCCGGTGCGCCTCGGCGCGCGTAACAAACCGATCTTGCTGACGCCGGGACAAAACACCCTGACGTATACGGTGACGCCGGTGCGCACCCCGGCGACGCTGAGCGCCGGCGCCTACCGTGCAGCGATCGATTTCCGCCTTTATTACGACTAATACGCCGCTTGCGCCGAGCCGGCGCAAGCCTAACCAAAGGGAGTGGCGTCATGCGCGCGACAGAGACGAACCGGCGCCGGAGCGCGCTGTTGGGGGCAGGCATGGTCATGGTGGCCGGCATGATGGCGCAGCCGGCGGCTGCGGCGGAAAACATGCGCTTTCACGGGACGCTGGTGGCCGAGCCGTGCGTCATTCAGCCGGGAGATGAGGATATCCAACTGGATTTCGGCACCATCGTCGACAAATACCTGTATCTGAACACCCGCACCCATAGCCAAACCTTCGCGTTGCACCTGACCGAGTGCGATCTCAGCCTGGGCAATACGGTGGCCATTACGTTTACCGGCACCGAGAACGCCAAACTGCCCGGCCTGCTGGCGCTGGATGCCGGCAGCCTGGCCTCGGGGATCGGCATCGGGTTGGAGGACAGCAGCGGCAAGGCGCTGCCGCTCAATCGCGCCAGCGATAAATTCCGCCTGAATGCCGGCAACACCACGCTCACGCTGCAGGCCTATGTGCAGGGGGAACCGGAGGCTATCCAAACGAAGACCATCGGCCGCGGCACCTTCAGCGCGGTGGCCACTTTTACGCTGGAATACGAATAAGCGTCTACAAGGACAAAAAACGCAATGATGATAAAGCCCCTCAATCGCACCCTGCGCATGGGTCTGCTGTGCCTGTTGGCGTTGAGCGCCGCCGCCTGTCAAAACCAAAAATCGGGCAAACCCGCCGTGAACACCCAAAATCAGGCTGTGCAAGCGCCGTCAGAAGAGGCTTTGCGCAAGCAGCGTGAGGCCGAGCAGCTGCAGCAGTGCCAGCAGCAACTGGGCGCATTGCGCACCATCAACGAGAAACAATATCAGCGCTATAAACAGGCCTTCGACAGCCTGATGAGCGGCGCTTCGCAGTACGCCAATCTGCGCGCCCGGGTAAACGGCGACACGCAGGAGACGGTGGATGCGCTGTATCGCTACAAGGTCAACTATCTGTGCGCCGGGGTGAATCAGGCGGTGTTGACCGGGCTGGCGGATCGCGGAGAGCAGATTAAATGAGGATGCGTCTGCTCGGCTGTGTCGCTCTGCTGTTCACCGGCGTTGCGCAGGCGGACGACGGCGTGCCGGCGCTGCTGCAGTTTGCCGAGCAGTATCAACGGCAGAGCACCGGGCCGAAGAGCGAAAACGCGGCGCCCGCCGACCGCGCGTCGGGGCAAAAAAAGCGTGAGCCGGCGAAGCGCCCGTCGGACACCCAACAGCCGGCTTCACCGGCCAAAGCTTTTACGCTGAGCCAGGCATTATTGGCGCGTGACCAACAGCTGGCGCGCCAGCGAATGGAACTGACGATGTTGCGCCAGGAACTTGCCGCGCTGCGGGCGGAGAAAGCGGCGCCACCCGTCGCGACGTTGCCTGATTCGTCAACGCTGCAGCAGTGGATTGCCGGGCTGGGCGCCGCCTGGCGCGGTTCGCCCGATGCCCAGCGCGCCGAGGCGCTGCTGCGTCAGGCGACGCAGGAAACCGCCAAAACCAAAGCGGCGGCGATGCAGGCCGAACGGCGCGCCAGCGAGCTGGAGTCCGCCGCACAGGCATCGGCACAGACGCTTGCACAACGCCAACGCGAGCACCAGGAGGCGCTGCACGCTCTGCGCGCCGCGTTGGAAGCGAGCGAGCAGAAGCGAGCTGCTGAGCAGAAGGCGACTCAGCAGGCGCGCGAGGCGCTGTTGGCGCTGCATCAGCGGCTGCAATGGGAGATGACGCCGGAGCAGTTGAAGGATGAACGCAAGCGTTTGTCCTACGCGGCGGGCAGTGCGCTGGGGCGCGACATTCAGGGGGTAGTGGCGGAGCGTCAAAGCTGGGGCGTACCGGTGGATCGCGACAGCCTGTTGGCGGGCGTCATCGATAGCGTGTCGGGGCGTTTGCAGCTGCCGCCGGATGAACTGAATGCGCTGACGGCGCAGGCGGATGCCGCCGCCGTGGCCGCGCGTGAGAAACGCGTTAACGAACAGCGGCGGCGTGACGAAGATTACCTGGCGCAGTTCCGTCAACAAAAGGGCGTTAAGCCGTCGGCGATGGGCTTCTGGTATCGGGTGGATTACGCCGGGGAGGGGGCGTTGGCACCAACGGCGGTGGTCGATGTGGTGGTGAAGGAGAAACTGACCGACGGCACGGTGATCCAGGATATGGAACTGAGCGGCAAGGTGCTGTCGCAACCGCTGTCCGAATATCCGCCGCTGTTCCGGGAGGCGATAAGCCATCTGCATAACCACGGTTCGCTGACGATGGTCGTGCCGCCGGCGCTGGCCTACGGCGAAACCGGCTATCCGCCGAAGGTGCCGCCCAACGCCACCATGGTTTATGAATTACGCATCGACAACAGTCAGGCACCGACAAAGGGTGCCAAGGCGGTTAAACGGGAAGCCGACACGGCGGGAGGGCAGGGATGAATACCATGATAAAAATCGCGCTATTTGATGAAAACCGTTACTTCAGCGCCGGTTGGCAGGAGGCTCTGGCGCTGCATTTCAGCACTTACGGCAAGCGCACGCTGTTACTGGATGCGCAGCAGGTTCACGAAGCCGATCTGGTGTTCTGCTATTTTCCGCCCGGCGTGCAAAGCTGTTTTTGTCACTTCTTTGAGGCGCAGGCTGCGGGGCGCCAAACGCTGTATTTCTCGTTGCGAACGCCGGAGGGGCGGCATAAACGCACCGCCGGCACCCGCTGCGCGCTGGAGGCCGGCGTCATCTACCACGATACGCCGCTGGTATCGGCGCTGTATCAGGTGAACGCCGAGTTGGAGCGGCGCAGCAAATGGCCGGGCAGGCCGAGTTGTGGCATGAACTGCGTATGCCAGCACCGAGGCCTGACGCTGCGCGAACAGGAGATCATGCGCTGCATGACGCGGGAGATGGGAGTGACGCAAATCGCACGGATGCTGGACATCAGCGTGAAAACCGTCAGCAATCACAAGATGAGCGTTATGCGCAAGATGGGATTCCGGCGTAATGCCGAACTTTACGGCTGGCTGCGGCACAGCGCCCGTCCCGGCGCAGTGGGGGCGCGAGCCGGCATTCAGCCTGGCATTGCGGCAGGGAAGGTGCAGCACTGAGACAGCGCCGGCCCAATCGGAGCGGCCGGCGCCTTAAGTGCCTCGCCGTGGCGGTCAGTTGCAGGCTACGACCTTGATCGCCAGCCCGCCCTGTGAGGTTTCGCGGTATTTGGCGTTCATGTCTTTGCCAGTTTCGTACATGGTTTCGATCACCTTATCCAGACAAACTCGCGGTTCGCTGGTGCGGCGCATCGCCATGCGCGCGGCGTTGACCGCCTTGACGGCGGAAATGGCGTTACGCTCGATGCAGGGCACCTGAACCTGGCCGGCGAGCGGATCGCAGGTCAGCCCCAAATGGTGCTCCATGGCGATCTCCGCCGCGATGCACACCTGCGCCGGGCTGCCGCCCAGCAGCTCGGTCAACCCGGCCGCCGCCATCGAACAGGCCACGCCCACTTCCCCCTGGCAGCCCACTTCGGCGCCGGAGATCGAGGCGTTCATCTTGTACAGCGCGCCAATCACGCCGGACGCCAGGAAGTAACGGGTGTAGGAGTTGGCGTTCACCGGGCGGATGAACTTGTCGTAGTAAGCCAGCACCGCAGGAATGATGCCGCAGGCGCCGTTGGTCGGCGCGGTGACCACGCGGCCACCGGCGGCGTTCTCTTCGTTGACCGCCAGCGCGAACATGTTGATCCAATCGACCACGTTCATCGGGTCGATATTGTTCTTGTCTCCGGTCACCAGAATGCGGCGCAGCGCGGCGGCGCGGCGCGGCACCTTCATCGGGCCGGGCAGCAAGCCTTCGGTGTTGATGCCGCGTTCGATACCGGCGCTCATCACCTGCCAGACGTCGGCGAAGTGCGCGTCGATATCGGCCTTGCTGCGCAGCGCCAGCTCGTTCTGCATCACCAGGCCGGACAGCGACAGCCCGGTGTCTTTGCAATGCTGCTGCAGATCGTGCGCCGATTTGAACGGGTAGGGCACCGGCGTGGCGCCCTCGGCGGACTGGCCGAAGTGCTCTTCGTCGACGATGAAACCGCCGCCGATCGAGTAATAGGTTTTGCTGTGCAGCAGGCGCTCACCGGCGAAGGCGCGGATGCGCATGCCGTTTTCGTGCAGCGGCAGGTTATCGCTGTGGAAATTCATGCCGCCGTGCTGCGGGAAATCCACCTCGTGATGGCCGTTGGCCAGCGGCAGGCGGCCGCGCTGTTCGACGTCGCGGATAAAGCCGGGAATGCTGTCGATGTCCACGTCGTGCGGCAGGTTGCCGGCCAGGCCCATGATGATGGCGATATCGGTGTGGTGGCCTTTACCGGTCAACGACAGCGAACCGTACACGTCGACCACCACGCGGGTGGTGTCCTGCAACTGCTGGTGGGCGATCAGATCGTCGACGAACTGTTTGCCGGCTTTCATCGGGCCAACGGTGTGGGAACTGGATGGGCCGATGCCAATTTTGAAAATATCGAAAACGCTGACCATGGTCTCGCCTCCTTCTTCAGGTTTCAGGCGGTGAATACGGGAAATGGGGGAGTGCGGGAGGGCCGGCGCGCAGCGGCGCCGGCCGGACGTGATTAGCCGAGCAGGCTGAACACGATAGCAGAGATGGCGATCAGACCCATCACAACCACGAACACGTTGCTGATGTGGCCGCTGTACTTGCGCATGGCAGGCACTTTACGGATGGCATACATCGGCATCAGGAACAGCAGCATGGCGATGATTGGGCCGCCCAGGGTTTCGATCATGCCCAGGATGCTTGGGTTCAGGGTGGCGACGATCCAGGTGGTCACCAGCATGAAGATAGCGGTCATGCGGTTCAGCTTGGCGGTGCTGACGGTTTTGCCGCGGCTCTTCATCGACTTGGCAACCAGGCCGTTGAAGCCTTCACGCGCGCCCAGGTAGTGGCCCAGGAACGATTTGGTGATGGCGACGAAGGCGATAACCGGCGCGATGTACTCGATCATCGGGTTATTAAAGTGGTTAGCCAGGTAAGACAGAATCGAGATGTTCTGCGCCTTGGCTTCCGCCAGGTTTTCCGGCGTCAGGCTCAGCACGCAGCTGAACACGAAGAACATCACGGTCAGCACCATCATGATGTGTGCGTAGGCCAGAATGCGGGAGCATTTCTTCTCGGCGTCTGCGCCGTACTCTTCGCGTTTGGCGACGGCGAAGGCGGAGATGATCGGCGAGTGGTTGAAGGAGAACACCATTACCGGGATCGCCAGCCACAGGGTCATGATCAGGCCGTGGCCCATGCCGGTACCGCTGCCGGACAGCGACACGTTTTCGAAGATGGCGCCGGTCCAGTTAGGGATCAGATACACCGCCAGCAGCATCAGCACCGCGACGAACGGGAAGACCAGGATGCTCATGGTTTTCACGATGGCCTGCTCACCGAAGCGCACGATGGTCATCAGGCCGACGATCAGGATCAGCGACAGGATGGCGCGCGGTGGCGACGTCATACCCAACTGGTGGGTGATGAAGCTGTCGACGGTGTTGGTGATCGCCACGCTGTAAACCAGCAGAATCGGGTAGATGGCGAAGAAGTACAGCAGGGTGATCAGTTTACCGGCGGTGATGCCGAAGTGCTCTTCTACCACGGCGGTGATGTCTTCACCGGGATTCTTGCCGGACAGAACGAAACGGCACAGGCCGCGGTGGGCAAAGAAGGTCATCGGAAAAGCGATGATGGCCATGATGATCAGAGGAATCAAACCGCCGATGCCGGCGTTGATTGGCAAGAACAGGACGCCTGCGCCGATGGCGGTGCCGTACAGGCCCAACATCCACATGGTATCCGTTTTACGCCAGGTACTGCTGGAGCCCGAGGCCGCAGAGGCAATTGTGCCGGTCTGTGTAGTGTCCATAAATATCTCCGAAGTGAACACGAATTTAAAATTAAAAGGCAAAACTTAAGGTTAAACCGTCAAACGTCCTATTCAGGCAACGCTTGCGGTAAGAATCAGGTGTTGCTTGCGGGGATGTTTTGGCGTCCCCCTGGTTGTTTATTGTGTTCATTACCAAGGCACAGCGCCGGGTAATTCACTAAAGACTTTTCACCGTCACGGGCGATAAAAGTCGTTACCGCTGCCGACAGGTCTTTGCCTGTCGATTTTTGTTGGCGGCAAGATAACGATTTACAGTAGAAACAACCGTGATCCTGCTCTCAAATGCGCAATATGTGCAGTTATCTGCTTTTTTATCGATTTTTCGCGCATTTGTTGCACATTTGTGTAAGATTTTGTGCTGAGAACGCTCTCATAATAATTTCTGCGATTATGCGGTTTGTACAATAATTAGCCGGATAAAGCGCTGTGCTCAGCAGCAAGCCGAGCAATATATTTTATGCGTGGTTTTGGATCTAGCGAAAAACCCGGATTAAGCAGTTTTAGTGATGTGGATCACATTGTATTTTTAAGTAAAATTTCATTCATCGATTTGTTTTTAAATGGTTTTTAATGAAAATCGCCGTTAATAACGAAGGGAAATTACTTACGTGGTTAGCGGATAGAAATGCGTAACCATTCATCATATAAATAACAGATGCCTAACAGGTATTGGCGATATTTGCTGCAACCGCTTAAACCGCCGTTTATTTAAACATCGCGGCCTTTGGCGCGATTTATCATATAAAAGCCATAAATAGTCGTTAATTCACCCAGCCGGCAGCGGGTTTAGCCTGCGAGAAAATAATCACCCGGGTGACCTGTTGCATTTTATTAACCTGATGTTGCGTGCGGATAAGCGAAAAACGCGAATCGATTGCGCATTATTTGTTCATTTTCGGGCGGGAAAGAAGGGGATTGCAGCGGTGCGCCGTCGGTTTCGACGGCGCAGAAGGCGAATTAATAGCGGGTAGCGATGGCGTTGTCGTTGAAGAACGCCATGAAGTCGGCGTCCGGTTGGCGGTCGCTGATCACCCGATCGAACTGCGTCAGCGGGCCGATGCAGGCCGGTTTGGTTTTGCCGAACTTGCTGTGATCCGCCACCAGGATCTTTTGCTGCGCCATCGCCATGGCGCGATGCTTCATCTCCAGCTCGTCGAAGTTGAAGCAGGTGGCGCCATGCTGCAGGCTGAGGCCGGCGGCGGAGATAAAGGCGATGTTCGGGCAGATGTGATCGAGCTCGTTGCGGCCGCCGACGCTGGAAAAGATGTAGTTGTTCGGCTTGAACTCACCGCCGCACAGGACCACTTTGCAGTTCGGTTTGTCCTGCAGCGCCAGGAAGGTGTTCAGCGAATGACACACGGCGGTGAAGATCAGCTCGTCGGCGATGGCGTCGATGATCGCCGGGGTGGTGGTGCCGCAGTCGAAAAACACCGTGTCGTTTTCATTGATCAACGGCGCCGCCAGCAGGCCGATGCGCCGTTTCTCCGTCACCTGCTTGGCTTTTTGATCGGAAACGAAGTAGTTGGTGACGCCGTTGCTGCGCGGATCGGTCACCACGTAGCCGCCGAGCAGCACCACCGCCGCCGGTTCGGCGCTCAGATCGCGGCGAATGGTCATCTCCGAGACCCCCAGCAGCACGGCGGCTTCTTTCAGGTGGATCTTGTCAGCGCGTTTTAACGCCTGAACTAACCGGTTGATACGTTCTTCGCGCCGCGTTTCCATAGATCCGTCTTCCCACAGGTAGTAGAGGTAAAGGGCGTGCCGGCGTTTCCGGCGTTAAACACAACGATGCGGGGCAATATCGGGCCGCATTGACCGCCCGTATTGTCCCGCATCGTTGTGTATTGGCTATGCCCGTCAGGGCATGCCGACGATCAGTAGCTGCCCGCCGCCGGCTGGGCGCCGGATACGATGGCGACGCCGGAGCTGGTGCCGATACGCGTGGCGCCGGCGTTGATCATCTTCTCGGCGGTGGCGCGATCGCGCACGGCGCCGGAAGCTTTCACGCCCATTTCGCTGCCCACGGTCTCGCGCATCAGTTTGACGTGCTCTTCCCGAGCGCCGCCGGTGCTGAAGCCGGTAGAGGTTTTCACGAAGGCGACATCGAGTTCGCGACACATTTCACAAACCTGGACGATCTGCGCATCGCTGAGCAGGCAGGTTTCCAATATTACCTTCAACGGGATCGCCGCGCAAACCTCGCGCACGGCGGCGATGTCGGCTTTCACTTCGTCCAGCAGGCCGCTTTTCAGCCAGCCGACGTTGATCACCATATCGATCTCTTGCGCGCCGGCGGCGATCGCCGCTTTGGCTTCAAAGGCTTTGGCGACGGTCAGGCCGGCGCCCAGCGGGAAGCCGATCACCGAGCAGACTTTCACGGTGCTTTCCTGCAGCAGCTGGGCCGCCAGCGGCACGTAGCCGGAGTTGACGCATACCGCATAGAAGTTGTGCTGCTGCGCTTCTTCGCACAGTTTGGCGATCTGCAGTTCGGTGGCGTCCATCGCCAGCAGGGTGTGGTCAACGTAGCTGGCGTAATCGATGTTTTCGGTGGTCATCGCGATTCCTTAGTGAAGTTAAGACAGTAAGCCGGATGGATAATGTGAAAATAATAACATTCAGATGCCGATAAACCTAGCGATGTTTAAAAAATGTCGACGAGATCGTCGCGAACAGGCCGTTATACGTATAACTTAAAGGCGGATTTTTGTTATTTAAATAACATTTAACGGCTCGCGGCCTGCGCGGGCGCAACGTCGAGGGAAAAAAGATGAAGATCAACATCGAACTGGATCCTGAAGCTTTCGGGGCGCATCGGCAGGAACTGTTCCGCAATGCGGATTTCGCGGTGAGCGCGCATCGCTGCGCAGAACGCGGGCCGATGCTGACGCTGGCGAACTGCCGCGGCGCGCTGACGGTCTTGCCGTATGAGGGTCTGGCGATTTGGGACGCCGAGTTTGACGGTTATTCATTGAAATCGGGCCGCCG
This sequence comes from Serratia sp. CY31944, assembly GCF_052169175.1. Taxonomy (NCBI): domain Bacteria; kingdom Pseudomonadati; phylum Pseudomonadota; class Gammaproteobacteria; order Enterobacterales; family Yersiniaceae; genus Serratia; species Serratia sp. CY31944. Next base: position 68,081 of record NZ_JBJNLG010000019.1, read on the forward strand.
CAGCGCCCGCGGTCTCGGGAGAAAGCGCGCTGACGACGCGGCGTTCTGCCCCGCCTGGCCGAGCCACGACGGCGCGCCGCTGCAGATGCAGCGCGTGTGGCTGCAGCTGACGGGCGATGAGCTGACGTTGCATGGCGAAGGCGAGCGGTTGGGCGGGCGTTGGCGCATCGGCCCGGCGCTGCGTTTGGCAGCCCAGAGCGCGCAGTTCGCCATAGAGATGAAGGTCACTAACCTGGCCGAGCGGCCGCAGCCGCTGCGCTATGTGTGTCGCCTCAACTATGATTGCATTCCCGACGCGGTATTCCGCCAGAATCTGCCGACGCCGGCTTTGTTAGGGGATGCGATCGGGCAAGAACTGCTGTGCTCCGACGATCTGACGCGCTATGTGGATCAGGCCGAGTTCTTTATGCTGACGCCGCAAGGCCGGCGTTATGTCACGCGTTTCGCCACCGGGCAGTTCAATTATGGCCTGCGGCGCATCGCTGTTCAGGGCAACCGGCGGCTGCTGGCCTTTGTTCAGCCGGCGAACTGCCGCCCGAATGCGCCAGAGGGTGAGGCGGGGGTGATGCTGGGAGCGGGAAAAACGCGGGCCTTCTGCGTGACCACCGGCGTGGTGTGAAATAACGGGGCGGTAACGCCCCGGTCATGTTGTACGGTTACTCTTTCACCCAGCCGCGGCGAATGGCGAAGGCGAACAGGAAACGATACAGGCGCGACAGCTTGTCGGCGAGGGGATCGCCGAACAGATTCCACACCAGCTGGGCGAACAGGCAGCCGACCAGGCCGAGCAGGAAACCGCCGACCATATCCAGCGGCCAGTGCACGCCGAGGTAAACGCGTGACCAGGCGATGCCGACGGCGACAATCATCAGCAGCGCACCGGACCAGACTCGGTGCCAGAACAGGAACGCCAGCGCAAAGGTAAAGATGGCGGTGCCGTGATCGCTCGGGAACGAGCTGTCCGGCGCGTGCGCCAGGAAGGTATACCCCACGCCGGCGACGAATGGACGCTCATGCGGCAGCAGCGCGCCGATAGTGGAGGCGGCAAGCATGGCGAACAGCAGCGCGATCGTGGTTTTCGCCACCACTTCGCGCTGTGAAACCAGCTGGCTTTGCGGCCCCCACAGCCACAGGCCGACGATCAGCAGCGGCACGATAATGATCAGATCGCGCGCCAAAAAGGTGGCGAAATCAATCATCCACTCGGGAGACGCCGGGGTCGCATTGATCCAGGCGAAAAGAACATGGTTTAACTGCTCCATAACCGTTACCTCATCTTGCGGCACCAATAGCCGCTAACCATCCAATAAATAACCAACTGGCTTAACCAAACCCACCAACCCGCCCACAGGTTATGGGTAAGAAAATGTGCGCCGCGCATGATCTGACCAAAGCCCATCAGCATGCCGAGCGCAATGCCGCCGCACCAGCACCACCAGGCCAGGCGCGGGCGCTGCGGATAAAACAGGAAAAACAACGCCATGACCGCGAAACCGCTCGAGGCGTGCCCGCCGGGGAAACAGCGGCCGGGGCCCGGAAGCGCCGGCACCGCACCGAACAACGGGAAGGACATCGCCTTGCCGCCGTACTCGATCAGATCCCACGGACAGGAGTGCGCGCTGGTGGCCTTGAGAATGCCCACCACCAGCGGGCCGATGCCGAGAAGCAACATGCTGACGATCAGGCGCGCGCTGCGGCGATAGATGCCCCAAAACAGCGCCAGTATCGCCCCGACGATCACTATTTGCTTCAGCAGGCGGTGGTTGATCAGATCCAGCCAATAATTGTTTTGCCACGGGAAATGCCCGCTGGCGGGATCGTACCAAAGGTTGCTGATCGCCCAGTCCAGCTGTTCGCTGCGGGAGAGCCACAGGAACAGCAGGCCGCTGATCAGCAGGCCAAAAACCTGCCAACGGTAAAAGGATGCCGGCAGGGAGTAAAGGGCGGTTGTCTTAATTTGCGGTGCCGTTGAGGATTGATTTAATGACGATTCTGGATTCACGCGCAGGCTCGGTGGCAGGATTGAATAGCGCCACTGTAATCATTCCGTCTTAAGAAAACCTTAGTCCGCCGGTAAGAAAACCCTATCCGAGGCCACCGCCTTCGGCTAAGGTAATCGTTTGCTTTTTTCGGGATGAGAATGTGGTGATGCAGAATAAAGCGCGTGTCTTACTGTTGGCGGCCACCGGTGCGGCCTTTTCTCCGCTGAGCTTTGGCCAGCCTGCGGCCGCCGGGCCGATCGTGGTGCAGGGCGCCATGCCGGTGGAGGCGGAACATTTCGCCCAGCGGTTGGAAGACCCGCGCGAGGAGCAGATCGGCGGCTGGCGCTTTTGGCACGGCACCGTAGACGGCTACCCGGTGGTGGTGTCGGAGACGCTGAAGGGCATGTCTAACGCCGCGGCGGCCACGGCGATCGCCGCCACGCAGTTCCGCCCGGTGGCGATCATCAACCAGGGCACCGCCGGCGGCCATGATCCGGCACTGAAAGTATATGACATCGTGTTGGGCAAATATTCGGTCAATCTCGGGGCGTTCAAAACGCCGGCCAAGGCGTTGGGGGCAGGCAGCGACTCGCGGCAGTGGCAGCCGATGGATCTGTTGGCTTCCAAAGGCAGCGCCGGCGAGGACAAAAAGGCGCACAGCCTGCGCCAGTTTCCCGCCGACCCCAACCTGCTGGCGATTGCGCAAAGCGTTAAGGGCGATTACCGACAGGGCAAGGTCGTGGAAGGGGTGATCGGCTCGGCCGACGTGTGGAACAGCGAGCTGGACCGCATTCGCTATTTCCACGACCGCTATCAAACTTCGGTCGAAGAGATGGAGACTGCCTCCGCCGCGCAGATCGCCGCCGAATTCAAGGTGCCGTTCGTCGGCATTCGCGTGTTGTCCAACAACATCACCAATCAGGGCAAATACGATCCGCAAACCGGGCTGGCATGCCAGGATTATGTTTATCAGGTGGTGAAGGCCTATATCGCCAACCTGAAGAAACACTGAGCCATTGCTTCGGTTAATCGGCGATATCAGGCGATTGTCACTATTTATCGCCTATTGTAAAGAAGATTAAACCTATGGCGGGCTTGGCGGTAGTGTATTAGTTTATAGGCGGATTATTTGACAAAACGTGTAGGGATAAAACATGAACAAGGCATCCGTTGTATTTTCCGGCCTGCTGATGGCCGTTTCCGCCGGCGCTATGGCGGCTACCTCTGGCGATGACGCGGATATCAGCAAACAGCCGCTGGAAAAGGTCGCGCCTTACCCGAAAGCCGAAAAGGGCATGAACCGCCAGGTGATCTACCTGCCGAAGCAAGAGCACGAAGAGAACTACAAGGTGGAGCTGCTGATCGGCAAGACGCTGGAGGTGGACTGCAACCGCCACATGATCGGCGGCACGCTGGAAACCAAAACCCTGTCCGGCTGGGGCTACGATTATCTGGTGCTGGAGAAGCTCTCTGAACCGGTCTCGACCATGATGGGCTGCCCGGACAACACCAAGACCAAGCAATTCATCGCCGCCAACCTGGGTGACGCCGCGATGCAGCGCTACAACAGCCGCCTGCCGATCGTGGTGTATGCGCCGAAAGACGCGGAAGTGAAATACCGCATCTGGAAAGCCGAAGATACCGTAAGCCAGGCCGAGCAGAAGTAATCGCCGCCTGACGCCGCTCCGCTTGCCCTGCGCGGCAGGCGGAGACTTTTCCCCGTTACGCTTTCTTTCCGCCCGCCAATACCGCCCGTTCGGTTTCTTCCCCCATGGCGATCAGCCAATCCAACACCGTTGAGAATATCGCATCCTCCTGGCCGTCGGCCAGGGTCATCAGCACGTAATCCGTCCCGTCAGGCGCAAAGCCATATGGTGCCACCAGCGCGCCGTTGACGATGTCATCCGCCACCAGCGCCAAAGGGCCGATGCCGATACCGGCGCCGGCGACCGCCGCCTGCAGGCTGAGATAGAAATGTTCGAAACGCAGCTCGTTGCCCGGCCGGATCTCGAAGCCGCTGTGGGCGCACCAGTCGCGCCAGGCGTACGGTCGCGTCTCGGTGTGGAGCAGGGTGCCGCGCAGTTCACGCCCCGCCGCGGCATGCTCCCGGCGGCATACCGGGCCGACCCGTTCTTTGAGGAACGGGCGGGCGACCACGTCGTCGGCGATCGGGAAATCGTTGCGGCGAATCGCCAGATCGATGCCTTCGCGCGAGAAGGCGACGGCGCCGCCGGCGGAGACCAGCTGCAGATCGCGCTCTTTCCCCACCGCCTGCTGCAAACCGGCCAGGCGTGGGATCAGCCAGCGGATCAGAAAGGTCGGCTCGCAGGAGATCACCAACGGGCGATTCTGATGATGCCGACAGGCGCGGTCGATCGCCGACTGCAGGTTGTCCAGCCCCCGGCCGATCTCGCTCGCCAGCTCTTGCGCCTGCGGCGTCGGATGCACCATGCGGCTGGTGCGTTGAAACAGCGCGAATCCCAGGGTCTGCTCGAATTCGCGCACCGCACGGCTGACGGCGCCGTCGGTGACGTTGAGTGATTTGGCAGCTTTCGACACGCTGCCGTACCGCACCGTAGCTTCGAAAGCCCGTAATACCGCCAGGTTAGGCAACCTTCGTTGACGCACTGCGCCCCCTTTTGATTGAGTTTTTGTCAATCATCGATACTACGCAAATCGTTTTTTATTGCCAGCCAAATCCGCCAAAGTGTGCATCACTTTCCACTTACGGGTAACTGCGATGATTGCCATTCTCGCCGATGATCTTACCAGCGCGCTCGACGGCGCGGCCCCGTTCGCCGCACGCGGACTGAGCGCCTGCGTCATGCTGCGCCTGCCCGATACCGCGTTGCAGGGCGCGGAGATCGTCGCCTTCGATTTAGATTCCCGCTTCGTTTCGCCGGAGCAGGCGGAGCGGCGTTTTCGCCATGCCGCCGCCAGTGTGAAACCGGCGCGCCTCATATACAAAACGATCGATTCCACCCTGCGCGGCAATCTGGGGCCGGAAACGCGCGGGGCGCTGACGGGCAGCGGGCGCCGTCTCGCCATCGTTGCGCCGGCCTTCCCGGATGCCGGCCGCACCACGGTGGGCGGCCGGCAATACGTCGACGGCGTCGCGCTGGAGCAGACCGCTTTTGCGCGCGATCCGAAGAACCCGATCGTCACCGGCTACGTCATGGAGCGCATGGCGGGGATGGAGCCGACGCGTTTTCAGGTATTCGACGCCGCAGACAACGGCGAGTTGGATGAGGTCGTGAGGCGGATCGGCATTGCCGAACCGGTGGTGTGGGTGGGATCGCCGGGCCTGGCGGCGGCGCTGTCGCGTGCGTTGTCCCCTGAGGAGAACGCGCCGCTCGCTCAACCGCCGCTGCGAGCCAGCAAGGTGCTGGTGGCGATTGGCAGCCTGCATCCGGCGAATGCCGCCCAGCTGGCAAGCCTGCGGCAGGCGGGCGCGGTGCTGGTTACGCTGCCTGAAGCGGCCGATCCCGAGGCGGTAGCGCAAGAGGTGCGAGCGGCGTTTGCGCGTGCCGATGTGGTTTGCCTGATGTCGCCCCGGGCGCGAGCGGGTGCGGCGGACCATGCCGCTGTGCTGGGCGCGGTCGTCAGCCGTTGCACGCCAGCCTTCGACGGGCTGGTGGCGACCGGCGGCGATACCGCGCGGCGCATCGTCGACGCGATGGCGGCCGGCTCATTGACGCTGTTCGGCGAGGTGGAACCCGGCGTGCCTTTCGGGTTGTTAAATCTGCCGGGCCGCAGGCTGCCGTTCGCCACCAAGGCGGGCGGTTTTGGCCGGGCCGGTACGTTGTTGAACTGCGTAACCCGGTTGCGCGCTGACCGAGAAGGAGAAGAACGATGACCCTTTCCACCTTGCCGCTGGCGATAACCATGGGCGATCCCGCCGGCATCGGGCCGGAGATCATCGCCAAACTGGCGGCCACAGAGCGGTTGAGCACGCCTTATGTGGTGATTGGCGATGCCGGTGCCCTGGCGCGCGCGGCGGCCAGTCTGGGGCTGACGTTGCACATCCGCGAGCTGCCCGCCTCGCTGGCGGGATGGGACGAAGCCTGGCGGTGGGGGGAGACCGCCGTCTATTCCGCCGGCGTTGCGCTGCCGGCGGACTTGCCCCTCGGCAGGCTCGATAAGCGCGCGGGCGCGGCGTCTTATGCCTGGGTGGTTGCCGCCATCGATCTGGCGCTGACGGGGCGCATCGCCGGCATCGTCACTGCGCCGCTGAACAAGGAAGCGATGCGCCTGGCGGGGATCGATTATCCGGGGCACACCGAGATCCTGGCGGCGCGCTCGGGCACCCAGGACTTCGCCATGATGCTGGCCAACGACGAGCTGCGGGTGATCCTGGTTTCCATTCACGTTTCGCTGCGGGACGCCATCGACGCGGCGACCGTGGAAAATGAGCTGCGCGCGTTTCATCTGGCGCAAGCGGCCTGCCGGGCGTTGGGCATAGCGAAACCGCGCATTGCGGTGGCTGGCCTGAATCCGCACGCCGGGGAGAACGGCCTGTTCGGCCGCGAAGATCTTGACGTCATCGTGCCCGCCATCGCCCTGGCGCGGGAACAGGGGTTGGACGTCAGCGGCCCCTGGCCCGGCGATACCGTTTTCATGCGTGCCCGGCGCGGGGAGTTCGACATTGTGGTCGCCCAATATCACGACCAGGGCCTGATCCCGGTGAAATATCTCGGGGTGGATCACGGCGTTAACGTCACCGTCGGCCTACCGTTTATCCGCACCTCGGTCGACCACGGTACGGCGTTCGATATTGCGGGCAGCGGACGGGCGGAACACGCCAGCCTGCTGTACGCCTTCCGGCAGGCGGAAAAAATGCTGCGCGCCCAATAACTCATATCACCTGAAGACAATAAGGAAACACCATGCACACACCCGAGTTTATTTTCATGCTGACGCGCAACGACAGCACGGTGCCCGATGCGCAAGCGCGGCTGCCAGAAGTGCTGGCTGCCGGCGTGAAGCATATCGGCTTTAAGGATATCGGCCTGCCGCTGGATCAACTCAAACAGTTGGCGCAGGCGATCCACGCCGGCGGCGCCACCGCGTACCTGGAAGTGGTCAGCCTGGATGAGGAAAGCGAGATGAATTCGGCGCGCGCGGCGCTGGAATTGGGCGTTGATGTATTGATGGGGGGAACGCGCCCGGAAAGCGTGCTGCCGATCATTCGTCAGTCTGGCCTGCGCTACTATCCGTTCGCCGGCCGCATCAGCGGCCACCCCAGCGTGCTGGAAGGTGACATTGACGATATTGTCGCTAGCGCCCGCCAGCGCGCTGCTTTACCGGGCGTGACAGGGCTGGATCTGCTGGCCTACCGCTTTGCCGGCGACGTGCCGACGTTGATTCGGCGGGTGTGCGATGCGGTCGACAAACCGGTTTATATCGCCGGGTCTATCGACCGGGAAGAGCGCATCGCCGCCGTGGTGACAGGCAATGCGGTTGGTTTCACCGTCGGTACCGCGGCGCTGGACGGCGTGTTTCCCGCCGATAAGCCGGGGCTGACGGCGCAAATCAACGCGGTGAAATGCCTGATTGGCAATGTGATCCGCAAACTGTAACGCGTCTCCATTCGGTTCTTTCCAGGGCGATGAGGCAGTTATCTCATTCGTTGAATCATTAATTTGCATGGCTTCTCTTTTTTAATGCTCTTGCGAGCAGGCACGCCCTTGGGCGCTCGCCGACATTTACCCGGCAACACAGCGTAATTGCCGCCAGGCTCAATATATATAGAGGGAGTGAAAAATGATTAAAGGGTTAGGGAGTGCCGTTGTGGCGGTGAGCCTGTTGTTAACCGGCTGCGATACCTTCAGCCTGCTGCGCGATCAAAAGATCGCCGACGCTTTTCACGTCGGCGCCGACAAGCGTTCGATAAGCCGGGATTTCGGCGCGCCGATCGCCACCCTGCCGACGCTGAACGGCCAGGGCGTGTGCCACGACTATCACCACCGCTTGCCGAACGGCACCGTGACGCCGTTCTACGTTGGCTTCAGAAACAGCGACGGCAAAGTGGTGGCCTTTGGCCCCACCACCTGCGGGGAAGCGCAGGCCAACGGCAATCTGAACAGTGATGAACCTATCAAGCAGCGGTTCTAAACAGGCGTTGCTGCGCCAGCCTGGGGTTTAAAGAACGTCACTTTAGGGAAACCGAACGCTTCGTGAGTGTTGTGCAGGCGTTAATCATTAACTGGCTCAAATTCTTTCTTGTGACGTTAATTAAATTTGTCTTGTCGGCCGACAAACGGCCGAGGCGGCTGAGTCAGGCGTGGTGGACCTTTTTTTGCGGCGTTATTCGCCTTTTTGGGGGTGACGAGAGGGAAAATTATTCGCTGTTGCGGCTGCGGCCTCGGTCACCGATTTTCTGGCGAGTTTGGCTATGAACTGGCTTCGCACAAAGCGATAACGGGCAACAGACGGCTTTTTCAAGGCAACAAAAAACCCGATAATCTTGAACCTAAAAGGCGGGATTATCGGGCTCCACAAAATGGGGACATCAAAGAAAAGCAGTGGCACTAATTCAGACTGCGGCCCCCAACGAAAGTTCTGGCCGGGGACAAAAAAATCAAAATATTTTTATCGCCGATCCATCTCTCCCGCTAATCGATCAGCCGAGTATCCCCGGCCATAGCACCACGATAAGTGAACCCGCCAGCGTTAACAGCACGTTAGCGATGGCGTAGGTGCCGGCATAGCCCAGCGCCGGGATATTGCTGCGTGCGGTATCGCTGATGATCTCCATTGCCGGCGCGCAGGTACGGGCGCCCATAATCGCACCAAACAGCAGGGCGCGGTTCATGCGCAGCACGTAGGCGCCGAACAGGAAGCAGATAATCACCGGCACCAGGCTGACGATCAGCCCGGCGATCAGCATCTGGCCGCCGACCGCGCCCAGGCTGTGGCCGATGCCGGCGCCGGCACTCAGGCCCACGCCTGCCATAAACACCATCAGGCCGAACTCTTTCACCATGTTCAGCGCGCCCTGTGGAATGTAGCCAAAGGTCGGGTGGTTGGCGCGCAGGAAGCCGAGCATGATGCCGGACATCAGCAGGCCGGCGGCGTTGCCGATGCCGAACGAGAAGTTGCTGAACTGAATGGTGATCTGGCCGATCAGCAGGCCGATGATGAAGAAGGCGCAGAACGCCAGCAGGTCGGTCACCTGGCTGTGGATCGAGATAAAGCCAATCTTCTCCGCCACGCTCTTCACCCGGCGCGCGTCGCCGCTCACCTGCAGCACGTCGCCTTTGTTAAGCACGATGCTGTCGTCGATCGGCATTTCGATCTGGCTGCGGATCACGCGGTTGAGGAAGCAGCCGTGGTCGGTCAGCTTCAGCTGGCTCAGGCGCTTGTTCACCGCGTTGCTGTTCTTCACCACGATCTCTTCGGTGACGATGCGCATGTCGAGCAGATCGCGATCGAACACTTCCTTGCCGTTGCGGAAGCTCGGATCCAGCCGCGCGTGGGCGTCCGGGTAGCCGACCAGCGAGATCTCGTCGCCCACCTGCAGCACCGCGTCACCGTCCGGGTTGGCCAGAATGCCGTTGCGGCGGATGCGTTCGATGTAACAGCCGGTCTGGCGGTAGATGCCCAGTTCGCGCAGGTTCTTGCCGTCGGCCCAGGCCACCAGTTCGGGGCCGACGCGGTAGGCGCGGATCACCGGCAGGTAGACCTTGCGCTGGCTGTCGGTGTCCAGGCCGCGTTCGCGGGCGATCTGCTGGGCAGAGGTGGACAGGTCCTGGTGCTGCAGCTTCGGCAGGTAGCGCGCGCCGAAGATCAGGCTGACCAGACCGATCAGGTAGGTGAGGGCGTAGCCAAGGCTCAGATGATCCTGCGCCGCCAGCAGCGCCGGGCCGTTGACGATGGTGTTGCGCAGCGTGTCGCCGGCGCCCACCAGCACCGGCGTCGAGGTCATCGAGCCGGCCAGCATGCCGGCGGTCAGGCCGATGTCCCAGTGGAACAGTTTGCCGAGACCGATGGCGATCACCATCGCCGAGCCGACCATCACCAGCGCCAGCATCAGGTAGTTTTTGCCGTCGCGGAAGAAAATCGAGAAAAAGTTGGGCCCGGCTTCCACGCCCACGCAGAAAATAAACAGCATAAAGCCGAGATTCAGCGCCTCGGTGTTAATGGCGAAGTGTTGCTGGCCGAGCAGCAGCGAAACCACCAAAACGCCAATGGAATTACCGAGTTGGACGGAGCCCAGACGGAGTTTACCGAGGCACAGCCCCAGTGCGAGTACCACGAACAGTAACAGAATGTAGTTACCGTTTAACAAACTAGCGACGTTTATGTTCACGGAGGATAACTTATTGTTTACCAGTAAGTGCTTGATATAGATAACTATAAGAGATAGATTCAGCCTTAAAACGACGTTATAAATCACCACCAGCGTAAGGCGAAGCGAACCATCGTTCGGCGGCGTTCATTCTAGACGCTATGACCGATGACAGCCAGCACAGAAAGCTGATTTCCTGCGCCGCCGTGCGCATTTAACTCTCTTTTGACCAAGGAAAAAATTCGGTTCAGCGTCACCGCGCGGATGAGCGGGCCGATTTCTATTGATGCGGTAATTGGGCGGGGGAGAATTCGCATGACGAGTTATAGATATTGGCTGGGCATTCTCAGCTGTTTTCTGTTGTTCAGCCTGGTGTTTCTCGGCCAGCAAACCGGCCTGTTCGGCAGCACGGATCATGAGCACCACGGCGAAACCGGCCTGCTGCTGTTTGTGATCCCCGGTGCGATCGCCAGCTATCTGTCGAGCCGCAAGCGGCTGCTTTGCCCGCTGCTCGGCGCGCTGTATGCGCTGCCGCTGTGCCTGTTGATCCGCCATTTCTGGCTGACGCCGTCCTCTTCGTTCTGGCAGGAGCTGGCGTACGCCACCAGCGCGGTGTTCTGGTGCGTGTTCGGCGCGATGCTGATGCTGTTCGCCCTCGGCCTGTTGCAGACGCTGCAGCAGCTGCACCGGCGGCAGCGGCAATAAAAAAAGGCGCGTTAAGCGCCTTTTTTGTCTTTGTCGTTCAAAAACTTACTGGAACAGGTTCAGGTGTTCTTTGGCGTAAGCTTCGAAATCGGTGCAACCGCCGATGTGCTTCTCATCCAGGAAGATCTGCGGCACGGTTTCAACCGGTTTGCCGACGGTTTTTTCCAGATCGGCCTTGGTGATACCTTCCGCGTGGATGTCAACGTAACGGAAGTTGAAATCGTCGCGTTCTTCAGTCAGTTTTTCCGCCAGTTCTTTAGCGCGGACACAATAAGGACAGCCAGGACGCCCGAAGATTACTGCAAACATGCAACGCTCCTTAATTGGATTTTCAATAAATTGTTCGCTACCGCAACGACATCCCGTCACCGAAAAAGTCATTACCTGCGTCAGATGGCGCCTACTATGCCCGTTGAGCCGGCGAAAAAAAAGCAGGAATTACCTGTTAGTTTGATTCATGTAACCAATTAGTCGGCCGGGGCTGTCGCCGCCGACGGGAATTCACTACACTGGAGGCAGACCTTCTGGAGAAGAAAAATATGCGTTCATTCGGTGACTTACCGCGCCCGGTGCTGGTGTTGGAAGGGCTGGGCATCGTGATGCTGGTGCTGGCCTACCTCAGCATTCACGGGCACCTGCAGCTGCCGGGCTGGCTGGCTTCGCAGCAGGCGGCGGTCGGCATGATTTTCCTCGGCGTGGCGCTGATGGTGCCGGCGGCGGCGTTTCTGGTGTGGCGCGTGGTGCAGGGCTTCGGGCCGCTGATGCGCGGCGGGTTGCCGCCGGAAAACGATCGCCGCAAACCGCAATCGAAAGATAATCAGGACAGCGATCCGCGCGCCTGAGCGCCGCGGCCGCTAACCCGCCTGCCGGGCAGGCGTTGGCCTTTGGGGTGACGAGTGAAAATTGCCATTCTTTCTCGCGACGGAACGCTCTACTCATGCAAGCGGCTGCGTGAAGCGGCGGAAGATCGCGGGCACAGCATCGATATCATCGATCCGCTCTCCTGCTACATGAACATCAATCCGGCGGCACCGACCATTCATTATCGCGGCCGCCAACTGGAGCGTTACGATGCGGTGATCCCGCGCATCGGCTCCGCCATCACCTTTTACGGCACGGCAGTGCTGCGTCAGTTCGAGCTGCTCGGCAGCTACCCGCTAAACGAATCCGTGGCCATTACCCGCGCCCGCGACAAGCTGCGTTCGCTGCAGCTGCTGGCGCGGCAGGGCATCGATCTGCCGATTACCGGCTTTGCCCATTCGCCGGACGATACCGGCGATCTGATCGAACTGGTCGGCGGCGCGCCGTTGGTGGTCAAGCTGGTGGAAGGCACGCAGGGCATCGGCGTGGTGCTGGCGGAAACCCGCCAGGCGGCGGAAAGCGTGATCGACGCCTTTCGCGGGCTGAACGCCCACATCCTGGTGCAGGAATACGTGCGTGAAGCGCAGGGGCGCGACGTGCGCTGTTTGGTGGTCGGCGGCCGGGTGGTGGCCGCCATCGAACGGCAGGCCAAGCCCGGCGAGTTTCGCTCCAACCTGCACCGCGGCGGCACCGCCCGCAAGGTGACCATCACCGCCAGGGAACGGGCGATCGCGGTGAAAGCGGCCAGCACGCTGGGGCTGGACGTCGCCGGGGTGGATATCCTGCGCGCCGAGCGCGGCCCGCTGGTGATGGAGGTCAACGCGTCGCCGGGGCTGGAAGGGGTGGAAACCACCACCGGGCTGGACATCGCCGGCATGATGATCGAATACATTGAGCAGCGCGGCCGGCCGGGCTTTCGCCTGAAATCCGGCGGTTGACGGGGCGGGGGCGCGCTTTTCCCGCCGTGCAATATCTGAATTAGTGAATTAAGCCGCATTGATCGTGGCGTATCGGGTGAATATTCCGTAAGCTATGCGCCTTTTCGCGTATTGAATATTGTGAGGCTGGTTATTATGGATTCACTCATTGTCCCCGATTTGGCGCTGTTGCGGCGCTGGCTGGATCAGTCGGGCATCTCTTTCTTTGAGTGCGATTCCTGCCAGGCGCTGCACCTGCCGCACATGCAGAACTTCGACGGCGTGTTCGACGCCAAGATAGATCTGGTGGACAACGTCATTCTGTTTTCCGCGCTGGCCGAGGTAAAGCCCACCGCGCTGATCCCGTTGGTGGCGGACCTGAGCCAGATCAACGCCAGTTCGCTGACCATCAAGGCGTTCGTCGACATTCAGGACGACAACCTGCCGAAGCTGATCGTCTGCCAGTCGTTGAGCGTGGCGGTCGGCATCACTTACGAGCAGTTTACCCACTTCATGCAGCAGGGCGAAGAGCAGGTCTCGATGGTGATCCTCGAGGCGCGGGCGAACGATCTGCTGTTTATGGGTGATGAAGAAGAGATCCCCGCTGGCGCCGTGCGTCAGCCGATGCTGCACTGATCCTCGTCGTACCTTAAGCATGCCGTCGCTCCGGCGGCATGCTGCCGTTATTCCCCTCCGCAATAAAATATTCTGCACTTTGGCCTTTGCCGCCCGATCTTTCTCGCCTTTTGTGCCGTTAATGGCGTATCACATAGAGAAAAACTGCATAAAAAATCGATAAAAGGCGTTTTTTACCCTGGGGGCTGGCGGGTTGCGATGGCAGCGGCTATGCTGCTGATTCTGCAAAGGGCTTGCGATTTCCCTTGTGGCCACGCGAGCAGGGCAGTGAAAAAAGGCGTATGCAATCATATGCATAGCCATTCAGTTCGCGGTTGCAACGATTGCGCTCGATCAGGAAAGGTTTTGTATCGCTGCAGATACAAGTTCAATTCTATGATTCACCCTGTTTTGGAGGAAGTTACGGATGGTCACCCAACGTAAAAAGTGGTTATCGGGTGTGGTTGCCGGCCTGTTGATGGCCGCGTCCGTCACGGCGTCAGCCGAAGAGAAAACGCTGCACGTGTATAACTGGTCCGACTATATCGCGCCGGATACCCTGGCCAAATTCCAGAAAGAAACCGGCATCAAGGTGGTGTACGACGTCTTTGACTCCAACGAAGTGTTGGAAGGCAAACTGATGGCGGGCAGCACCGGTTATGATCTGGTGGTTCCTTCATCCAACTTCCTCGAGCGCCAGTCGCAGGCTGGCATCTTCGAGCCGCTCGACAAGAGCAAAATGCCCAACTACAAGAATCTCGATCCCGAGATGCTGAAGCTGGTGGCGCACAATGACAAGGACAACAAATACGGCATCCCTTACCTGATGGTGACCACCGGCATCGGCTACAATGTCGACAAGGTGAAGGCGGCATTGGGCAAAGACGCGCCGGTCGACAGCTGGGATCTGATCCTCAAGCCGGAAAACCTCGAGAAGCTGAAAAGCTGCGGCGTCTCCTTCCTCGATGCGCCGAGCGAGGTCTACGCCACCGTGCTGCACTACCTGGGCAAAGATCCCAACAGCACCAACGCGGCGGACTATACCGGCGCGGCTAACGATCTGCTGTTGAAGCTGCGGCCGAACATCCGTTACTTCCACTCGTCTCAATACATCAACGATCTGGCGAACGGTGATATCTGCGTGGCGATCGGCTGGTCGGGCGACGTGATGCAGGCGGCCAATCGCGCCAAAGAGGCGAAGAACGGCGTGAACGTGGCCTACGCGATCCCGAAAGAAGGGGCGCTGACCTACTTTGACATGTTCGCCATGCCGGCGGACGCCAAGAACAAAGACGCCGCCTACCAGTTCCTGAACTTCCTGATGAAACCTGACGTGATGGCCGGCATCAGCAACTATGTCTATTACGCCAATGCGGTGAAGGACTCCACGCCGCTGGTGAACGCTGAGGTGCGCAATAACCCGAACGTCTATCCGCCGGCCGATCTGCGCGCCAAGCTGTTCACGCTTAACGTACAGTCGCCGAAGCTGGACCGTGTCATTACCCGCGCATGGACTAAAGTTAAAAGCGGGAAGTGATGATGGGGGGATATCCCCCGATCGTCAGTAAACCGGCAGGCGGGCGCTCCCCGCCTGCATTGCCGTTTTGGGCCACGGCGCTCGCCGTGGTTTTGTGCCGCTTTACGCCGGAGAGCACCCCGATTGAACGACGCCATCCCTCGTCCTCAAGCCAAGTCGCAGAAGGTTTTCACCCCTCTGCTGGAAATCCGTAACCTCACCAAAACCTTCGACGGGCAGAACGCGGTCGAAGACGTCAGCCTTACCATCTACAAGGGCGAGATCTTTGCGCTGCTCGGCCCGTCCGGCTGCGGTAAGTCCACCTTGCTGCGCATGCTGGCCGGTTTCGAGCAGCCCTCGGAAGGGCAGATCGTGCTCGATGGGCAGGATATGTCGCACGTGCCGCCGTACCAGCGGCCGATCAACATGATGTTTCAGTCCTACGCGCTGTTCCCGCACATGACGGTGGAGCAGAACATCGCCTTCGGCCTGAAACAGGACAAAATGCCACGGGCGGCGATCGCCGAACGGGTGGCTGAAATGCTGGCGCTGGTGCACATGCAAGAGTACGCCAAACGCAAGCCGCACCAGCTTTCCGGCGGCCAGCGGCAGCGGGTGGCGCTGGCGCGCAGCCTGGCCAAGCGGCCCAAGCTGCTGCTGCTGGATGAGCCGATGGGCGCGCTGGACAAGAAACTGCGCGATCGCATGCAGTTGGAAGTGACCGACATTCTCGAGCGCGTCGGCGTCACCTGCGTGATGGTGACGCACGATCAGGAAGAGGCGATGACCATGGCGGGGCGCATCGCCATCATGAACCGCGGCAAGTTCGTGCAGATCGGCGAGCCGGAAGAGATCTACGAGCATCCGAACAGCCGCTTCAGCGCCGAATTTATCGGCTCGGTCAACGTCTTCGACTGCGTATTGCAAGAGCGCCACGACGATGCGCTGATCCTGCAAAGCCCAGGGTTGCGCCATGCGATCAAAGTCGATCCGGACGCCTCGGTGGTGGACGGCGTGCCGATCCAGGTGGCGCTGCGACCGGAAAAGATCCTGCTGTGCGAACAGGTGCCGGAAGACGGCTGCAACTTCGCGGTGGGAGAAGTGGCGCATATTTCCTACCTGGGCGATCTGTCCATTTATCACGTGAAGCTGCACAGCGGGCAGATTATCAGCGCCCAGCTGCAAAACGGCCACCGTTTCCGCAAGGGGATGCCGACCTGGGGCGATGAAGTGCGTCTGTGCTGGGAAACCGACAGCTGCGTAGTGTTGACGGTGTAGTGGAGCCGGTGAGGAGTAACCCGTATGACCCTGCTTTCTGAACGCACGCCGGAACCGCCGGCCAAAACGCCCGGCACCCTCAAGGCGCTGTTCCACCGCCTGCTGATGGCTCACGGCCGCAAGCTGGTGATCGCGCTGCCGTATTTATGGCTGACGCTGCTGTTCATGCTGCCGTTCCTGATCGTGTTCAAGATCAGCCTGGCGGAGCTGGCGCTGGCGGTGCCGCCTTACACCGAGCTGATGAGCTGGGTGGACGGCAAGCTGAACATCGCGCTCAACTTCGCCAACTACCTGCAGCTGACCGACGATCCGCTGTATATCGACGCCTACCTGCAGTCGCTGCGCGTGGCGGCGGTCTCGACGCTGTGCTGCCTGATCATCGGTTATCCGCTGGCCTGGGCGGTGGCTCACAGCAAGGCGTCAACCCGCAACATTCTGCTGCTGCTGGTGATCCTGCCTTCCTGGACCTCGTTCCTGATCCGCGTCTATGCCTGGATGGGCATTCTGAAAAACAATGGCATTCTTAATAACTTCCTGATGTGGCTGGGTGTCATCGATCAGCCGCTGGTGATCCTGCACACTAACCTGGCGGTGTATATCGGCATCGTTTATTCCTATCTGCCGTTTATGGTGCTGCCGATCTACACGGCGCTGATCCGGCTGGATTACTCGCTGGTGGAGGCGTCGCTGGATCTGGGCGCCCGGCCGCTGAAAACTTTCTTCAGCGTGATCGTGCCGCTGACGCGCGGCGGTATCATCGCCGGTTCGATGCTGGTGTTCATTCCGGCGGTGGGGGAGTTCGTGATCCCGGAACTGCTCGGTGGGCCGGACAGCATCATGATCGGCCGCGTGCTGTGGCAGGAGTTCTTCAATAACCGCGACTGGCCGGTAGCTTCGGCGGTCGCCACCATCATGCTGCTGTTGCTGATCGTGCCAATTTTGTGGTTCCACAAACACCAGAACAAGGAAATGGGGGGGCAGGCATGAACAACTTGCCGGTAGTGCGTTCACCGTGGCGCATCGCCATCCTGACGATCGGCTTTACCTTCCTGTATGCGCCGATGCTGATGCTGGTGATCTACTCCTTCAACAGCTCCAAGCTGGTGACGGTGTGGGCCGGCTGGTCCACGCGCTGGTATACCGAACTGTTCCACGACTCGGCGATGATCAGCGCGGTGGGGCTCAGCCTGACCATCGCCGCCGCTTCCGCCACCGCCGCGGTGGTACTGGGGGCCATCGCCGCCGTGGTGATGGTGCGCTTCGGCCGCTTTCGCGGTTCGACCGGCTTCGCGTTTATGCTGACTGCGCCGCTGGTGATGCCGGACGTGATCACCGGCCTGTCGCTGCTGTTGCTGTTCGTGGCGATGGGGCACGCCTTCGGCTGGCCGTCGGAGCGCGGCATGTTCACCATCTGGCTGGCGCATGTCACCTTCTGTACCGCTTACGTGGCGGTGGTGATCAGCTCGCGCTTGCGCGAGGTGGATCGCTCAATTGAAGAGGCGGCGATGGATCTGGGGGCGCCGCCGCTGAAGGTGTTCTTCGTCATCACCTTGCCGATGATCGCGCCGGCGCTGATCTCCGGCTGGATGCTGGCGTTCACCCTGTCGCTGGACGACCTGGTGATCGCCAGCTTCGTCTCCGGCCCGGGCGCCACCACGCTGCCGATGCTGGTGTTCTCCAGCGTGCGCATGGGGGTGAATCCGGAAATTAACGCGTTGGCCAGCCTGATCCTGCTGGTGGTGGGCATTCTCGGCCTGATCGCCTGGTGGTTTATGGCGCGCTCGGAAAAACAACGATCGCGCGAATTGCAGCGGGCGGCCCGTAGCTGAATCGTAACAAACCTGCTATTTTTGCAATCAATAAGTATTGCAACTAACTACCTGACTTTACATGCGCCACCTGTATAGGTGGCGCGTCGTAGCGGAATACGGATATGTCAGACATGCTGAAAAGCGGGCAGGGAATGGGATCGACTTCGGATGCGCCGGTGCCGGTGATGGTGGCGGGTACCGCCATGGTCGCGATCAAGTGTATCAGCGTGGTGCTGCTGCTGGGCGAGCTGGGCGTCGACGGCGCGCAGGAGTTCGTCAACACCAGCGCGCAGGCGTGGGATTCTACCTTTATCTTTCTGGCCGGCCTGCTGCTGCTGTGCCTGCAAATCAGCTGCGGCTTTGCCGTGATGCGCGGCCGCAACTGGGGGCGCTGGGGGTATGTGGCCTGCCAATGCATCGTGGTGCTTTACCTGCTGTTGGCCACCATCGGCAGCGTCTTTCCCGAGGTGTTCACCGTGGAAGGGGAAACCAGCGGCCAAATCCTGCACGTTCTGATCCTGCAAAAGATCCCCGACGCGGTGATCCTGGCGTTGCTGTTCGTTCCTACCGCCAGCCGCCGCTTCTTCGCCGCGCGCAAGTGAGATTTTAGGCGCGCGGAGTGGTAAACTCTGCGCCCTTAATTCGTCATCCTGAACTTCACGGTAATCTTCATGCATTGCGCTTTGTATACGGCGGGCACCTGCCGTTCCTGTCAGTGGCTGGAAAAGCCCTATCCGCAGCAATTGGCCGACAAACAGCATCACCTGCACTCGCTGCTGGCCGGGCGCGACGTCGCGCAGTGGCTGCAGCCGGTGGCGGGGGAACTGAGCGCATTTCGCAATAAAGCCAAGATGGTGGTCAGCGGCAGCGTGGAGCGCCCGCTGCTCGGCATGCTGCACCGCGACGGCACGCCGGCCGATCTGAGCGACTGCCCGCTGTACCCTGCCGGCTTTGCGCCGATGTTCGCGGTGCTGAAAAGCTTTATCGCCCGCGCGGGTCTGACGCCGTATAACGTGGCGCGCAAACGCGGCGAGCTGAAGTACCTGCTGCTGACCGAAAGCACGCTCGACGGCGGCGTGATGCTGCGCTTCGTGCTGCGCTCGGAAACCAAGCTGGCGCAGCTGCGCGCCGCGCTGCCGTGGCTGCAGCAGCAGCTGCCGCAGCTCAAGGTGATCTCCGCCAATATTCAGCCGGTGCACATGGCGATCATGGAAGGGGAGCGCGAGATTGCGCTGACCGAACAGCAGGCGCTGGAGGAACGGTTCAATCAGGTGCCGCTGTTCATCCGCCCGCAAAGCTTCTTCCAGACCAACCCGCAGGTCGCCGCCGATCTGTATGCCACCGCCCGCGACTGGGTGCGCGCGCTGGGTATCGACAGCATGTGGGATCTGTTCTGCGGCGTCGGCGGTTTCGGCCTGCACTGCGCGCAGCCGCAAACGCGGCTGACCGGCATCGAAATCAGCGCGGAAGCGATCGCCTGCGCGCGCCAGTCGGCGCAGCGGTTAGGGTTGTTGCACGTAGATTTTCAGGCGCTCGATTCCACCCGTTTCGCCACCGCCGAAGGCCAGGTGCCGCAACTGGTGCTGGTCAACCCGCCGCGGCGCGGCATCGGCCAGGCGCTGTGCGACTATTTGAGCCGGATGGCGCCGGACTATATTCTCTATTCCAGCTGCAACGCCGAGAGCATGGCGAAAGATATCGAGATGTTGCCGGGGTACCGCATCGAACGGGTGCAGCTGTTCGACATGTTCCCGCATACTGCGCACTACGAAGTGCTGACGCTGTTGGTGCGGCGTTAAAGGCGCTTTTTGGCAGCCGTGTAAGCCGCTGAACGTTCGCGTTTGCCCACAGACAGGACCAGAACCACGATCTCCGTTTCCATGACGCGATACACCAAACGAAAGCCGGATGCTCTGAGTTTGATTTTGTAGCAATCGGGCAAACCGGCGAGTTTGTTGGCAGGGACGTGGGGATTAACCAATACCGATACCAGCTTTTTTTTGAACTGTTCCCGGATCACCGGGGACAGTTTTTTAAACTCCTTCAGCGCATGTTCTTCGAATTCAAGCTTATAAGTCATCCAAATTGACCTTAATGCGTTTGCCGTTCATCCGTGAACGAACGATTTCAGCGAGTTCGATATCTTCCAGGTACTCCGCGATAGCCTCCCAGGTTTCCGGTGAGACGTAATATCCCGAAATCTTACCGTTGGTCAGGACGGCGACCGGCTGCCCTTGTGCCTCTTTAAGGGCGGCGTTGGGCGATTTCTTAAAATCGCTGATGCTGACTGCGGAATCGGCAAGAATGGGTTGAACCGTCATGATGTTATCCTTGATGCTAAATTCAGTATCAAATTTAGCACTAAATGGATGGGGTAGCAATCGGATGGAGCCGCCAAAGGATGGCGGCTCCACATGCGGACTTACTGCGGGAACCACTTGTCGTTGATGGCCTTGTAGGTGCCGTCGGCCTTGATGGCGTCCAGCGCGGCGTTCAGCTTGGCCAGCAGCGCCTGGTTGTCCGGGCGCACAGCGATGCCGAGACCGGTGCCGAAGTATTGCGCATCGGTGATGTGCTCGCCGACCGGCGCCAGCTGCGGGTTGGTTTTCAGCCACTCGTTCACCACGGCGGTGTCGCCGAATACGCCATCAATACGGCCGTTTTTCAGCTCCAGAATGGCGTTCTGGTAGCTGTCGTAAGAGACGGTGTTAATCTCCGGGTGCTTGTCCTGCATGTATTTCTGATGGGTGGTGCCGTTTTCCATGCCGAGTTTTTTGCCTTTCAGATCCGCCAGCGAGCTGAACTTGCCTTTTTGCGCGATCACGATCGCCGAGTTGGCGTAGTAAGGCTGGGTGAAGGCGACCTGTTTGCTGCGCTCCGGCGTGATGTCCATACCGGAAATCACCGCATCGTATTTCTTGAATTTCAGCGCGGCGATCAGGCTGTCGAACGCCTGGTTGGTGAAGGTGCACTGCGCCTGCATCTGCTTGCACAGCGCGTTGGCCAGATCGATATCGAAGCCGACGATCTGGTTATTGGCGTCGAGCGATTCGAACGGCGGGTAGGTGGCGGAGGCGGCGAAGCGGATGGTCTCGGCCGCGGTGGCGTTAAAGGTGATTCCGGCCAACATCGTCGCGGCAAGCAGCAGTTTTTTCATGCGTAGAGCTCCTGTCTGGATCCTGAAAGTGATTTTTCGCTATCGTTTGTTTTTACTGGTAATCGCCAGAGGTTTTTGCGAGGACACCTGCTGATAACCCTGCCATCGAGTGAATTAAAATGCAATGAAAATGATTAAATATTGCCTCAGGGATAAAAAAAGCCCCGCACGACGGCGGGGCTCATGAGGGGAGGCGGCCTCAGTTGCGGCGCTCAAACGCCAGCGCGCGGCGCTCCACCAGCCGCATCAGCAGCGTCAGCAGGCCGTTGACGCACAGGTACACCAGGCCTGCGGCGCCAAACACCATGACGTCGTAAGTGCGGCCGTACATCAGCTGGCTGTAGCCCATCACTTCCATCAGCGTGATGGTGTAAGCCAGCGAGGTGCTTTTGAACACCAGCACCACTTCGTTGGAGTAAGACGACAGCGCGCGCTTGAAGGCGAACGGCAGCAGGATGCGCAGCGTCTGCCGGCGCGACATGCCCAGCGCTTCGCACGACTGCCATTGCCCGGCGGGAATGGCGCGCACCGCGCCGTAGAACAGTTGCGTGGTGTAGGCCGCGCTGTTCAGCGCCAGCGCTATCATCGCGCACAGCCAGGGCTGCGACAGCAGATTCCACAGCCACGGGTAGTCGCGGATCGCCGGGAACTGGCCGGGGCCGTAGTAGATCAGGAAGATCTGCACCAGCAACGGCGTGCCGGTGAACAGCGTCACGTAGATCTTGACCAGCGGCGTCAGGATAGGCGTTTTCAGCGTCAGGATCACCGTCAGCAGCAGCGACAGCACCAGCGCGACGATCAGCGCGGCGACGGTCAGCGTCAGGCTGGTGTGTAACCCTTTGAGGATTTCCGGCAAATACTCAATCATCAGACCGGCCCCCGCTCAAAGCGCGTGGCGCGCAGCTCAATGCGTTTGATGACGTATTGGCTGAACAGCGTCACCAGCAGGTAGATGGCCGCCGCGATCACATACCAGGTAAAGGGTTCCTGGGTGCGCGTGGCGATGCTCTTGGTTTGCAGCATTAGATCGTTCACGCTGATCAGCGACACCAGCGCGGTGTCTTTCAGCAGCACCAGCCACTGGTTGCCGAGGCCGGGCAGGGCGTGGCGCCACATCTGCGGCATGATCAGGCGAAAGAAGATCGCCGCCTTGCCGAGCCCCAGTGCCTGGCCGGATTCCCACTGCCCCTGCGGCACCGCTTTCAGCGCGCCGCGCAGCGTCTGCGAGGCGTAGGCGGAATAGAGCAGGGCCAGAGCGATCACCCCGCACAGGAACGGGCTGACTTCGAAATTGTCGATCGCCAGCTGAATCGGCAGCTGGAACAGACCGAGGTTGAGGGTAAAGCCGTCGGAGAGCATCAGCAGCAGCTGCGACGAACCGAAATAGATAAACAGCACCACCAGGATTTCCGGCAGGCCGCGCAGCACGGTCACCCAGGCGGTGCCGAGCCAGCTGACCGCTTTCCAGCGGGACGATTCCCATACGGCGAACAGCATCGCCAGAATCAGCCCGAGGATCAGGGCGCAAACGGCAAGGCCGACGGTCATGCCGGCGGCGCTTGCTAAAGGTTGAAATTCATTCATCGGGGCGTATTACTGCTGGAACCATTTTTTGTAGATGGTTTCATAGGTCCCATCCTGCTTGATCTTGTCCAGAGCGGCGTTGAACTTGCCCTGCAGCTCGGTGTTCTTCTGGCGTACCGCGATGCCGAGGCCGGTGCCGAAGTAGTCTTTATCCGTGACTTTGGTGCCCACTGCCGCCAGCGCGTCATTCTGCTTCAGCCACTCGTTGACCACCGCGGTATCGCCGAACACCGCATCAACGCGGCCGTTCTTCAGATCCAAAATGGCGTTCTGGTAGCTGTCGTAAGGCACGGTGGTGATTTCCGGGTGCTTGTCGGTCAGGTATTTCTGGTGGGTGGTGCCGTTTTGCACGCCCACTTTCTTGCCTTTCAGCGCCGCCACGTCGGCGATTTTGCCTTTCTGCGCGATGAACAGCGCCGAGTTATCGTAGTACGGCTTGGTGAACAGCACCTGCTTTTCACGTTCGGGCGTAATGTCCATGCCGGCCATCACCGCATCGAAACGCTTGAATTTAAGGCTTGGGATCAGGCTGTCGAACGCCTGGTTGGTGAAGGTGCACTCGGCCTGCATCTCTTTGCACAGCGCGTTGGCCAGATCGACATCAAAACCCTGAATCTTGTTGCCGGCGTCAATAAATTCAAATGGAGGATAGGAGGCTTCGGTAGCGAAACGGATGGTTTCGGCTGCGGAGGCGGAAACGCTGATGCCGGCCAGAACGGCGGCGATTATTAGTTTTTTCATCGCAAACTCCCCAAATTACAGCAAGTTAATTGTTAGTGTGATAAGTAGTTGGCAAACTCGGTGGTCCGCGGCTGCATGAAGTGGCTGCTGTCGCCTTGCTCCACCACGTGGCCGTTTTCCATGTACACCACGCGGCTGGCGGTCTTGCGCGCCACTTCCACTTCGTGGGTGACGATCACCTGCGTGATGCCGGTGCCGGCCAGTTCGCGAATGATGCTGACGATCTGAGCGGTGATTTCCGGATCCAGCGCCGCGGTCGGTTCATCGAACAGCAGCACCTGCGGTTCCATCATCAGGGCGCGGGCGATTGCCACGCGCTGCTGCTGGCCGCCGGAAAGGTGCAGCGGGAAGCGATCGGCGAAGTCGGTCAGGCGCAGACGCTTGAGCAGCTTGTCGGCGCGCTCCATCGCCTGAGCCTTGGTCAGACCCAGCACGCGGCAAGGCGCTTCGATCAGGTTCTGAACCACGGTGAGGTGAGGCCACAGGTTGTATTGCTGGAACACCATGCCGACATTTTGACGCAGTTCGCGAATGGCTTTCTCGCCAGGCGCCTGCTTGAAGTCGAATTGGTTGCCGGCGATCTGCAGTTGGCCCGAACGCGGCATTTCCAGCAGGTTCAGCACCCGCAGCAATGAACTTTTCCCGGCGCCGCTTGGGCCAAGCAGCACCAGGGTTTCCCCGGCTGGACAATCCAGCGTGATGTCAAACAGCGCCTGGTGAGCGCCGTAATAGCAATTGATACCGTTAAGTTGAATACTCATGCGCCAGAATTGAATAGACATTGATGCCGCAAATGTTAACTTCCACAGAATACTTATGCAATCTTTGTGCGTTAAAATTTATGAGTGTGCGGCGGGACAGTAAAAGATTAGCACAAGATACCGCGACTCAAGCCGAGGGAGGGGATTTGTGGTGCAGGCTGTGAGATCGGTAGCGAAATTTTTTCTATTGGACGAAATCTGAGCGGCAGGCGGGAGGCGGGGATGGCCGACGCGGCAAACCCGCGTCGGCCTGGGGATCGCGGGTTACTGGTTTTCCAACACCTGGCGCACGCTGCCGTTGGTGGCATGCGCTGGAACATTCAGGTAGCGAATATCATCAACCACCCAGCAGGTGCCTTCGCGCACCATCAGCACTTCGTCCTGCCAGTTCACGGTGCTGTTGGCGTCTTTTTGGTAGCTCAAGTCGACGCGCAGCGGGATGTTTTTCGCATCGGTGTTAGGAATGGTCGAGGCGCTGGCGACGGACGCGCTGCCTGGCCCCTGCGCATTGCCGGAGAACAAGTCGCCGGTGATCCGATGCTTGCCCGGGTTCTGGGCGGCGCTGACCAGATCCTGATACAGCACTTTGCTCAGGTAAGGCTGCAGCTGCGCCAGGCGGTTGCTGTCCGGCAGGCCGGCGCCCTGCTGGATGCGCAGGTCATAGAACTTTTGCGCGACCGTATCCGGGCCGCCTTCCACACAGCTGCCGCTGCGGGTGCCGATATCCTTGTATGCCGGTTCCACCGTGGTACAGGCACTCAGCAACAGCGCTAAGGGTAAAACAGCCGCAATCGTTTTTGTTTTCATCTTATTACCTTATGTGAAAGTCTCTACCATGAAGACCGATAGCTTACAGTATAAATGCGTTTTTTGGCCTTGCATTCGTACTGCGTGCCATTGATTAAGCGAACATAACGCTAATCTTCTGGTCATAGATACGTTGAATTAATCAAACAAGGAATTCTGATGCAGCTTTCAACTACCCCGACCCTGGAAGGGTTCACCATCACCGAATACTGCGGCGTGGTCACCGGCGAAGCGATCCTCGGCGCCAACATCTTTCGTGATTTCTTCGCCGGCGTGCGCGATATCGTCGGCGGCCGCTCGGGCGCTTATGAGAAAGAGCTGCGCAAGGCGCGCTTGATCGCGTTCGAAGAGCTGGAAGATCAGGCGAAAGAGCTGGGCGCCAACGCGGTGGTCGGCATCGATATCGATTATGAAACCGTTGGCAAAGACGGCAGCATGCTGATGGTGACCGTCAGCGGCACCGCGGTGAAAGCCAGCCGCTAATCCCACTCCCCAACGCCCTGGCGCGTCTGGGGCGTTTTACTTTGTCCGACGGTGGCTTCCGTGGCGATTATTGATTAACGTTAACGCTATATCAGGTCATCACATCACAGGGAGGATAAGTGAAAATTTGGCCAGGGATCATCGCCGCCGCGCTGCTGGCGGGATGCCAAAACCCGCAGCAGGACACGCTCGTCGATCGCGGCGCTTACCAGCTCGAAACCCTGCATCAGGCGCAGGGCGCGGATCAACGCATCCGCTTTCTGGTGATGCACTACACGGCGGAAGACTTCCACTCATCCCTGAAAACGCTGACCGACGAACACGTCAGCGCGCATTATCTGCTGCCGGCGCATCCGCAGCGCGAACACGGCAAACCGACGGTGTTCCGCCTGGTGCCGGAAGCGATGCGCGCCTGGCATGCCGGCGCCAGCGCCTGGCGCGGCCGCAGCAACCTCAATGACACCTCGATCGGCATCGAAATCGTCAACAAGGGCTTCACCCGCAGCATGCTGTTCACCCACTGGCAGCCCTATACGGCGGAGCAGATCGCCGTGCTGATCCCGCTGAGCCGCGACATCATCCAACGCTATGGCATCCAGCCGCAGGACGTGGTGGGGCACAGCGACATCGCGCCGCAGCGTAAACAGGATCCCGGCCCGCTGTTCCCCTGGCGGCAGCTGGCCCAGGCCGGCATCGGCGCCTGGCCGGACGAACGCGACGTGCAGCGTTTGCTGGCGGGGCGCGATCGCCATGCGCCGGTAGCGATGGCGCCGCTGCTCGAAAAGCTGGCGCGTTACGGCTACGCGATCGATCCGTCGTGGAATGCGCGGCAGCAGCGCAATGTGCTGGCGGCGTTTCAGATGCACTTCCGGCCCGACGATGTGCGCGGCGAACCGGATGCGGAGAGTGAAGCGATTGTCGATGCGCTGCTGGTGAAGTACGGCGCGGCGCGTTGATTACAGGCCGTGCAGCTTGCCGTGATCTTTCAGCCAGCGGGCGGTGCGCGCGATGCCTTCTTCCAGCGAGACGATCGGCTGATAGCCCAGCTCTTGCTGCGCGCGGGTGGTATCGAGCGTGAGGTCGAAATTGAGTTTGGCGACGCCGTAGTGGGTCAGCACCGGCTCCTTCTCGCTTTTGCTGCCGAGGCGCTCCATGCCGCGTGCCATCATGTCGAGCATCGGATAGGGGACGGAGCGGATATGGCACTTCATGCCCAAATCGTCGATCAGCTGCTGCACCACGGTGCGAAGCGGGCGCGGCTGCTGGTTGGTGATGTTGTAGGCGCGGCCGGACGGCGTATCTTCTTTTAGCGTCGCCAGCCACATGGCGTGCACCGCATTCTCCAGGTAGGTCATGTCCACCATCGCCGCGCCGCCGCGCGGCAGCAGCAGGTTGCCGTAGCGTTTGATCATCTGCAGCAGCCGCGGCAGCATCACCTTGTCGTGCGGCCCGAACAATCCCTGCGGGCGCAGAATGGTGAAATGGGTCTGCGGATTGGACAGCGCCAGCTGCTGGATCACCTGCTCGCCGGCGGCCTTGCTGCGCGCGAACTCGTTGGCGTAGCGCTGCGGGCGAAAGTCTTCGGTCACGTTGCGGTGATGGTGGTAATCGAAATAGATCGCCGGGGAAGAGATGTGAATGAACTGCGCCACGCCGTAGGCCGCCGCCCATTCGCCGAGGCGGCGGGTGGC
Organism: Serratia sp. CY31944; assembly: GCF_052169175.1. Lineage (NCBI taxonomy): Bacteria > Pseudomonadati > Pseudomonadota > Gammaproteobacteria > Enterobacterales > Yersiniaceae > Serratia > Serratia sp. CY31944. Next base: position 95,280 of record NZ_JBJNLG010000019.1, read on the forward strand.
GCGGACGTTGGCCAGTTCGAAGGCTTCTTCGGTGCCCCAGGGCGAGGTGAAGCTGGAGCAGTGCCACAGCACGTCGACGTCCGTCAGCATCGCCTTGGCCTGCGAAGAGATCAGATTGGTGAGATCGGCATGAACGAACTCCGCGCCCATTTTTTCCAGCAGGCCGCCCATCGCCTGGTTGCGGCCGGTGGCGCGCACTTTGATGCCCTGACGGCGCAGATATTCGACGGCGTTACGGCCTAACCCACTGGTGGCACCGGTGACCAATACCTTCATAACGGACTCTATTTTCACCCAAAATCGGAATACCGGCGGGCGCTTGCGGCGCTCCCAGCAAATAAGATGCCATTCTTCCGTGATTTCGTGCGCTATGCAATCGGAAAGCCCCGAAGCACAGCGGCAAACTGTGCGGTTGATCGACAAATGAACGGCGTTCAGCGCTGTTGGCGGTCCAGACCCTCGGCAAGTTCGGCGATGCGCTTCGCCATGCCGCGGAAAATGAACAGATGCGCGGGCATCATGGCGAACCAATACAGCAGCCCGCTGAAGCCGGCCGGATGCCACCAGGCGCGCACGTCCAGCGTGCGGCGATCGCCGTGATCGGTAATGGTGAAGCTCAGCCGCCCCAGCCCCGGCGCCTTCATGCCGAACAGCAGCGCCAGTTGCCGCAGCGGTTTCAGCGTGATGACTTTCCAGCCGTCGATCTCGTCGCCCAGCGCCAGGCTCGCGCGCGCCGGGCGGCCATAGACTACGCCGTTGCCGATCATGTCGTCCATGCGGGCGCGGATCCGCCACAGAATATTGGCGTAGAAATAGCCTTCTTCGCCCCCCAGCTGCTGCACCGTTTGCCACAGGGACTCGCGGGTGGCGGCGGTGTCCAGTGAACAACCGGCCTGTTTCGGGTAGTAACCGTAGCCGGGGCGCCAGCGGGCCCGCGCCGCCGGATCGTAGCCCCAGTCGGCGGAATCGACCACCTCCTGTTCGCGCTGCAGCGTGGTGGCGACCGCCTGATAGAAGGTGTGCAGCCGCTGCGGGATCAGCGCCTGCAGCGGCCGGCCGTCGGCGGGCAGATCGTGCTTCAGCCCCTGGATCAGCGCGCGGGCGATCGGCGTCGGCACCGAGGTGATCAGGCTGATGAACCACACCGAAATCAGCCGCGTCGGCAAGGGGATCGGGATCAGCCAGCGCCGTTTGCCGCTGATGGCGATAAAGCGTTGGAACATATCCTGATAGCTGAGGTACTCCGGCCCGGCAACGTCGAAGATGCGGTGCTCCTGCGCCGGGTGCGCCAGCAGATCGGCCAGATAAACCAGCAGGTTCTCCAGCGCCACCGGCGACGACTTGGAGCGCACCCAGCGCGGCGGCGTCAGCACCGGCAGGTTATAGACCATGTCGCGCATCACTTCGAACGCCGCCGAGCCGGGGCCGACGATGATGCCGGCGCGCAGTTCGGTCACCGGCACGCCGCTCTGGCGCAAAATCTCGCCAGTCAGGCGGCGGGCCGCCAGGTGCGGCGAACTGTCGTCGTTCGGCTGCAGCGCGCCGAGGAAGATCACCTGTTTGACGCCGGCATTGCGCAGCGCGTCGCGCAGGTTTTCCGCTGCCTGGCGCTCCTTCTCGATAAAATCGTCGCCGTCGCCCATCGCGTGCACCAGATAGTAAAGCGTATCTGTCTCCCACAGCGCCGCGCTCAGGGTCTCCGGGCGGTACAGATCGGCATACAGGCAGTTGACCTGCGGCCAGTTCCGCTCCTGCAGCCACTCGATGCGCCGCGCGGCGGCGGTAATCTGGTGCCCCTGTTCGATCAGGTGCGGGATCAGGTTCTGGCCTATATAGCCGCTGGCTCCAAGAACCAGTACGCGTTGGGGTGTCATCGGGCCGCCTTGTGCGGTAGAGGATTGGCAGAACGACAGGATGCCAAATTCAGGGTTTAAATGCACTTTTTGTATGGGTATAAGCCGGTTGCATCCATCGTGGCGCAGGTTCACACTACGCGCCCTTTATCGAACGAAAAACCGGATGCCATGAAGCTCAATGTGATTTGTTACGCCCTGCTGGGCCTGGCGCTGGTCGCCAGCCTGTTCTCGCTGCATCCGGTGTGGATGTGGTTGCTGCTGGCCAACCTGCTGACGTTTCTGATCTACGGCGGCGATAAGCTGGCGGCGCGGAAGGGGTGGCGGCGGGTGCCGGAGGCGACGCTGTTGCTGTTCGGCGCGCTGGGCGGGTGGTTGGGCGCACTGGTGGCACAGCAGCTGTTTCGCCACAAAACCCAGAAGCAGCCGTTTAAAACCTGGTTCATCCTCAGCGTGGCGCTCAACCTGGTGGCGGTGCTGGGGCTGTGGTACTGGGTTTATGGCCGCTGGATCTTCTGATTACAGCAGCAGCGGCAGGGTGGCGCTGGCGGTGGCCTGCATCGCCTGAGCGTAGGCGGGATCGCGCCGAGCCAGTTCGGCGATCATCAACTCCACCAGCAGCATGGCGCCGACCTTGGCCGGCAGGGCGCCGGCGGTCAGCGGCCCTTCCGGTTTGGCCGCCACCAGCAGCGTATCCGCCAGCTTGGCCAGCGGGCTGCGTTGGGTGTTGCTGACGGCGATCACGCGTGCGCCGCGCCCTTTGGCCAATGCCACCGCATGCAGCACGTCCTTGGTGGAGCCGGAGCTGGAGATGACGATCAGCAGATCCCGCTCACTCAGCGAGGCGGCGTTCATCGCCGCCCGGTGCATGTCGCTGAACAGCTGCGCCGGTTTGCCGAGGCGCAGCAGCTTGTAGTGCAGGAAATCGCCGATGATGGCGCTGGCGGCGACGCCGTAAATCTGCACCGAAGCGCAACGCTGCAGGCTGTCCGCCGCCTGTTGCAGCGCCTGCGGATCCAACAGTGCGCCGGTATCCCGCAGCGCCTGAACGCTCTCTTCCAGCAAATTTTCCGCCGCGCTTTGCCGCGTCGCCGCCTCCGGCTGGCTTTGTTGCAGGCTGAGGGCCAGCGCCATTTTAAATTCGGTATAGCCTTTGCAGCCCAGATGGCGGCACAGCCGCGTGACGCTGGCTTCGCTGGTGGCGCTTTCACGCGCCAGTTCGGTGATGGTCAGGTAAACGGCGCGGGAGGGCTGCGCAAGAAGATAGTTGCCGAGCTTTTGCAACGTGGGGCTGTACCCCGCCAAATCCTGCCGCAGCCGCAATAACAAGTTGCCTGTATTCATCACGTTACCTTTCTGAGTATTCCCGTTTCTATTGTGGCGGAAAGACGCCGCCGCTCGCCAGCGAAATCGACGGATTGTGAAGCGGATCATCGTTATGAATAAAATTTTCATAAAATTAATTTTAATGTGGTAAAAATTTTCATCATAAAAATGATAGCGGGGAAAAATTTATGTCAACACCAGAATTGTCGCGCTCCGGCGGCTGGTTCGAAAAAGCCCAGCTGTTCGGCAAATCGTTCATGCTGCCGATCGCCGTGCTGCCGGCGGCCGGCCTGCTGTTGGGGATCGGCGGTGCGCTGTCCAATCCCAATACCGTCGAGGCTTATCCCTTCCTCGACGTTGGCTGGCTGCAAAGCGTATTTACCGTGATGGCCAGCGCCGGCGCCATCGTGTTCGCCAACCTGGCGATCCTGTTCGCGGTCGGCGTGGCGGTGGGGTTGGCCAAAAGCGACAAGGGCACGGCGGGGCTGGCCTCGCTGATCGCCTACCTGGTGATGAACGCCACCATCAATGCGCTGTTGAAAATCAACGGCACGCTGGCCGCGCAGAACGCCGGCGCGGTGGGGCAGGGAACGATTCTCGGGATCCAGACGCTGGAGACCGGGGTGTTCGGCGGGGTGGTCATCGGTCTGGTGACCTGGTATCTGCACGGCCGCTACAACAAGATATCGCTGCCGCCGTTCCTGGGTTTTTTCGGCGGCTCGCGCTTTGTGCCGATCGTCAGCTCGCTGGCGGCGATGGCGGTCGGCGCCCTGATGACCGTGGTGTGGCCGCCTTTCCAACGGCTGATCTTCGGCATGGGCGGGCTGGTGGACGCCAGCGGCTATCTCGGCACCTTTATCTACGGCTTCGTGCTGCGCATGCTCGGGCCGTTCGGCCTGCATCACATCTTCTACCTACCGTTCTGGACTACCGCGCTCGGCGGCAGCGAAGTGATCAACGGACAGCTGGTGGAAGGCACGCAGCGCATTTTCTTCGCCCAGTTGGCCGACCCGAATACGCAGCAGTTCTACATCGGCACGGCGCGCTTCATGTCCGGCCGCTTTATCACCATGATGTTCGGCCTGGTCGGCGCCTGCCTGGCGATGTACCAAAGCGCGCGCCCGGAGAACCGCAAACGCGTCGGCGGGCTGCTGCTGTCGGCGGCGCTGACCTCTTTCCTGACCGGCATCACCGAACCTATCGAATTCTCGTTCCTGTTCATCGCGCCGGCGCTGTACGTGGTGCACGCGCTGTTCGACGGCCTGGCGTTCGCGATCGCGCACATTCTGCATATCACCATCGGCCAGACGTTCTCCGGCGGTTTTATCGATTTCATGCTGTTCGGCGTGTTGCAGGGCGAAGCGAAAACCCACTGGATGTATGTGCCGCTGGTCGGGGTGCCCTGGTTCTTCCTGTACTACTTCACGTTCCGTTTCCTGATCCTGCGCTTCAATTTCAAAACGCCGGGGCGCGAGGTGGAAACCGCGCCGGAAGCGGTGACGACCGGCACCGAACGCTCGCAGCAGGTGCTGGCGGCGCTGGGCGGCAAAGAGAATATCGTCGAACTGGATTGTTGCGCCACGCGGCTGCGCGTGACGGTAAAACAGAGTCGGTTGCTGGACGAAAGCGGGCTGAAGGCCAGCGGCGCGCGGGCAGTGATCGTTCGCGGCAACGGCGTTCAGGTGATCTATGGCCCGCACGTGACCATTATTAAAAACGAAGTCGAGGAGTTGTTGGATTTATGACGCTTTCCATTTTGCAGCAGATTAAGGGCCGGCTGGTGGTGTCTTGCCAGGCGCTGGACGACGAGCCGCTGCACAGCGATTTTATCATGGCGCGCATGGCGCTGGCGGCCGAGCAAGGCGGTGCGGCGGCGATCCGCGCCAACGGCGTCGAAGACGTTAAAGCCATCCTGCGCACGGTGGCGCTGCCGGTGATCGGCATTATCAAGCGCGATTATGCCGGTAGCGATGTCTATATCACGCCGACCCTGCGTGAAATCGATGAGCTGATGACTGCGGCGCCGCAGATGATTGCATTGGACGCTACCGGCCACCGGCGGCCAGGGGAGCTGCAGCTGGCGGCGCTGGTTGCCGCGATCCGCGCCAGGTATCCCCGGCTGCTGCTGATGGCAGACATCGCCACCGTGGAAGAAGCGCAAGAGGCTGCCAGGTTGGGGTTCGACTGCGTGGGCACCACGCTGCACGGCTATACCGCCGAAAGCCGGGGCGCCCGACTGGCGGAGGACGATTTCGGCTTTCTGCGTGCGGTGCTGGCGGCGGTGCCGGTGCCGGTCATCGCCGAGGGCAATGTCGAAACGCCGGCGATGGCCGCGCGCTGCCTGGCGCTGGGGGCGCATGCTGTGGTGGTGGGCGGCGCCATTACGCGCCCGCAGCAGATCACCCGCCGCTTTGTCGAGGCCATCGGCGGGCGGTGAAGGGCTCCCCGGCGCGCCGGGGAGGGGAAATCAGGCGTGCTGCTGGAGGAACTCCCGCCACAGCTCGACCACCCGCTGCAGATCCTGACGGCTGACGTCGAGGTGGGTCAGAATGCGCGTCAGCGGGCCGCTGCTGATCAGCACGTCGCGTTCGCGCATCCACGGGCCGAATTTGGCCGCCAGCGCCGGCGGTTGGCGCAGGTACAGCACGTTGGTCTGTGCGCCGGGTTCGACGACCTCCACGCCGATCTGCCGCAGCTGTTGCTCCAGCCAGACTGCGTTGTCATGGTCTTCGCGCAGCCGCGCGACGTTATGCTCCAGCGCGTAGAGGCCGGCCGCCGCCAGGATGCCGGCCTGACGCAGCCCGCCGCCGGTCATCTTGCGCCAGCGCAGCGCGCGCTGAATGAAGGCTTCGCTGCCGCACAGCAGCGATCCGACCGGCGCGCCCAGCCCTTTCGACAGGCAAATGGTGAAGGTGTCGCAGTATTGCACGATCTCTTTCAGCGGCAGGTTCAGCGCCACGGCGGCGTTGAAGATGCGCGCGCCGTCGATATGCAGCGCCAGCTGCCGCTCGCGGGTAAACTGCCACGCCTGCTGCAGGTAGGCCTGCGGCAGGACTCGGCCGCCGATGGTGTTTTCCAGGCTCAGCAGCCGGGTGCGGGCGAAGTGGATATCGTCGGGTTTGATGGCGGCGGCGAGCTTGTCCAGCGGCAGCGTGCCGTCCGCGTCGGCCTCGATCGGCTGCGGCTGGATGCTGCCCAGCACCGCTGCGCCGCCGGCCTCGTATTTATAGTTGTGCGCCTGTTGGCCGACCAGATACTCGTCGCCGCGCTGGCAGTGGCTTAGCAGCGCCACCAGGTTGGCCTGGGTGCCGCTGGGCAAAAACAGCGCCGCCTCTTTGCCCGACAGGCGCACCGCCTCGGCCTCCAGCGCGTTGACCGTCGGGTCATCGCCGTAGACGTCGTCGCCGACCTCTGCCTGAGCCATCGCCTGGCGCATGGCGGCGCTGGGGCGGGTGACGGTGTCGCTGCGTAGATCGATAAGCATAGGGTTCCTGGAATGTAAGGGAGAGGAAAAGGGTACATGGCATCATATACCCTTATTTCACCGGGGGGCAGCTTGCTTAGCGCAGCCAGTTGGTTTTCGCCAGCTCGACCACTTCGTCGCCGCGGCCGTTGATGATGGCGCGCAGCATGTACAGGCTGAAACCTTTCGCCTGTTCGAACTTGATCTGCGGCGGCATCGCCAGCTCTTGCTTGGCGGTGACCACGTCCAGCAGCGCCGGGCCGGGGTGCGCCAACATCTCCTGCAGCGCGCCGTCCAGATCCGAGGCTTTTTCCACGCGGATGCCCTTGATGCCGGCGGCGTTGGCGATCGCCGCGAAGTCCGGGTTATGCAGATCGGTGCCGTCGGTCAGGTAGCCGCCGGCCTTCATCTCCATCGCCACGAACCCCAGCACGCTGTTGTTGAACACCACGATTTTCACCGGCAGCTTGAGCTGCGCCAGCGACAGGAAATCCCCCATCAGCATGGTGAAGCCGCCGTCGCCGCACATGGCGATCACCTGTTTATCCGGCGCGGTGGCCTGGGCGCCGATCGCCTGCGGCATGGCGTTGGCCATCGAACCGTGGTTGAACGAACCGAGCAGGCGGCGCTTGCCGTTCATTTTCACGTAGCGGGCGGCCCACACCGTCGGCGTGCCGACGTCGCAGGTGAAGATGGCGTCGTCGCTGGCGTACCGGCTGAGCTGCTGCGCCAGATACTGCGGGTGGATCGGCTGGTCGTCGTTGGCGGTCGCCAGCCCGTCGAGATCCTTGCGCGCGTTGCGGTAATGCTCCAGCGCCTTGTCGAGGAACGCCCGGTCGCGCTTGGGCTCCAGCTGCGGCAGCAGGGCGGTGAGGGTGGTGTGGATATCGCCCACCAGCGCCATATTGACCGGGCAGTGCGCGCCGATGCTGCCGGGGTTGATGTCGATCTGAATGATGTTGGCGTTGGTGGGGTAGAACGCGCGGTAGGGGAACTGGGTGCCGAGCAGCACCAGCGTGTCGGCGTTCATCATCGCGTGGTAGCCGGAGGAGAAGCCGATCAGCCCGGTCATGCCGACGCTGTAAGGGTTATCCCATTCGATATGCTCTTTGCCGCGCAGCGCGTGCACCACCGGCGCCTGCAGCAGCTCGGCCAGCTTGACCACCTCATCGTGCGCGCCGGCGCAGCCGCTGCCGCACATCAGGGTGATGTTTTTCGCCTTGTTCAGCGTTTCCGCCAGCTTGTTCAGCTCGCTCATCGGCGGCTGCACCAGCGGCAGCGCCGGGGTATGCCAGGTCAGGGACGCGTCTTCCGGCGCCATGCGCAGCGCCACGTCGCCCGGCAAGACCACCACCGAGACGCCGCGGTTGAGGATCGCCTTGCGCATGGCGATCTCCAGCACGCGCGGCAGCTGTTCCGGGTTGGAAACCAGCTCGCAATAGTGGCTGCATTCGCGGAACAGCTCCTGGGGATGCGTTTCCTGGAAGTAGCCGCTGCCGATTTCGCTGGAAGGGATGTGTGCGGCGATCGCCAGCACCGGCACATGGTTGCGGTGGCAGTCGAACAGCCCGTTGATCAGGTGCAGGTTGCCGGGGCCGCAGGAACCGGCGCACACCGCCAGCTGGCCGGTGAGCTGGGCTTCGGCGCCGGCGGCGAAGGCGGCCACCTCTTCATGGCGGGTGCCCAGCCATTCGATGGTGCCCATGCGGTGCAGGCTGTCGCTCAGGCCGTTGAGCGAATCGCCGGTCACGCCCCAAATGCGTTTTACGCCGGCTTGATCCAGCGTTTTGGCGATCAGTGTGGCTACGGTTTGCTTCATGGTTCCCCCAAACAAGGTTTGAAAAACGATGTGTACTCGATCCGGTGAGCGGCAGCAGAACAACTGCAAGCATAGCTTACCGGCGGTGGACGAGATGCGGTCCGGAAGGGTAAAGAGCGTAGGACGGGGGAAAGTGTAACCGGGCGGGGAGGGGGGAACTTGCCGATAAATGCCCCATCGCGGCGATGGGGCCAGGGGATCACGCCAGCGTGACGTCGCCCCGCAGCTGGCAACTGCAGGCCAGCACGTAGCCTTGCGCTATTTCTTCCGCGCTCAGCGTCATGGTGCTGGTGGTGGTGTAGTCGCCCTCAAGGATGCGGGTTTTGCACGAGCCGCACACCCCGGCGCGGCAGGCGGCGTTGACCGGCAGGGCATTGGCCTCCATCGCCGCCAGCAGCGTGCTGCCGACCGGCACGCGGAATTCGCGCAGCGGGCGGGCGGCGCGCAGCGTCAGTCCTTCGGTGGCATCGGCCTGCGCCGCCGGCGTGTGGAACTGCTCTTTATGGAAACGCTCGGCCGGCACGCCGAGCCGACGGCACAGCTGCTCCACCTGTTCCATGTAGGGAGCAGGGCCGCAGGTCATCACCGTGCGTTCGGCGATATCCGGCGCCGCCTGCCGCAGCGTCTGCTCATCGATGCGGCCGCTGAGGTAGCCGGGTTGCAGATCCCGCTCGGCCATCAGCGTCAGGCGCAGCTGCGGATGGGCAGCGCACAGCGCACGCCACTGATCGGCGAAAATCGTGTCGGCGGGGGTGCGCACGTTAAAGATCACGGCGATATCGCAGGCCGGACGGTTGGCGGTCAGCCAGCGGCACATCGAGACGATCGGCGTCACGCCGCAGCCGGCGGCCAGCATCAGATAACGATCGGCCGGGTAGCGCTCGCAGCTGAACTCGCCCTGCGCGTCGGACAACCACAGCGTGTTGCCGGGCTTGACCTCTTGCGTCAGCCAACGCGATCCGACGCCGTCCGGCAGGCAGCGCACGCTGATGCTGAGAAAGCGGCTCTGGCCGGGCGAGGAGGAGAGCGTATAGGCGCGCAGCGTCTCCTCGCTGTTGCGGATGCTGACCAGCGCAAACTGGCCCGCCTGATAAGGGTAGAAAACGTCGCAGATCAGGTTCAGCGTCCAGACGTCGGCGGTTTCGCGCTGGATGGAATGTACCTGCATGCGGTTCGGGCAAAGCGGAGTGGGTTGAGTCATCGGGGCACCTCAAAAAGCAAAGGGGCCGGCGCAGGCGGCCCCATAACGTAATGGCATCAGGCGAGCAGCGCGTTGATATCCTGCTCGACGGTGGTGATCGGACGCAGGCCGAATTTCTCGTTGAGGATCGCCATCAGGTTGTCGGTCAGGAAGCCCGGCGCGGTCGGGCCGGTGACGATGTTTTTCACCCCCAGCGACAACAGCGTCAGCAGAATGACGATCGCCTTCTGTTCAAACCACGACAGCACCAGGCTGAGCGGCAGCTCGTTGACGCTGCAGCCGAGCGTGTCCGCCAGCTTGACCGCCAGCATGATGGCGGAATAGGCGTCGTTGCACTGGCCGACGTCCAGCAGGCGCGGCAGCCCTTCCAGCGTGCCGAAGTCCAGCTTGTTGAAACGGTACTTGCCGCAGGCCAGCGTCATGATCAGGCAGTCTTGCGGCACGCTGCGGGCGAAGTCGGTGAAGTAGCTGCGCTCGTCGCGGCTGCCGTCGCAGCCGCCGACCAGGAAGACGTGGCGCAGTTTTTTCTGCGACACCAGATCGATCACCGTGTCGGCGGCGTTCAGCAGCGTCTGGCGGCCGAAGCCGACGGTGATCAGGTGCTCGATCTCGGTATAAGGGAAGCCGTTCATGCCCTGCGCCTGGCGGATCACGGCGCCGAAGTCGTCGCCCTCCAGATGGTTGACGCCCGGCCAGCCGACGATGCTGCGGGTCCAGATGCGATCGCCGTAGTTGCCGACGTTCGGATCGATGATGCAGTTGGAGGTCATCACGATCGGGCCGGGGAATTTGGCGAACTCCGTCTGCTGGTTCTGCCAGCCGCTGCCGTAGTTGCCCACCAGATGCTTGAATTTTTTCAGTTCCGGATAGCCGTGCGCCGGCAGCATTTCACCGTGAGTGTAGACGTTGACGTTTTGCCCTTCGGTTTGTTCGAGCAGCATGCGCAGATCTTTCAGATCGTGGCCGGAGATCAGAATGGCTTTCCCGGCCACCGGGCGCACGTTGACCGCGCTGGGCTGTGGATCGCCGTAGGCCTGGGTTTCGCCGCGATCGAGGATCGCCATCACGTTGAAGTTCATCTTGCCGATGCCCATGGCGTTGTTCAGCAGGGTGTCGACGTCGCGCGGTCGGGTGCCGAGCCAGGCCATAAAGGCGTGGTAGTCGGCATAGAGCTGCTCGTCGAACTGGCCGAGCACGTGCGCGTGTTCCATATAGGCCGCGGCGCCTTTCAGGCCGTACAGGCACAGCATGCGCAAACCGTGGACGTCGTCGCCGACCTCGGCCTTGTCGCCGTTGAGGGCAAACTGCGCCGCCTGTTGCAGCAGCGCAGGCATATCGTCACCGGCCAGCTGCAGCGCCGCCATCGGGTGATCGACGCGCACGCCGGCATCCAGCAGCCGGCAACGGGCAGCCAGCGAATCGCGCAGCAGCAGGGTTTCGCGCGCGTAGCCGATGATGCGCTGGGAGTCGAAGTTGACGTTGGTCAGGGTGGAGAAGAAGGCGCGCGGGGCGAAGCTGTCGATCTCGTGGTCGACGATGCCCAGCGAACGCGCCTGCAGCGCCCAGGCGGAGAGGCCCTGCAGCGCCGCCACCAGCAGATCCTGCAGATCGGAGGTTTCCGCCGTTTTGCCGCACATGCCCTGAGCATACGCGCAGCCGTTGCCTGCCGGGGTACGGATGGTTTGTTCACATTGCACACAGAACATAGTCGCTTCCTTTTATTTTTAAAGTTGCATTTGTAATGCTTGTTTAAAAGCATAGATCGGCGATCGGGGTTGCAAAAGGCTTTTGTGCGACTACTGCGGGCAAGTTTGATTTAGCGCAATTTTGCCGTGCGGATGGGAATTATTACGCTTTGGGGGCCGGCGGGCCCCCAGGGGAGAGGATCAGGAGAACAGGGCGATCAGCACCGGCGCCAGCAGGCTCAGCAGGAAGCCGTGCACGATGGCGGGGGGCACCATGTCCAGCCCGCCGCTGCGCTGCAGCACCGGCAGGGTGAAGTCCATCGAGGTGGCGCCGCACAGGCCGAGGGCGGTGGAGCGGCTGCGGCGCACCAGCGTCGGGATCAGCATGATCGCCACCAGCTCGCGCGCCAGATCGTTGAAGAACGCGGCGCTGCCCATCACCGGGCCGTAGGCGTCGGTGATCAGAATGCCCGACAGCGAATACCAGCCGAAGCCGGAGGCCATCGCCAATCCGGCCTTGACCGGCAGCCCCAGCAGCTGCGCCGCCAGCGCACCGCCGGCCAGCGACGCGACGGTCACCACCAACGCCACCAGCGTGCCGCGGCGGTTGAGCACGATCTGGCGCAGCGTCATGCCGCTGTTGCGCAGCTGAATACCGACCAGCAACAGCAGGAAGATCAGCGCATATTCGCTGCCTTTATGGGCGAACTGCAGCCATTGCCACTGCGTCAGGCCGAGCAGGAAGCCGCCGAGCACCACGCCGCACAGCTTGAGCGACTCCAGCGCCATGTGCACGCGCGAAGGCAGCTTTTCCTGTTTATGGCTGCTGCGCCACGGCATGCGCCGCTCCAGCAGTGCCAGCAACAGCAGATTGGCGCAGAGAATGCAGAAGAAGAACACTGCGCTGTATTGGAAGATCAGCACCAGATTGCTGCTGAGATCTTCCATGAACGCCAGGCTGATACCCATGAAAAACAGGATCACGTACACCATCCAGCTCAGCAGCCGGTTGATCAGCACCAGCAGCGGGCGATGGCGTAAGGGAATGAGGTAACCGACAATCAGCGGTAACAGAATAATCAACAGTCCTGAGTACATGGTGTAGCTTGTGTCCTTGAGTTTTGACGCGCGCCGAACGGCGGCGAGGAGCACACGCTAACCAAAAGCCCGGCCGGAGTAAAGCGGCAGATTTGACGTTGGCCGCTTGACCTGCAAGGGGTTTTTTGACCATGCTCTGTGAAGGTTGCCTCATTGACGAGGCGACGGCGCGCACGGGAGGCGGCGGATGTTCTTGGAGCGTATCGAAATTGTAGGTTTTCGCGGCATTAACCGGCTGTCCCTGATGCTGGACGACAACACGCTGTTGCTCGGCGAAAACGCCTGGGGTAAATCCAGCCTGCTGGATGCGCTGACGCTGCTGCTGGCGCCGGAGCAGAAGCTGTATCGGTTTGAGGCGCACGACTTCCATTTCCCGCCCGGAGAAGAGGCGGCCAAAGAGCGCCACCTGCAGGTGGTGTTCACCTTCTGCGAAAAAGACATCGGCCATGCGCACCTGCCGCGCTATCGCCACCTGACGCCGCTGTGGGTCAAGGGGGAAGATGGCCTGAGCCGCATTCATTATCGCTGTGAGGGCGAGCTGGCCGACGACGGCACGGTGTGCACCTGGCGCGGTTTTCTCGACGCCGACGGCAACGCCTTTCAACTGCACCATATCGAACAGCTGGCCCACGCCATCATCCGCATTCATCCGGTATTGCGCCTGCGCGACGCGCGCTTTATTCGTCGCCTGCGCCCCAGCAGCCTCGGCGATGAACGCAAACCCGATACCCAGGCGCTGGCGCAGCAGTTGGATCAGCTGACGCGCGAGCTGGTGCGCAATCCGCAGAAGCTGACCAACGGCGAACTGCGTCAGGGGCTGGCGGCCATGCAGCAACTGCTGGAGCACTACTTCGCTGAGCAAAGTTCGCAGGTGACGCGGCCGCGCCGCCGCGGCGGCGAACCGGAGCAGGATGCCTGGCGTGCGCTGGACGGCATCAACCGCATGGTGGCCGAGCCGAACAGCCGCAGCATGCGCCTGATCCTGCTGGGGATGTTTTCCACCCTGCTGCAGGCCAAGGGCGACGTTAAGCTGGATGCGCATGCACGGCCGCTGCTGCTGGTGGAAGACCCGGAAACTCGCCTGCACCCGATTATGCTGTCGGTGGCCTGGGGGCTGCTCAATCAGCTGCCGCTGCAGCGAATCACCACCACCAACTCCAGCGAACTGGTGTCGCTGGTGCCGGTGGAGCACGTCTGCCGGCTGGTGCGCGAGTCGGGGCGGGTCGCGACCTACCGTCTCGGGCCGCGCGGGCTGAGCGCCGAAGACGGGCGGCGCATCGCGTTTCACATCCGTTTCAACCGGCCGTCGTCGCTGTTCGCCCGCTGCTGGCTGCTGGTGGAGGGCGAGACCGAAGTGTGGCTGCTGAACGAGCTGGCGCGGCAGTGCGGCTACCATTTCGAGGCGGAAGGGGTGCGGGTCATCGAGTTCGCCCAGTGCGGCCTGAAGCCGCTGCTGCGCTTCGCCCGCCGCATGGGCATCGAGTGGCATGCGCTGGTGGACGGCGACGAGGCGGGCAAAAAGTACGCCAATACCGTGCGCAGCCTGCTGGACAATCATGAAGACAACGAACGCGATCGGCTGACCGCGCTGCCGGCGCCGGATATGGAACACTTCATGTTCCGCGAAGGGTTCGGCCCGGTCTATCACCGGATGGCGTCGGTGCCGATCAACGCGCAAATGCCGGTGCGCAAGGTGATCCTGAAAGCGGTCCACCACTCGTCGAAGCCGGATCTGGCGATCGAGGTCGCGATGCAGGCCGGCGAATGGGGCACGGACTCGGTGCCGCCGCTGCTGAAGAAAATGTTCTCACGGGTGATCTGGCTGGCGCGCGGCCGGGCGGACTGACGGCCCGCCGGGCGTTATCGGGCGCAGAAATGCGCCGCCAATCCCTGATCCAGCTCGTCCAGCAGCTGATAGCGGCGGCGATACTCGGCGCGCTTCTTGCTGGCAATCTCTTCGATCGGCTTGCGGGCGATGCGCTCGGGCAGCAGGAAATAGCCGCTGTCGAGCGGTTTGGCGCCCATAGACAGCCAGAACTGATCGTAATCGGCGTGCAGTTGGTCCTTCTTCTTGCTCTGGTAACGCCAGTTTTGATAGATATGGGTGGCGTTGCCGACCGCCACGATCTGGCGGATGCCGAGGTGCCGCGCCAGCGTGCAGATGCCTTCCAGCACCAGCCGTTTGGGGAACAGGCCGTGGCATTCTTTGGTGGTGTGCTGGATCTCGGCGTGCGGCACCTCATGGTTTGCGCCCTGCAGGCCGCCGATGAACAGCGTCGGCTGCTGCTGATAATGCATCAGCGCAAAGGTGATCTCCGCCAGCATCACGCCGTTGGCGTTGCGCAGCAGCAGCGTGGCTTCCCCTTCCTTATTCAGCTTGTCGATCGCCGCCAGTTCCAGCGCGATCGGCGCTTCGTTTTTGCCCATCGCGCGGGCCAGCACGAAAGGCTGCGGGCCGAGGTGGCCGAGGCGCATCTTCAGCGGCATGCGCTGCGCGATGAGATCGTAATGATCGCGCAGGGCGAACAGGCATTCGATCTTGCTCATGTTGGCCGCCAGGTACGGGCGATGCAGTTTGCACGGCAGGTTCGGCTGCGCGCTCAGGATCTCCTCCCGCAGCGGGTTGCTGGCCAGGGTGCTGAGCAGGCCGCTGGTAGTGCGCCAGTTGAGCAGCGAACGGCCGAGAAACTTCAGGCGAAACGAGGTTTTTTTCCAGGCGTTGCTCGGTGCCTTTTCGCCATTGATCAGCGCCGTCATCAGTTGCCAGCCGTTAAGGGGCCGGGCGGAGGCGAGTGGGTAGCTGAGCTGTGACATGATGAAATCCTTGGCTGTATTGAATGGCGCTATTTCATCAAGGCTTCACTAAACGGGAGTTCAATGCTGAACTGTAACCAGGCGTGTCTCCACATTGTGTTGAGCTAAGGTTTAGTTATTCCCTACGGTGCGTGCTAATTTAGCTCCGCCGCCGCAATGGGCGGTTGATATTCACAAGCACAGGCAGGTCAATTTTGACAGGGTTTACGGGACATAAACGCCGCTGGATACTCGTTCTGGCGGTTATTGCGGCGCTTGCCGCGGCGGCCGTTTGGCACTTTCGCCATCCGGCGCCAACCGATTTCAAAACGGTGAAAGCCAGCAAACGCGATCTGCAGCAGAACGTGTTGGCGACCGGCCAGCTGGACGCGGTGCGCAAGGTTGACGTCGGCGCGCAGGTCAGCGGGCAGTTGGAAAAGCTGTATGTCGAGATTGGCGACAAGGTGAAGAAAGGCCAGTTGCTGGGCGTTATCGATCCGCAACAGGCGCAGAACAGCATCCGCGAAGGCGAGGCGACGCTGCGTGAACTGCATGCGCAACTGCTGCAGGCGCAGGCCGAACAGCAGCTGGCGGCGGTTACGCTGCAGCGCAACCAGGCGCTGGCCAAGCTGCAGGCGGTGTCGCGCCAGGATCTGGATCAGGCGGCGACGCAGCTGGCGGTGAAGAAGGCGCAGGTGGGCACCATCAATGCGCAGATCGCGCGGAACCAGGCCAGCCTGGATACCGCCAAGATCAACCTGGCCTATACCCGCATCGAGGCGCCGATGGATGGCGACGTGGTGCAGATCACCACGCTGCAGGGCCAGACGGTGATCGCGGCGCAGCAGGCGCCGAACATTCTGACGCTGGCGGATCTCGGCACCATGCTGGTGAAGGCGCAGGTGTCGGAGGCCGACGTCATTAACCTCAAGCCGGGTCAGAAGGCCTGGTTCACGGTGTTGGGCGATCCGACCCGGCGCTTCGACGGCGTGCTGAAAGACATTCAGCCGACGCCGGAAAAGGTCAACAACGCTATCTTCTATTATGCGCGTTTCGAAGTGCCCAACCCGGAAAGGCTGCTGCGCTTGCAAATGACGGCACAGGTGCATATTCAGCTGGCAGGCGTCGAGCAGGCGCTGGTGATCCCGCTGGCGGCGCTGGGCGATCAGATCGCCGACAATCGCTACCACGTCTCGGTGCTGAAGCAGGGCAAGGAAGAGAAGCGCGAGGTGGCTATCGGCCTGCGCAACAACATCGACGTACAGATCCTCAGCGGCCTCGAGGCGGGCGATGAGGTGATCGTCAGCCGCGGCGGCGTGGAGGCGGGCTGATGGCGGCGCTGTTGCAGCTGAGCGGCATCCGCCGCAGCTACCGTTCCGGCGAGCAGACGGTGGAGGTGCTGAAGGGGATCAGCCTGAGCATCGACGCCGGTGAAATGGTGGCGATCATGGGAGCCTCCGGCTCCGGTAAATCGACGCTGATGAACATTCTCGGCTGTCTGGACAAGCCGAGCGCCGGCGTGTATCGGGTGGCCGGGCAGGATGTGGCGACGCTGAGCGACGATGCGTTGGCGCAGCTGCGGCGCGAGCATTTCGGCTTTATCTTTCAGCGCTATCATCTGCTGCCGCACCTGAGCGCGGCGCACAACGTCGAAGTGCCGGCGGTGTACGCGGGGCTGGGCAAAGCGGCGCGGCGCGAGCGGGCGGAGGCGCTGTTGCGGCGTCTGGGGCTGGGGGAGCGCGTCAACTACCGGCCGAGCCAGCTTTCCGGAGGCCAGCAGCAGCGCGTCAGCATCGCCCGCGCGCTGATGAACGGCGGGCAGGTGATCCTGGCGGATGAACCGACCGGCGCGCTCGACAGCCACTCCGGCGAAGAGGTGATGGCGATCCTCAAACAGCTGTGCGCCCAGGGCCACACGGTGATCCTGGTGACCCACGATCCGGCGGTAGCGCGCCAGGCGGAGCGGATCATCGAGATCCGCGATGGCGAGATCATCGCCGATTCGCGCCCGGCACCGCAGGAGAATGCGCAGGCCAAGCCGCTGGCGCTGGCCACCGCGGCACCTTCCTGGCGGCAGATAGGCGGCCGTTTCCGCGAGGCGCTGGTGATGGCCTGGCGCGCGATGGCGGCCAACAAGATGCGCACCGCGCTGACCATGCTCGGCATCATTATTGGCATCGCCTCGGTGGTGTCGATCCTGGTGATCGGCGACGCCGCCAAGCAGATGGTGCTGGCGGACATTAAATCTATCGGCACCAACACCGTCGATATCTATCCCGGCAAGGACTTCGGCGATGACGATCCGACCTACCGGCAATCGTTGAAATACGGCGATCTCGATGCGCTGCGCGAACAGCCGTACATCAGCGCGCTGTCGCCGAGCATCAGCAGCAGCATGCGGCTGCGCTTGGGCAACGTCGACGCGGCGGCCAACGTCAACGGCGTCAGCGAGCAGTTCTTCCGCGTGTACGGCATGAGCTTTACCCAGGGCGTCGGCATCGACTCGATGCAGGTGCAGTCGCAGGCTCAGACGGTGGTGATCGACGCCAATACCCAGCGGCGGCTGTTCCCGCACCAGAAGAACGTGGTGGGCGAGGTGATCCTGGTAGGCAACATGCCGGCGACGGTGGTCGGCGTGGCCAAGGAGAAGCAGTCGATGTTCGGCAGCAGCAAGACGCTGAACGTGTGGGTGCCTTACAGCACCATGGCCAACCGATTGATGGGCAACAATTATTTTGACTCGATCACCGTGCGCATCCGCGACGGCTACGACAGCAAGGAAGCGGAACAGCAGCTGTCGCGCCTGTTGACGCTGCGCCACGGCAAGAAGGACTTCTTCACCTATAACATGGACAGCCTGGTGCAAACCGCCGAGAAAACCACCCGCACGCTGCAGCTGTTCCTGACGCTGGTGGCGGTGATTTCGCTGGTGGTCGGCGGCATCGGCGTGATGAATATCATGCTGGTGTCGGTGACCGAACGCACGCGCGAGATCGGCATCCGCATGGCGGTGGGCGCCCGTTCCGGCGACGTGTTGCAGCAGTTCCTGATCGAAGCGGTTCTGGTCTGCCTGGTGGGGGGCGCGCTGGGGATTACGCTGTCGTTCGCCATCGGCCTGGCGGTGCAGCTGGTATTGCCGGGCTGGCAGATCAGCTTCCCGCCGGCGGCGTTGCTGAGTGCGTTCCTCTGTTCCACCGGCATCGGCGTGGTGTTCGGCTATCTGCCGGCGCGCAATGCCGCGCGGCTGAATCCGATCGATGCGCTGGCGCGCGAGTAGGTAACAGGCATAAAAAATGCCAGTCACACGGCGGCTGGCATTTTTATCGCAGTCACGCTCAGTGCAGCGCGACTTTGCCGGAAGCGTTTAGGACAGCGCCTCGCTTTCCACCGGCACAATAAGACTGGCATGGTTCCCTTTCGGCCCTTGATGCACGTCGAAGCTGACCTGCTGGCCCGCCTTCAACGTTCTGTAACCATCCATCTTGATGGTGGAATAATGCGCGAAAATATCTTCGCCGCCGCCGGCTGGGCAGATGAAGCCAAAACCTTTGGCGTTGTTAAACCATTTAACAGTACCCGTCTCCATGCTTTTACATCCCTCGCAACGCTATTTTAAGTGAGATGAATAACTGATTTCGCACCCGCCGTGGGCGGGTAGCAGGGTGGACAAGGGGTGGTTAAAAGACCACCAGCCACGAATTTACACTCTAGAGCAAATGATCGGGGCGTCAAGGGATCGGCTTTTGTCGGCGGGGAGCAGTTCACCAAAGTTTGAAGCAGGTAACGCTATTGCCACGATTCAGTCACAATTGGCCCGTTTTTTTGCGCACGTTACAGTGCGGCGGGACGAAGCCGAAGATGATAAAATAGTAACTATCCCCACTTTGAATAACCGAAACCTGCCCCCATATCTGAGGGCAGAGCAGAGAAGATGAGCAGCGATGGGCAATAACAACGACTGGCTAAACTTTGAACACTTGGCCGAAGAAAAACAAATCGATGCGGTAAAACCGCCGTCTATGTATAAAGTTATACTTAACAACGACGATTACACACCGATGGAATTTGTGATTGACGTTCTGCAAAAGTTCTTTTCTTATGATATTGAACGCGCAACGCAACTGATGCTCACGGTCCACTATCAAGGCAAGGCGATCTGTGGTGTTTTTACCGCCGAGGTGGCGGAAACCAAAGTCGTCCATGTGAACCGGTACGCAAGGGAGAACGAGCATCCGTTGCTTTGTACGCTGGAAAAAGCCTGAATAAGGCAATCTATTGGGGAGGTGCTTATGCTCAATCAAGAACTGGAACTCAGTCTCAACATGGCTTTCGCCAGGGCGCGTGAGCACAGACACGAGTTTATGACCGTGGAGCACCTGTTGCTGGCGTTGCTGAGCAACCCTGCCGCGCGAGAAGCGCTTGAGGCATGTACGGTGGATCTGGCCGCGTTGCGCCAGGAGCTGGAAGCCTTCATCGAACAAACCACACCGACGCTGCCCGCCGGCGAAGAAGAGCGCGACACTCAGCCGACGCTCAGCTTCCAGCGCGTGCTGCAGCGCGCGGTCTTCCATGTGCAATCTTCCGGCCGCAGCGAAGTGTCCGGCGCCAACGTGTTGGTGGCCATCTTCAGCGAGCAGGAGTCGCAGGCGGCCTATCTGCTGCGCAAACACGACGTCAGCCGTCTCGACGTGGTGAACTTCATTTCACATGGCACGCGTAAAGACGAGCCGGGCCAAGCGCCGAATGCGGAAAACCCGGTGAACGAAGAGCAGTCCGGAGGGGAAGACCGTATGGAAAACTTCACCACCAACCTCAATCAGTTGGCCCGTGTGGGCGGCATCGATCCGTTGATCGGCCGCGATCGTGAGCTGGAGCGCGCGATTCAGGTGCTGTGCCGCCGTCGTAAAAACAACCCGCTGCTGGTCGGCGAATCCGGCGTCGGCAAGACCGCCATCGCCGAGGGCCTGGCCTGGCGTATCGTGCAGGGCGACGTGCCGGAAGTGATGGCGGACTGCACGCTGTATTCGCTGGACATCGGTTCACTGCTGGCCGGCACCAAATACCGCGGAGACTTCGAGAAGCGCTTCAAGGCGCTGCTCAAGCAGCTGGAGCAGGATCAGAACAGCATTCTGTTCATCGATGAAATTCACACCATCATCGGCGCCGGCGCGGCTTCCGGTGGGCAGGTGGATGCCGCCAACCTGATCAAACCGCTGCTGTCGAGCGGCAAGATCCGGGTGATCGGCTCGACCACCTACCAGGAGTTCAGCAACATCTTCGAAAAGGATCGTGCCCTGGCGCGCCGTTTCCAGAAGATCGACATCACCGAGCCGACGGCGGAAGAGACCGTTCAGATCATCAACGGCCTGAAGACCAAGTATGAAGCGCACCACGACGTGCGTTATACCGCCAAGGCGATCCGCGCCGCGGTGGAGCTGTCGGTGAAATACATCAACGATCGTCATCTGCCGGACAAGGCGA
The DNA here is from genome assembly GCF_052169175.1 of Serratia sp. CY31944. Lineage (NCBI taxonomy): Bacteria > Pseudomonadati > Pseudomonadota > Gammaproteobacteria > Enterobacterales > Yersiniaceae > Serratia > Serratia sp. CY31944. The sequence goes on from NZ_JBJNLG010000019.1 coordinate 115,999, forward strand.
TCGACGTGATCGACGAGGCGGGCGCCCGCAGCCGGTTGATGCCGGCCAGCAAGCGCAAGAAAACCGTCAACGTGGCCGATATCGAATCCGTGGTGGCGCGCATCGCTCGTATCCCGGAGAAAACCGTGTCGGCCAGCGATCGCGACGTGCTGAGAAACCTGGGCGATCGCCTGAAGATGCTGGTGTTCGGCCAGGATCAGGCGATCGAAGCGCTGACCGAAGCGATCAAGATGAGCCGCGCCGGCCTTGGCCACGAGCGCAAGCCGGTCGGTTCCTTCCTGTTCGCCGGGCCGACCGGGGTCGGGAAAACCGAGGTCACCGTACAGTTGGCCAAGGCGATGGATATCGAGCTGCTGCGTTTCGACATGTCCGAGTACATGGAGCGGCATACCGTCAGCCGTCTGATTGGCGCGCCTCCGGGCTATGTCGGTTACGATCAGGGCGGGCTGCTGACCGATGCGGTGATCAAGCATCCGCATGCGGTGGTGCTGCTCGATGAGATCGAGAAGGCGCACCCGGACGTGTTCAACCTGCTGCTGCAGGTGATGGACAACGGCACGCTGACCGACAACAACGGCCGCAAGGCGGACTTCCGCAACGTGATCCTGGTGATGACCACCAACGCCGGGGTGCGGGAAACCGAACGCAAATCGATCGGCCTGGTGCAGCAGGACAACAGCACCGACGCGATGGAAGAGATCAAGAAGGTGTTTACGCCGGAGTTCCGCAACCGTCTGGACAACATCATCTGGTTCAACCATCTGTCTACCGAGGTGATCCAGCAGGTGGTCGACAAGTTTATCGTCGAACTGCAGGCGCAGCTGGATGCGAAGGGCGTCTCGCTGGAAGTGAGCGACGAAGCGCGCGACTGGCTGTCGGTGAAGGGCTACGACCGCGCGATGGGCGCTCGTCCGATGGCGCGCGTCATGCAGGAAAATCTGAAGAAACCGTTGGCCAACGAACTGCTGTTCGGCTCGCTGGTGGACGGCGGCTCCGTGAAGGTCGAGTTGGACAAGGACAAGAAACAGCTGACTTACCACTTCCTCAGCGCCGCCAAGCGCAAGGCGGACGAGGGCGCGGTGCACTAAGGCCGCCTTCAGGCAAAGAAAAAGCGATGCTTCGGCATCGCTTTTTTTATGGGTGAGATTCACCGTACAACAGAAACGAGTGAGCCCTCTCAGTTTACCTGCGCACCTGCAACCCGTTGTGTAACGTCGCTGCGGGGGTAAACGGAAAGGGCTCCCGAGGGATTACATCCTCGATGCCGCCAACGTGTGGCGCGCGGTGAGCCGATTAACGGCTACGGAAGACAATGCGGCCTTTGCTCAGGTCGTACGGGGTCAGCTCTACAGTGACTTTGTCGCCCGTCAGGATGCGGATATAGTTTTTACGCATTTTACCGGAGATGTGTGCGGTTACCACGTGCCCGTTTTCCAATTCAACGCGGAACATGGTGTTCGGCAGCGTATCAAGAACGGTGCCCTGCATTTCAATATTGTCTTCTTTGGCCATCGAATCCTCTAGGTCTAACTACCTTAGTTTTTAACCGGCAAGATAATGCCGAAAAACCCCCATTATGTAAAGATGTGTCGGTGAACATTGCACCGTTTCCACCAATTAGTTTACTGGAGAGGGCGGTTCAGCCGGCTGTGGGGATATGACTTGCGGCTCCCAGCACGCCGGCGCCAAAGGCCGCCGTTGAAGGGTGCTGAGCTGCTGCAAAAATTGACGGCGCGGAATTTCACGCGCGCCAAGGCGGGCAGTGTGAGCGTTCAGCACCTGGCAGTCAATCAATTCCCCGCCATAAGCGGCAAAATGGCGGCAAAAGGCCATCAATGCGCATTTTGAGGCGTTGGTGACGCGGCTGAACATCGATTCGCCGCAGAACAACGCGCCCTGCGCCACGCCATACATGCCGCCGACCAGTTGATTATCCTGCCATACCTCTACCGAGTGCGCGTAGCCGAGGCGGTGCAGATGCTGATAGGCGCGCTGCACCTCCGGGCCGATCCAGGTGCCTTCATCCGGCCGGTGGGCGCAGGCGGCGATCACCGCGGCGAAGTCGTGATTGAGCGTGATGCGAAACGGATCGTGGCGCAAAAAGCGTTTCAGGCTGCGGTTGAGATGAAACTCTGTCGGGAACAGCACCGCACGCGGATCGGGTGACCACCACAGGATGGCTTCCCCCGGCGAATACCAGGGGAAGATGCCGCGCTCGTAGGCCGCCAGCAGCCGCGGCGCCGTCAGGTCGCCGCCGATAGCCAGCAGGCCGTTAGGGTCGCGCAGGGCGCTTTCAGGCGAGGGGAACGCCAGCGACTGTGGGGAAAGCTTCACGATGCGCATACGGGGGCTCTGCGTCCTCTACGGGCCGATTACGGCGCCAGGTTGCTGATACGGTTGCGAAAGCGGGCATAGCGGCCCTGCCGGCGCATCAGGGTGGCGTGATCGCCCTGTTCGACAATCCGGCCGTCGTCCATTACGCAAATGCGGTCGAGATGCTCCAGGCCGTACAGACGGTGCGTCACCAGGATCAGCGTCTTACCCTGACAATGCCGGCGCAGCAGCGCCAGGATCTGCTGCTCGGTTTCGGCGTCCAGCCCTTCGGTCGGTTCGTCGAGCAGCAGCAGCGGGGCCGGATGCAGCAGCGCGCGGGCGATGCCCAGGCGGCGCTGTTCGCCGCCGGACAGCTGCCGGCCGCCTTCGCCCAGCCAGGCGTTCAGCCCGCCGTCGCTGTCCAGCAATTTATCCAGCCCCACCTGCCGCAGCACCTCGCTCAGGCGAGCGTCGTCGGCATCCGGCGCGGCCAGCCGCAGGTTTTCCCGCAGCGTATCGCTGAAGATATGCACCCGCTGGCTGACGACCGTGGTCATCCGACGCAGCGTGGCTTCATCATAATCCTCCAGCGGTTCGCCGTTGAGCAGAATTTTTCCGCCGTCGGTGCGCCAGGCGCGGGTCAGCAGCTGCAGCAGGGTGGACTTGCCGCAGCCGGTGCGGCCGAGCAAAGCGATGTGTTCGCCGGCCGCGACCTCGAGCGTGACGTCGCGCAGCACCGGCTGCGGTTGGTCGGGGTAGGTGAAGCTCAGCTGCTGCAGGCTAAGCTGAGCCCGATCGGCGGCGGCCGAGCCGGCGGCCGGGAAGGTGACCTCCGGCTGACGATCGATGATCTGCTTGACCCGCGTGGCGGAGGCAATGACCTGGCCGAGGTGCTGGAAGGCGCCGGCGACCGGCATCAGCGCTTCGAACGACGCCAGCGCGGCGAAGACAAACAGCGCGATCAGCGCGCCGGGCTGGGTATCGCCGCCGATGCCGGCGGCGGTTAGCCACAGCAGCAGCGTTACCGTCAGCCCGCTGGCGAGGATCATCAGCGCCTGCGCCATGCCGCTCAGCGAGGCCTGCTGCCACTGGCGGCGTTGCCACCGCTGTTCGGTGGCGTTCAGCGTCTGGCGGAAGTCGTTGACGGCGCCGAACACCACCAATTCCGCCTGCCCCTGCAGCCAGGCGGTCAGGTCGGTGCGGTATTGGCCGCGCAGCGCGGTAAGCTGGCCGCCGATCGGCTTGCCGGCGCGATAAAACACCGGCGGCACCAGCAGCAGCAACAGCAACAGGATGCCGCCCAGCGTCAGGGCGAGTGCAGGATCCAGCCAGCTCAGGCCGTAGGTGACCACCAGGATCACCACCGCTGCGCTGATCAGCGGCGAGATCACCCGCAGATAAAGATGATCCAGCGTGTCCACGTCCGCCACCAGGCGGTTGAGCAGCTCGGCCTGGCGGAAACGGGCGATGCCGCCCGGCGTCAGCGGCAGGATCTTGCTGAAGGTGAACACCCGCAGATGCGACAGCACGCGGAAGGTGGCGTCGTGGCTGACGACTCGCTCAGCGTAGCGCCCGGCGGTGCGGAAGATCGCCGCGCCGCGCACGCCGGCGGCCGGCAGCATGTAGTTAAAGGTCAGCAGGCCCGCCAATCCGGCCAGCGACGAGGCGGCCAGGAACCAGCCGGAGAGCGCCAGCAGGCCGATGCTGGCCAGCAGAGTGACGATCGCCAAGAGGATGCCGAGGCTAATCAGCAGGCTATGGCGGCGGTACAACGCCAAAAACGGCAGCAAAACGCGCATGATTAAAGCTCCCCGCGGCGATGGGCGATCAGAGTGGCGAACAGGCCCGGCTGGGCGCTGAGGGTGGCGTAATCGCCCTGTTGCACGATGCGCCCGTTATCCATCACCCAAATCTGATCGTAGTCTTCGGTGTCTTCCAACTGGTGCGTCACCAGCAGGGTGGTTTGCTGATGCGAAGCGGCGTTCAACGCCTGCATCACCCGCTGCTCGCTGTGGGCATCGAGGCTGGCGGCCGGTTCATCCAGCAGCAGCAGGCGGCGCGGGCCGATCAGCGCCCGGGCGACCGCCACGCGCTGCGCCTGGCCGACCGACAGGCGGGCGGCGTTGTCGCCCACTTCGGTGTCGAGCCCCTGCGGCAGATAAGGGAGCAGTTCGCTGACGTAGGCGTGTTCCACCGCCTGCTGCAGCTGCGCTTCGTCGGCCTGCGGGCAGCCCAGCAGGATATTGGCGCGCAGGGTTTGCGCCGGCAGGTGCGGGTTCTGGCCGACCCAGCTCAGCTGCTGGCGCCAGTTTTCTGCGGACAGGTCACGCAGCTCGACGCCGTTGACGGTCAGCGATCCGCGATAGGGCAGGAAGCCGAGCAGCAGATTGAGCAGTGAACTTTTGCCGGCGCCGCTCAGCCCAACCAGCGCCACGCGCTGCTGCGGTTGCAGGGTGAAACTCAGTGGCCCGGCCAACAGCACGCCGTTCGGCGACAGGATTTCCAACGCGTTAGCCTGCAGCGTCAGCGGTTGATCGGCGGCCAGTTGCCGCGTGCCGTTGCCCATCTGCTCGCCTTCGGCGCTGAGGAAGGTTTCCAGCGCTTCCGCCGCGCCGACCGCCTGCGCCTTGGCATGGTAGAAGGTGCCGAGATCGCGCAGCGGTTGGAAAAACTCCGGCGCCAGAATCAGCACCAGAAAACCGGAAAACAGCGTTACGCCGAGGCCGTAGCTGCCGAAGTTGAGTTCGCCGAGGTAGGAAAAGCCGAAGTACACCGCCACCACGGCGATGGAGATCGAAGCGAAAAACTCCAGCACGCCGGAAGAGAGGAAGGCCATGCGCAGCACTTCCATGGTGCGGCTGCGGAAGTCTTCGGAAGATTTGGCGATCTGCGCGGTTTCGGCCTGCGCGCGGTCAAACAGCCGCAGGGTGTCCAGGCCGCGCAGGCGGTCGAGGAAGTTGCCGCTCAATCGCGCCAGCGCCACGAAGTTGCGGCGGTTGGCGTCGGCGGCCCCCATGCCGACCAGCACCATGAACAGCGGGATCAGCGGCGCGGTCGCCAGCAGAATGATGCCTGCGGCCCAATTGATCGGGAAGACGGCGATCAGGATCAGCAGCGGGATGAAGACCGCCAGATACATCTGCGGCAGATAGCGCGAGTAATAGTCCTGCATATCCTCGATCTGCTCGACGATGATGCTGGCCCAGCTGCCCGCCGGTTTGCCCTGGATCCAGGCCGGCCCGAGCTGCTGCAGCTTATCCAGCACCTGTTGGCGCATGCGCTGGCGGATCACCTGGCCACACCGGAAACCGACCCGTTCCCGCAGCCAGCTTAACAGCGCCCGCAGCGCAAACGCGGCGGCCAGCCAGATAAACGAAGGGATCAGCTGTTCGCGCGGGGTATGCTCGATGATCAGGGCGTGCAGCAGGCTGGCCAACAGCCACGCTTGCGCCACGATCAGCAGGCCGCTGAACAGCCCCAACAACATGGAAAGGCGCAACCAACGCTGCGCTAACGAACTCTGGGTTTTAAGCCAACGGGTTAACTGTTGCTGTCTGGTTTTTTTCATCAGATATGCGTCTGCGTCGCCGGCGCCCGTTTGTTACGGGCTGGGTTAACGTACTGTTAAATAATAGTGTTTGGCGCAATCGGCGACAAACAAGCGAGGCCCCATGTTACCTCGTCACCCGGCAGACTGAAAATAATAAAGCGGCCAAATGTGGCTATAACAGACGCGAGAAGGGGAGTGCGGAGGGGGGAAGTAAAAGACCACCTCCTGAGGAGGTGGCTTTACACGACGCCCCCTAAAAGGGGGCCATTTTCGAGTTAATCCTGCAACAGCTCCATCTGCTGTTCGATCTCTTGGTCCTTCTTATCC
>NZ_JBJNLG010000020.1:0-119959 GCF_052169175.1 Serratia sp. CY31944
GCGGCGGCCCCGGAGGGGAGAGTCTCAGGATGAGACGAATTGTGTAGGACACTGCCAGGCATCAAACCAAGCCGAAAGCCCTGAACTGACGTTCAGGGCTTTTTGCTATGCGTAAAACGCAAAAAAGCGCAGCTACGCTGCGCCTTTCAACCACTCGACAATAAAGTCGGCGATACTTTCCGGTTGATTGAGATCCAACTGCTTAGCCGCGATGGATAGCGGCCGGTCGCTGGCTACCGCCACGACAAACTGATCCAGCATGTCTTCCAACGGTCTGCCGATCTCGGCCCGATAAAGCAGAATCTTGCTGACCGGCTCATATTTGAACCCTTCCACCAGAATCAAATCGACCTTATCGGCGTCAAAACGCCCTGCCAGGTAGCGTAGATCCAAAGGTTGTTGCTCCGGCGTTTCGGTCATCAATGCCCAACGGCGATCGCTGGCGACCAGCGTTTGGTCGGCACCCGCTTTGCGCAGCTCATAGCTGTCTTTACCCGGCGTATCCACATCCATGTCGTGATGCGTATGCTTTATCAGCCCAACCCGCACCTGGCGCTCTTTCAGCATTGGGATCAATTGCTTGAGCAGGGTGGTTTTCCCCGTCCCGCTGTAGGCGCCGATGGCCAGCAAAGGGGGCAATGAACGATTCATGTTTTTAGCTCTCGTGCTTGCTGCCAGTGCAGGCAGTCTTCCGGCGTATTCAGGTTATGAAATGCCGTTTGCTGCCCGCTGAACACCACGCGTTGTGCGTTAATCTGATGCAAGAACAGCATCAGCTTGCGTTCACCGCGCGCCAGATAGTCGGCCAGCTGCGGCGCTATTTGGGTATGCAATAATGCCAGCGTAGGGTGATCTCGTTCACCATCGCTGGCAAAGGCTGCTGGCGCCGCGCCTTTTTGCCGCCATAGCTGCGCGACTAAGTCGGCGGGAAAGTCGGGGACGTCACAAGGGACGAAGGCCACCCACTCGCTGGGGGCCTGTTTGAGCCCGGCGAGCATCCCGGCCAACGGCCCGGCGAAATCGGGCGTCAGATCGCCAATCACCGGCAAACCGCTCGCCTGGTAACGTGCCTGATTGCGATTGGCGCTGATGGCGACGGAAGCCACTTGCGGCCGTAACCGAGCCAATACGTGTTGATAGAGTGCGATACCGGCAATCGACACCAGGCCTTTGTCTTCACCGCCCATACGCGTGGCCCGTCCGCCGGCCAAAATGACGCCGCTGATTTCTTTATGCATCTCGTTTATCCCGCCTTGTCGATGCGCTGATTGTAGCGCTAAAGCCGGTGCGACATCAGGATTTACCTTTATTGACAAGCCGGTTCTTTCACTGCGTGGGTAAGCCTGTTACTTTGTGAGTTTATTCATGCTATTGGACGATATTGAGATGAAAACGCATCGCGTAAACGAGTTGATCGAGCTGTTGCACCCGGCCTGGCAGGAAGATCCCGATCTCAATTTGATGCAGTTTTTGCAAAAGCTGGCGCAGGAAGCGGGCTTCCAGGGCGAGTTGTCCGAACTGAGCGACGACATTCTTATTTACCATCTGAAAATGCGCGGCAGCGCCGGCACGGATCAGATCCCGGGCCTGAAGAAAGATTACGAAGAAGATTTTAAAACGGCGCTGTTGCGCGCTCGCGGCGTTATCAAGGACTGATCCTCGCGCGGTGCGAGAAAGCATAGCGCGTCAAATGCGCCATTAATGCTACTATTTCTCATTCCCGGCACCGTGCTGTCAGCGATCAAACGAACGTTATGAATAACTCTGCTTTTAATTTCGACACCCTGTCGCCCGATTTGATTATGGACGCGCTAGAAGGGGTTGGCCTGCGCGTCGATTCCGGCCTGACGGCGCTGAACAGCTATGAGAACCGCGTCTATCAGTTTATAGACGAAGATCGCCGGCGCTACGTAGTGAAGTTTTACCGCCCGGAGCGCTGGAGCGCCGCACAAATCGGTGAGGAACATCAGTTCGCTCTGGATCTGGCCAGCGCGGAAATTCCGGCGGTGGCGCCGCTGGCGCTGCAAGGCGCTACGCTGCATACGCACGGTGGATTCTTCTTTACCCTGTTTCCCAGCGTGGGCGGGCGCCAATATGAGATAGACAACCTGGATCAGTTGGAATGGGTGGGTCGTTTCCTGGGCCGTATCCATCAGGTCGGCGGCGAGCGTTTGTTCGCCGAACGGCCGACGATGGGGGTTGAAGAGTATCTCACCGCCCCGCGTCAGGTGTTGGCCGATTGCGGGCTGTTGCCGGCAGCACAGCGTGACGCGTTCCTGCTGGCAACGGACAACCTGATTGCGGCGATCAAGGCGAACTGGCATCTGGACTGGCAGCCACGCCGTTTGCACGGTGATTGCCATCCCGGCAATATTCTGTGGCGCGACGGCCCGCTGTTCGTCGATCTTGATGACGCGCGTAACGGCCCGGCGGTGCAGGATTTGTGGATGCTGTTGCACGGTGAGCGGCGCGATCAATTGATGCAGCTGGACGTCTTGCTGGAAGCGTACGGCGAATTTGCCGAGTTCGACCAACGCGAGCTGGCGTTGATTGAGCCGCTGCGGGCGATGCGCATGGTGTATTACCTGGCCTGGGTCGCCCGCCGTTGGCAGGATCCGGCCTTCCCTAAGAGTTTTCCGTGGATGGCGGAGTCTGATTTCTGGTTGTCTCAGACTGCGGCCTTCACCGAACAGGTTAAGCTGTTGCAGGAGCCCCCTCTGCAGCTGACGCCAATGTATTGAAGCTTTAACACAATGGAGAGTTTAGTCTTATGAAAAAAATATGGTTGGCGCTCGTTGGCATGGTGATGGCCTTCAGTGCCTCGGCGGCACAGTTCAGCGATGGCGCTCAGTACGTGACCCTGGACAAGCCGGTGACCGGTGAGCCTCAGGTGCTGGAGTTCTTCTCCTTCTACTGCCCGCACTGCTACCAGTTCGAGCAGGTCTATCACGTGTCCGAGAACGTGAAGAAGGCGCTGCCTGCTGGCACCAAAATGACCAAGTACCACGTTGAGTTCCTGGGGCCGCTGGGCAAACAGCTGACTCAGGCATGGGCGGTGGCGATGGCGCTGGGCGTGGAAGACAAGGTAAGCCCGTTGATGTTTGAAGCGGTGCAGAAAACCCAGACCGTGCAAACGCCGGACGATATCCGTAACGTCTTCGTGAAAGCGGGCGTGACCGCCGCAGATTATGACGCGGCATGGAACAGCTTCGTGGTGAAATCTCTGGTGGTTCAACAGGAGAAAGCCGCGGAAGATCTGCAGCTGCGCGGTGTGCCGGCGGTATTCGTGAACGGCAAATACATGGTTAAAAACGATGGCCTGGACACCAGCTCGATGGACGCTTACGTGAAGCAGTTCGCCGATGTGGTTAAATTCCTCAGCCAGCAGAAATAAGCCAGATTCAACATGAAAAACGCCGGCGTTCGTTGCCGGCGTTTTTTTTATCCGTATTGCCGCTTCAATTTATCCAGCAGCCGGTCTTTTTCCTGCCACAGCGTATTCAGCCACAGTTGGAAACGCCGCTTGAACTGCTTGTCGTTGAAATAGTCCCCGTGCAGGGTTTCATCGATCGGTAGCGTCTCTATTCTTACCACGATGCGCGTCAAACGACCGCACAGCATATCCAGAAAAGGCCGTTGGTTATTTTCCGGATAGAGCAGAGTGACGTTCAACACTTTGTCGAACTGATTGCCCAGCGCGCTAAGGGTAAACGCGATGCCGGCGGCTTTGGGCGCCAGCAAATTGCGATACGGCGAATTGCTTTTAATTTTCTTAGCTTCGGTGAAGCGCGAACCTTCGACGAAATTGACGATGGTGGTTGGACGTTGACGGAATTTTTCGCAGGAACGGCGCGTGGTTTCGATATCCTTGCCGCGCTTCTCCGGATGCTTGAGCAAATAGGCGCGGGAGTAACGCTTCATGAATGGCATATCCAGCGCCCAGCAGGCCAGGCCGACAAAAGGCACCCAGGCGAGCTGTTGCTTGAGGAAATACTTATTCATTGGAATATGATTTCTGAACAGCACGCACAACACGACAATGTCTGACCAGCTTTCGTGGTTGCTGATCAGCAGATACCAGTTTTTGCGATCCAGCCCTTCCAGCCCTTCAATATCCCAACGCAATTGCCCGTTAATGCGCAATAACAACGCCAACCCCTGACACCAACACCACATCATGAAATCGGCAAAAGCAGAGATATATCGCCAGACGGCGGGAATGGGCACCAGGAGTTTCACGATGCCGGCCAGCGTGATGGGGATAGAACACAACACCGTCACCAGAATGGTGAGTATGACGGAAATGATAAAAATAACAGGTGTTAACAATCTTGGCATGGTTATGGGCTGACGGTTGTTGGGAACATCGTTGCATGCCGAAGCGCATGAACAAAAGCCTATTTTAACAGAGAATGTCGGGGTAAAGCGCCGCTAAAAATCACTGTTTTTGGCCTCGCCGGATAACCATTTGCCGAGTTTTTGTGCAACTTGTCCAGCTTGTGCTAAGGTAATTGAGGCGCCGAATTTGATTAATAGTGCGATTAAAATCCGGCGAAAGTTATATCCACAAATCCAATAAAAGCCAGTAATAAAGCGTCGCCGGAATTCGTTCTTTTAACGCGGTGATTTAAATAGGAATTTTATTCGCCGTTATAACGATAATCACAACGTTATAATTCGGTCTCTTTTCTATGCACAAAGTTATCCACAGGTAAGATCTTGCGGATCCTCGCGCACAATCTCATCATTTTCGTCCGCAATGCACGCTAAGGTTCGTCTCCGGCGGCCAGCTATGGCATGCTTACCCCTATGTCCGATCACGATAAAGAAACGCTATGGCCCAGATTGCAGAAAACCCACTAATCCTGGTTGACGGTTCCTCCTACCTCTACCGTGCTTATCACGCCTTCCCGCCTCTGACCAACTCGGCGGGCGAGCCGACCGGCGCGATGTACGGCGTGCTGAATATGCTGCGCAGCCTGCTGCTGCAGTATCAACCGAGCCACGTTGCCGTGGTGTTTGATGCCAAAGGGAAGACCTTTCGCGATGATCTCTTCGCCGAATACAAATCGCACCGGCCACCGATGCCGGACGATCTGCGTGCGCAGATCGAGCCGCTGCATAACATGGTCAAGGCGATGGGCCTGCCGCTGCTGGTGACGCCCGGCGTTGAGGCGGACGACGTCATCGGTACGCTGGCGCTGGAGGCCGAAAAAGCTGGCCACGCGGTGCTGATCAGCACCGGCGACAAAGACATGGCGCAGCTGGTGACGCCGAACGTCACCCTGATCAACACCATGAACAACACCATCCTCGGCCCGCAGGAAGTGTGCGACAAGTACGGTATTCCGCCGGAGCTGATCATCGACTTCCTGGCGCTGATGGGCGATTCATCGGACAACATTCCCGGCGTGCCGGGCGTGGGTGAGAAAACCGCTCAGGCGTTGCTGCAGGGTATCGGCGGGCTGGATGCGCTGTACGGCAATCTGGAGAATATCGCCACGCTGAGCTTCCGCGGCGCCAAAACCATGGCGGCTAAGCTGGAGCAGAACAAAGAGGTCGCGTACCTCTCCTATAAGCTGGCGACGATCAAAACCGACGTTGAGCTGGATCTGACCTGCGCGGATCTGACGGTCTCTGCACCGGATGTCGATACGCTGCAGCAGCTGTTCAAACAGTACGAATTCAAACGCTGGCTGGCGGACGTGGAAGCCGGCGTATGGTTGGAAAACAAGAAAGGCGCGGGAGCGAAAGCTGCCGGCGGTGGCAAACCGGCCGCCGCCGCGGAAGCGCCGAAGGCGCTGGCGGAGGCCAAGCTGTCCCAGGACGGTTATGTCACCATTCTGGATGAAGCGGCCTTTACCGACTGGCTGGCGCGGCTGAAAAAGGCCGACGTGTTTGCCTTCGATACCGAAACCGATGGTCTGGATACCCTGACCGCCAACCTGATCGGCCTGTCCTTCGCGATCGCGCCGGGCGAAGCGGCTTATTTGCCGGTGGCGCACGATTATCTGGACGCTCCGCCACAGTTGGACCGAGCCTACGTGCTGGAAGCGCTCAAGCCGCTGCTGGAGGACGAGAAGGCGCTGAAGGTCGGGCAAAACCTGAAGTTCGACATGAGCCTGCTGGCGCGCTACGGCATTGAGATGCGCGGCATCGCCTACGACACCATGCTGGAGTCCTATGTGCTGGACAGCGTCGGCGGCCGTCACGATATGGACAGCCTGGCCGATCGTTATCTGGGCCATAAAACCATCACCTTCGAAGAGATCGCCGGCAAGGGCAAAAACCAGCTGACGTTCAATCAGATCGCGCTGGAGCAGGCGGCGCCTTACGCCGCCGAAGACGCCGATGTCACGCTGCAGTTGCACCTGGCGATGTGGCCGCAGTTGAAACAGAGCGCAGAGCTGCTGACGGTGTTCAACGAGATTGAAATGCCGCTGCTGCCGGTGCTGTCGCATATCGAACGCACCGGGGTGCTGATCGATCCGGCCATTTTGTCGGCCCACTCCCAGGAGCTGGCCAAGCGTCTGGCTGAGCTGGAGGCGCAGGCCCACGAGCTGGCGGAAGAGCCGTTCAACCTGGCGTCGACCAAGCAGCTGCAGGCTATCTTGTACGAGAAACAAAAGTTGCCGGTGCTGAAGAAAACCCCAGGCGGTGCGCCTTCTACCAACGAAGAAGTGCTGGCCGAGCTGGCGCTGGATTACCCGCTGCCGAAGGTGATCCTGGAATACCGCGGCCTGGCGAAGCTGAAGACCACCTATACCGACAAGCTACCGCTGATGATCAACCCGGTCAGCGGCCGGGTACACACCTCGTACCATCAGGCGGTGACTGCGACCGGCCGTCTCTCCTCGAGCGATCCGAACCTGCAGAACATCCCGGTGCGCAACGAAGAAGGGCGGCGCATCCGCCAGGCTTTCATCGCGCCGGAAGGCTACCGCATCGTCGCGGCCGACTACTCGCAGATTGAGCTGCGCATCATGGCGCATCTGTCACAGGATGAAGGGCTGCTGAAGGCCTTCGCCGAAGGGAAAGACATTCACCGCGCCACGGCGTCGGAAGTCTTCGGTGTGCCGTTGGATAAAGTGACCGGCGAACAGCGCCGCAGCGCCAAGGCGATTAACTTTGGCCTGATTTACGGCATGAGCGCCTTCGGCCTGGCGCGCCAGTTGGGGATCCCGCGTGGGGAAGCCCAGCGCTATATGGATCTGTACTTCGAGCGTTACCCGGGCGTGCTGGACTACATGGAGCGCACCCGTCAGCAGGCTTCCGAACAGGGCTATGTCAGCACGCTGGACGGGCGCCGCCTGTACCTGCCGGACGTCCGCTCCAGCAACGCCATGCGCCGCAAGGCGGCCGAGCGCGCCGCCATTAACGCCCCGATGCAGGGCACCGCGGCCGATATCATCAAGCGTGCGATGATCGAGGTCGACGCCTGGCTGCAAGGGCAGGAGAAGCCGTTGGTGCGCGCGATCATGCAGGTGCACGATGAATTGGTATTTGAGGTGCATGAGTCGGTGATCGAAGAAGCCAGCCAACGCATCCGTCAATTGATGGAAGGCAGCATGACCCTGGCGGTGCCGCTGAAGGTCGACGTGGGCGTCGGCATGAACTGGGATGAGGCGCACTGATTACCGGGTTATCGCCGGATGCGCTAACTGGCGATAACCTAAGCACTTTTCGTAATTAAGCTACAAGATGCGGCGATAGTTTCCCCAACTTCGCCGTTCTTGTGCCGCAAATTGTGTAAGTAAACTACAAAAAATTCTTTTGCCCTGCGAAAAAATAAGGTAGAGTTACAGGCGTAGGGTACAGAGGTAAGATGTTCTATCTTTCAGACCTTTTACTTCACGTAATCGGATTTGGCTGAATATTTAGCCGCCCCAGTCAGTATTGACTGGGGCGTTTTTTATTGTAAAAACAGCAGCAAACCATACGTTTTTCCTATCGCTCCGCACCGCTTTTCGTTCCTGCTTCCCCCCCTCTCGACTCGCGTAATCCGGCGAGATAAGCCAGCCCTGGCGATAAGTTTTTATGATGGCTTTATTTCAGAACTGTAATTAGATAACAAAAAATCCCGCCTGCGGCTGAACTGCGGGTATAAAAAAGCCGATGCGGCGAGGCATCGGCTCTGGCGTTCGGCCTGGGCTTATTCGCCGGCTTCGTCTTCCGGCAGCACTTCCGGTGGGATCTCGTTAAACCAGGTGTCCAGCTTCTGGCGCAGCTTGTCGACGCCGATCTTCTTCAGCGACGAGAAGGCTTCAACCTGGATATCCCCCATAAACGGCAGCACCGCTTCACGCACCATATTGAGCTGCGCCTTGCGTGCGCCGGAGGCCAGCTTGTCGGCCTTGGTCAGCAGCACCAGCACCGGCGTGCCGACGTCGACCGCCCACTGGATCATCTGCTGGTCGAGATCTTTCAGCGGATGGCGAATATCCATCAGCACCACCAGGCCTTTCAGGCTGTTGCGCATCTGCAGGTATTCGCCCAGCGCGCGCTGCCATTTGCGCTTCATCTCTTCCGGCACTTCGGCGTAGCCGTAACCCGGTAGGTCGACCAGGCGGATGCCGTCTTCCACTTCGAACAGGTTGATCAGCTGGGTGCGCCCCGGCGTCTTACTGGTGCGCGCCAGGCTTTTTTGGTTGGTCAGCGTATTCAGCGCGCTGGATTTCCCGGCGTTGGAACGGCCGGCAAAGGCGACTTCAATTCCTGCATCCCCCGGCAGATGGCGAATATCGGGTGCGCTGGTGACGAAATGGGTCACATGATAGTTGTAGTTCTTGCTGGTCAAAATTTTTCGTCTCCGTGAGGATGGCTAACTGGTTGGCGATTATAACTGCATCAGCGGTAAAAATGGCGTGTTTCTCGGTTTTTAAGCGGCGGGACGCGATAAAACGACAGTTATGCCGCGCGTACGTTGTGAGACATTTGCCATTCGAATCGCGGGTAATGTCGCTTTATTCGAAAGTGATGTTTCTGTTTTTATTTTAAAAACAATATGTTGTTTTTTCGTTGTAGGGAAATGTCGTCCAAATCGGCGTCAGGTGCCTTGAGCCTTGGCAACAATAACGTAAAGTAGTCGTTAACGCAGGGTTGCGCAGGATTAAGGAACATCCGGGAAGGATGACAAATCTCAGGGAATGCACAGGGCGTGCAATGAGTGCCAGGATGAACGCAACAGGAAGTGACCCTTTCGCACCGGAACAGGCGGCAGGCACATCGGATGGTGAAGTATTGGCAGTTTGGATGCCGGCAGGAAGCTCGCTCGGGAAGAGCGAATGCGAATGGATTGCGCCATGGACGATTTTTCTTTCAGGATGAAGGACGTAGTGGCAGGGAATGCGGTTATAGCAGAAGGAAAAACCGGGATGTTGCATGTGCGCAAGGAGCGCGTAACAGGAATACCCTTCGCAAGAAGGTGCGAAATAGGCGGCAGGTTTAACCTGCCGCCTTTTTTCTTTGTCCGCTTTCTGCTAGATTCCGCCGCAATTCTATACTGAATCTACATACCTAAGAGCACACGCTATGAACCAGCCATCAAAAGCACCTCGCGGCAGCGCGGCGAAGTCAAAAACGAAAAAGAAAAGCCGTATGGAGCTCGATCAGGAAGCGCGCGAGCGCAAACGCCTGAAAAAGCGCCGCGGCCACGCTTCCGGTTCGCGCACCCAGGTCGAGTCCGGCAGCCAGAAGAACAAATCGGCGGCGGAAGCCAAAGATCCGCGTATCGGCAGTAAAGTGCCGGTTGCGCTGGTGGTCGACGAAACCAAAGCGAAGGCCAAACCGCAGCCGAAGCCAAAGGCCGAAGCGAAACCGCGCCTGTCGCCGGAAGAAGAGCTGGCGAAGCTGGAAAATGACGAACGCCTGAACGCGCTGCTGGATCGCATCGACGATGGCGAAACGCTGAACGCGGAAGAGCAGACCTATGTCGATAAAACGTTGGATCGCATCGATGTGCTGATGGACGTGTTGGGCATTGAACTGGGTGAAGACGACGACGAAGAAGAAGAGAAGCAGGAAGATATTCTGAAGCTGCTGAAAGGCGGCAACCCGAAAGACGCTTTTTAACGCGCTATGTGGCTAATCCCGGCAATAGCCCTACTCTTGATGTGTTATCTGCTGTGGTTATTCGGTAAACTATGGCGGCTGTCTAAGCGCAAAGCGCGTTTTCGCAGCGCTTCCGTGGCCAGACAGCGCAGACAACCGCCTCTCTCCAGGCCCGGTAGAAAAAGATATCGGAAGGAGTGAGCATGTCAGAGCAGACGATTGTCTGGGATTTGGCCCTGATCCAAAAATATAACTACTCAGGGCCGCGTTATACTTCATACCCCACGGCGCTGGAGTTTAACCAGCGCTACGACGAAGCGGCGTTTCAACGCGCCGCTGCGCGTTACCCTGAGCGGCCGCTGTCGCTGTATGTGCATATCCCTTTCTGTCATAAGCTGTGTTACTTCTGCGGCTGCAACAAGCTGGTGACGCGCCAGACCCACAAGGCCGATGAGTACCTGAACGTTTTGGCGCAAGAGATCGCCAGCCGTGCGCCGCTGTTCGCCGGCCGCAAGGTCGGCCAGATGCACTGGGGCGGCGGTACGCCGACCTACCTGGATAAAGCGCAAATCAGCCGGTTGGTGGCGTTGCTGCGCGAACACTTTGATTTCCTGCCCGATGCGGAGATGTCGATCGAAGTCGATCCGCGCGAGATAGAGCTGGATGTGCTCGATCATTTACGCGTCGAAGGCTTTAACCGTCTGAGCATGGGGGTGCAGGATTTCAACAAGCAGGTGCAGCAGTTGGTCAACCGCGAGCAGGACGAAGCCTTTATCTTCGCCCTGATTGAGCGGGCCAAAGCGCTGGGCTTCCGCTCGACCAATATCGATCTGATCTACGGCCTGCCGAAACAGACGCCGGAAAGCTTCGCTTTCACGCTGCAGCGGGTGGCTGAATTGAATCCCGATCGCCTCAGCGTGTTCAACTACGCGCATATGCCGAACTTGTTCGCCGCCCAGCGCAAAATCAAAGACGCCGATCTGCCCAGCGCCCAGCAGAAGCTGGATATTCTGCAGCAGAGCATCGCTTTCCTGACCGGCGCCGGCTATCAGTTCATCGGCATGGATCACTTTGCGCGCCCGGACGACGAGCTGGCAATCGCCCAACGCGAAGGCAAGCTGCACCGAAACTTCCAGGGCTATACTACCCAGGGCGACAGCGATCTGCTGGGGCTGGGCGTGTCGGCCATCAGCATGCTCGGCGACAGCTATGCGCAGAACCAGAAAGAGCTGAAGCATTACTATGAGAGCGTACCGGCGCAGGGCAACGCCCTGTGGCGCGGGCTGGCGCTGACGGACGACGATTGCCTGCGGCGCGATCTGATCAAAACCCTGATCTGCAATTTCCGGTTGGCGTATCAGCCGCTCGAACGGCAATACGGCATCGATTTCACCGCTTACTTCGCCGAAGACCTGCAGCTGCTGGCGCCGTTTGAACGCGATGGGCTGGTGGAGCGCGACGAGCAGGGCATTCGCGTCACGCCGCGCGGGCGCTTGCTGATCCGCAATATCTGCATGTGTTTCGACCGCTATCTGCGGCAACAGGCGCGCAGCCAGCAATTCTCACGGGTGATCTGAGGATGAAAAAACAGCCGCTGATGCGGCTGTTTTTTTAACTGAAGAAGTTAATCAGCGCGGCGCACAATACCGCGGCAACCGCCGCCTGCGGGGTGTGGCTGGCGGCGGAGCCCAGCTCCGCGCCCTGAGAAATGAATACGATGAATGAGTCCAGCATCGTCAACCTCCAGAGTGTGCGACACGATCATACTGCGCCCGCACCGGCTGTAAAGCCTGCGGTTGGCGTTTTTTTGTGCGCCGGACGGCGTTTTTCATCATCCATCCCCGTTCCTATTCCATACCCAGCTCTTTGAGCTTGCGGGTCAGGGTATTGCGCCCCCAGCCCAGCAGGCGCGCGGCTTCCTGTTTGTGCCCTTGGGTGTGGCGCAGCGCGGTGGTGAGCAGCGTGCGCTCCATTTCCGGCTGTGCTTCCGACAGCAGGTTTTGATGACCGGAACGCAGCGCGCGATCGGCCCACTGCGCCAGCAGCGTGGCCCAGCTGTCCGGCAGACTGTGACTGGGGCTTTCCGGCGCGGCGGTTTCGAACAGCTCACCCGGTAGATCCTGGATCAGCACTTCCTGCCCGGCGGCCATCACCGTCAGCCAGCGGCAGGTGTTCTCCAGCTGGCGCACGTTGCCCGGCCAGGGCAGGCGGGTCAGCGCGGTTTCGGTTTCCGGGTGCAGGTTCTTGGCCTCGACGCCTAACTCTTTGGCGGCGATCTGCAGGAAGTGGCGCGCCAGCCGCGGGATATCTTCACGGCGCTCGCGCAGCGGCGGCAGGTGTACGCGGATCACGTTCAGGCGGTGGAACAGATCCTCGCGGAACTTGCCTTCCTGCACCCGCAGCTCCAGATTCTGGTGCGTGGCGGCGATGATGCGCACGTCGACCTTCACCGGCGCATAGCCGCCGACCCGGTAGAACTGGCCGTCCGCCAGCACCCGCAGCAGGCGCGTTTGCACGTCGAGCGGCATATCGCCGATCTCGTCGAGGAACAGCGTGCCGCCGTCGGCCTGTTCAAAACGGCCCTGACGGATTTGGTTCGCGCCGGTGAAGGCGCCTTTCTCGTGGCCGAACAGCTCGGACTCGATCAGATCCTTGGGGATGGCGGCCATGTTCAGGGCGATGAACGGCGACTTGGCGCGCGGGCTGTGGCGGTGCAGCGCATGCGCCACCAGCTCCTTGCCGGTGCCGGATTCACCGTTGATCAACACGCTGATCGACGAACGCGACAGCCGGCCGATGATGCGAAACACGTCCTGCATCGCCGGCGCCTCGCCGATGATGTCCGCCGCCGGATCGCTGGCCGGCTGGCTGCGCACCGGCTGCTGCTGCTCCTGATAATGGCTGATGGCGCGCTCGACCAGCGCCACCGCTTCGTCGATGTCGAACGGCTTCGGCAGGTAGTCGAAGGCCCCTTGCTGATAGGCGCTGACGGCGGCGTCCAAATCCGAATGCGCGGTCATGATGATCACCGGCAGCATCGGGTGGCGCTGTTTGATCTGCTTGAGCAGCGCCAGGCCGTCTATGCCCGGCATGCGGATATCGGACAGCAGCACGTCGGGGGTTTGCGTGGCCAAGGCTTCCAGCACGTCATTGCCGCCTTCGAAGGTGGCGCAGCTCAGGCCCGCGCCGGTGAGCGCGCGCTCAAGCACCCAGCGGATGGAGCTATCGTCATCGACGATCCAGACTATCCCTCGTTGCATAGCAAACCTCACTGACGAATGGGCAGGTAGACCGAGAATTCGGTATGACCTGGCCAACTGTTGAATTCAATTTTTCCGCAATGCTGATCGATAAGATTGCGGGCGATGGATAATCCCAGGCCGGTGCCGCCCTCGCGGCCGCTGACCATCGGGTAGAACAGCGTGTCCTGCAGCTGCGCCGGCACGCCGGGGCCGTCGTCTTCGACGTCGATGCGCGCCGCCAGCCGGTAGCGGGTGCCGTGCAGCGTAATCTGAAACGCGGTGCGGGTGCGCAGCGTGATGGTGCCGCCCGCTTCGCCCAGCGCCTGCAGCGCGTTGCGGGTAATGTTCAGTAGCACCTGTTCTATCTGATCCGGGTCGTGGGCCATTTCCGGCAGGCTCGGATCGTAATCGCGCACCAGCGTGACGTTATCCGGCATTTCCAGCGACACCAGCTGGCAGACGCGCTCCGCGACCTGATGAATGCTCTGGGTGATGTGCTGGCCGGGCCGCTGCGGGCCGAGCAGGCGATCCACCAGATTGCGCAGCCGATCGGCCTGCTCGATGATCACCTTGGTGTATTCGGTCAGCGCCGGATCGGGCAGCGCCTTGGCCAGCAGCTGCGCCGCGCCGCGCAGGCCGCCCAGCGGATTTTTAATCTCGTGCGCCAAACCGCGCACCAGATCGCGGGCCGCCACCTGTTGGGCATGCTGCAGCTGTTCCTGGCTCAGGCGGCGCTGATTGTCCATCGGCGCCAGCTCGACCAGAATATAGCCTTCCGGCAGCGCCTGAGCGGTCAGGGAAAGGATATGCGCACGGCCGTCGACCACCAGGGTCACTTCGTTGTCGGTGAAGCCCTGACCGGCGCGCAGGCTTTCACGCATCAAAGAGACGTTCAGCGAAAAATAACCGAGCAAATCGGGCAGCGGCGTGCCGAACAGCTTGCGGGAGCTTTGCGCCAGCAATTGCTGTGCCGCAGGGTTGGCGTAGTGAACCGCCAGAGAGTCATCCAACAGCAGGATGCTGTTGATGAGTGAATTGAGGATCTGCCCAGCATCGGGCAGCTTGCCAGTTGCCATACAGCAGACTCCTGCACCTTTTTAGTGCATCTATCCTACTCCATCCGGGATCGGCGCGGTATGGAATAGTTTTGCAGAAAATACGGTGGAGAAAAAAACCCATCCGAAGATGGGCTGAAAGTTTCCACGGCAACAAAAAAGCGATAACAAAAATGTGGGCGCCGTCCGCCTGCGCAGACGGCGCGGGTAGGGCTTAGACGCTGTAGTACAGTTCGAACTCAACCGGGTGTGGCGTCATGCGAATGCGGTCCATCTCTTCTTTGCGCAGTTCGATGTAGGCATCGATCGCATCGTCGGTGAACACGCCGCCGCGGGTCAGGAACTCGCGGTCTTCGTTCAGTGCGGCCATCGCCTCATCCAGCGAGCCGGCCACTTTTGGGATCTCGGCTTCTTCTTCCGGCGGCAGGTCGTACAGGTTTTTGTCCATGGCGTCGCCAGGGTGGATCTTGTTGATGATGCCGTCCAGGCCGGCCATCAGCAGCGCGGCGAAGCACAGGTATGGGTTAGCCGCCGGATCCGGGAAGCGGGCTTCGATGCGGCGCGCTTTCGGGCTGGCGACCACCGGGATACGGATGGACGCGGAGCGGTTACGGGCGGAGTAAGCCAGCATCACCGGCGCTTCGTAACCCGGCACCAGACGTTTGTACGAGTTGGTGGTCGGGTTGGCCAGGGCGTTGATCGCCTTGGCGTGCTTGATGATGCCGCCGATGTAGAACAGCGCGGTTTCAGACAGGCCGCCGTATTTGTCGCCGGCGAACAGGTTGGTGCCGTTCTTGGACAGCGACATGTGGCAGTGCATGCCGGAACCGTTGTCGCCGAACATAGGCTTCGGCATGAAGGTCGCGGTTTTGCCGAAAGCGTGCGCCACGTTGTGCACCACGTATTTGTAGATCTGAATTTCGTCGGCTTTCTTGGTCATGGTGTTGAAGCGGGTTGCCACTTCGTTCTGACCGGCGGTCGCCACTTCGTGGTGGTGCGCTTCAACCACCAGGCCCATCTCTTCCATGGTCAAGCACATGGTGGAACGCAGATCCTGCGAAGAGTCGACCGGTGGAACCGGGAAGTAACCGCCTTTCACCGCCGGACGGTGGCCTTTGTTGCCGCCGTCGTATTTTGTGCCGGAGTTCCAGGCGCCTTCGATGTCGTCGATGGCCACGTGGGAACCGCGGATGCTGCTGCCGAAGCGGATGTCGTCGAACAGGAAGAACTCAGGCTCTGGCCCGAACAGCACGGTATCCGCGATGCCGGAGGAGCGCAGGAAGTCTTCGGCGCGTTTGGAGATGGAGCGCGGGTCGCGATCGTAGCCTTGCATGGTGCCCGGCTCGAGAATGTCGCAGCGAATGATCAGGGTAGGTTCTTCGAAGAACGGATCCAGAACCGCCGTGCTGGCGTCCGGCATCAGCACCATGTCAGATTCGTTGATGCCCTTCCAACCACCGATAGAGGAGCCGTCAAACATTTTGCCTTCTTCGAAGAAGTCGGCGTTTACCTGGTGAGCCGGGATAGTCACGTGCTGTTCCTTACCCTTGGTGTCAGTGAAACGCAGGTCTACGAATTTCACTTCATGCTCATTCAGCATCGTCAAAACGTGTTCAGCGGACATACTTAACTCTCCCGGTTTATCATTGTCGTCGTCGTGGAACGAATCTGTGGAACTGGCTTTTTTTCGCCTTGAAAAGACTAAAGCGAAAAGCGTGCCAACTTTTTAAAAAGGCGTTCATCGCCTTTCTGCGCGGGTTTTACCCAGCCACAGTATGCACCACCAACGATAAATTGCACTGTTATGGTGCAATAAGGGCGGGTGCAGGCACCGAAATGGTGCAAAAGTGCAGCGATTGCGGCTTTTTGCACCGTGAAAGGGATCACAAACTGACCGGTACGCGGTTGTTTATAAGAGATGGTTGTGATCTTGTTTAGTCCCTCGCTTAATACGTGTACAATAGCGCGCTATTTCTAATGCCCGAGGCAAAGCTGTGATCGAAAATTTGCGTAACATCGCCATTATTGCCCACGTTGACCATGGTAAAACCACCCTGGTTGATAAGCTGCTGCAACAATCCGGTACTTTCGGAGAGCGTGCGGAAGCCACCGAACGCGTAATGGACTCCAACGATTTGGAGAAAGAGCGTGGGATTACCATCCTCGCAAAAA
This sequence comes from Serratia sp. CY31944, assembly GCF_052169175.1. NCBI lineage: Bacteria > Pseudomonadati > Pseudomonadota > Gammaproteobacteria > Enterobacterales > Yersiniaceae > Serratia > Serratia sp. CY31944. The sequence goes on from NZ_JBJNLG010000020.1 coordinate 16,520, forward strand.
ACACCGCCATTAATTGGAACGGTTACCGTATCAACATCGTGGATACCCCGGGACACGCCGACTTCGGCGGCGAGGTAGAGCGCGTGATGTCGATGGTTGACTCGGTGCTGCTGGTTGTGGATGCAATGGATGGCCCTATGCCGCAAACCCGCTTCGTGACCAAGAAGGCCTTCGCCAACGGTCTGAAGCCGATCGTGGTCATCAACAAGGTTGACCGTCCTGGCGCGCGCCCTGACTGGGTTGTGGATCAGGTGTTCGACCTGTTCGTGAACCTCGACGCGACCGACGAGCAGCTCGACTTCCCGATCATCTACGCTTCTGCGCTGAACGGCATCGCCGGCGTCGACCACACCGACATGGCGGAAGACATGACCCCGCTGTATCAGGCGATCGTCGACCACGTGTCTGCGCCGCAGGTTGAGCTGGAAGCGCCATTCCAGATGCAGATCTCCCAGTTGGACTACAACAACTACCTGGGCGTTATCGGCATCGGCCGCATCAAGCGCGGTAAAGTGAAGCCGAACCAGCAGGTCACCATCATCGACAGCGAAGGTAAAACTCGCAACGGTAAAGTGGGCAAAGTGCTGGGCCACCTGGGTCTGGAGCGTATCGACAGCACCTTGGCGGAAGCGGGCGACATCATCGCCATCACCGGCCTGGGCGAGCTGAACATCTCCGACACCATCTGCGACACCAACGCCGTAGAAGCGCTGCCGGCGCTGTCCGTCGACGAACCGACCGTCACCATGTTCTTCAACGTCAACACCTCGCCGTTCTGCGGTAAAGAAGGCAAGTACGTGACGTCGCGTCAGATCCTTGACCGTCTGAACAAGGAGTTAGTGCACAACGTGGCGCTGCGCGTTGAAGAAACCGACGATGCGGACGCCTTCCGCGTTTCCGGCCGTGGCGAACTGCACCTGTCGGTGCTGATCGAAAACATGCGTCGCGAAGGTTTCGAGTTGGCGGTTTCCCGTCCGAAAGTTATCTTCCGCGAAATCGATGGCCGCAAGCAGGAGCCATTCGAGAACGTGACGCTGGATATTGAAGAGCAGCATCAGGGTTCCGTGATGCAGGCGATGGGCGAGCGTAAAGCCGACCTGAAAAACATGGATCCGGACGGTAAGGGCCGCGTGCGTCTCGACTACGTGATCCCAAGCCGCGGTCTGATCGGCTTCCGTAACGAATTCATGACCATGACTTCGGGCACCGGTCTGCTGTACTCCACCTTCAGCCACTACGACGACGTGCGTCCGGGCGAAGTGGGCCAGCGTCAGAACGGCGTGCTGATCTCCAACGGCCAGGGCAAAGCGGTCGCGTTCGCGCTGTTCGGCCTGCAGGATCGCGGCAAGCTGTTCCTGGGCCACGGTGCGGAAGTGTATGAAGGCCAGATCATCGGTATTCACTCGCGTTCCAACGACCTGACCGTAAACTGCCTGACCGGTAAGAAGCTGACCAACATGCGTGCTTCCGGTACTGACGAAGCGACTACCCTGGTTCCGGCCATCAAAATGACCCTGGAGCAAGCTCTGGAGTTCATCGATGACGACGAACTGGTAGAAGTGACGCCAACCTCGATCCGTATCCGTAAGCGTCACCTGACGGAAAACGATCGTAAGCGTGCCAGCCGCGGTCCTAAAGACGCTTAATCGCTGATTGAGTGTCTCATGCTTAGGGCGTGGTTCTCGCGCCCTGAGTTTTTTCCTCTGTTGTTCCCCGTTTGTGCGGCGCGCTATGCGCTTTTCCGTTCGCTCCCTGTTCAGCTGTTCCTTTTCCCGCTACAGTGAAATCTCACCGGCCCATCAGGAGAGGACTATGCTGTATATCTTTGATTTAGGTAATGTGATCGTCGATATCGATTTCAAGCGTGTGCTGGGCGTGTGGAGCAATTTGAGCGGCACGCCGTTGGCGGTGCTGTCCGATCGTTTCACCATGGGTGAGGTGTTCCAGCAGCATGAACGCGGTGAAATCAGCGACGAAGACTTCGCCGGCAAGCTGTGCGATGAAATGGGCATCGCGCTCAGCTTCGAGCAGTTCGCCACCGGCTGGCAGGCGGTATTCGTCGCGCTGCGCCCGGAAGTGATCGACATCATGCAGCGCCTGCGCAACGAGGGCCACCGGGTGGTGGTGCTGTCGAACACCAACCGTCTGCACTGCAACTACTGGCCGCAGCACTATCCTGAAGTGGCCGCCGCCGCCGATCACCTCTATCTGTCGCAAGATCTCGGCATGCGCAAGCCGGAGGCCGAGATCTACCAGCATGTGCTGGCCGCGGAAAACACCGCCGCCGCCGACGCGGTGTTCTTCGACGATCACCCGGCGAACGTCCTCGCCGCGCAGGCGCTGGGGATCAAGACGGTGCACGTCACCGATCGCGACGTGGTGCCGGCCTATTTTGCTCAATGAGCGCAGGGCGCGTTAAGCTTAAGGCGTATCAACGGACATCAAGGAGTGACCATGTCGTTTTTCCGCCGCAAGAAGCTGCCCTCTGCGATTAAGCCCGGCGTCACCTTCGGACGGCTGCTGTACCAGCGTATCGATCACGATGGCCTGACGATGTTGGCGGGCCATCTCGCCTATGTTTCCCTGCTGTCGCTGGTGCCGCTGGTCACCGTGGTGTTTGCTCTGTTCGCCGCTTTCCCGATGTTTTCCGATATCAGCGAGCAGCTGAAGAGCTTTATCTTTTCCAATTTCGTGCCGGCCGCCGGCAACGTCATACAGAACTACCTGGAACAGTTCGTCGCCAACTCCAACAAGATGACCGCCGTCGGCACCTGCGGGCTGATCGTCACCGCGCTGCTGTTGATCTCCTCGGTGGACAGCGTGCTGAACACCATCTGGCGCAGCAAGAACAAGCGGCCGATTGTCTTCTCCTTCGCCGTGTACTGGATGGTGCTGACGCTGGGGCCGCTGCTGGTTGGCGCCAGCATGGCCATCAGCTCCTATCTGTTGTCGCTCAACTGGCTGGCACAGACCGGCGTCAACGGCCTGGTGGATCAGGTGCTGCGCATTTTCCCGCTGATTTTGTCGTGCGCTTCCTTCTGGCTGCTGTATTGCATCGTGCCGACGGTGCGGGTGCCGCCCAAAGACGCGCTGATTGGCGCGCTGGTGGCCGGATTGCTGTTCGAGCTGGGCAAGAAGGGATTCGCGCTGTACGTCACCATGTTCCCTTCCTACCAGCTGATTTACGGCGTGCTGGCGGTGATCCCGATTTTATTCCTGTGGGTCTACTGGAGCTGGTGTATCGTGTTACTCGGCGCGGAAATCACCGTGACCATCGGCGAATACCGCGACTACCGCCGGCAGAAGGCGGAGCAACAGGAACAGAAACCAGAAGGGCAGCAGGAATGATTGCGTTGATTCAACGGGTGTTAAACGCCAGCGTCACGGTGGGTGGCGAGACGGTAGGCAAGATTGGCCCCGGTTTGTTAGTGTTATTGGGCGTGGAGCAGGGCGATAACGAGCAAAAAGCGCAGCGCCTGTGCGAACGCGTGTTGGGATACCGCATTTTCGGCGACGAGAACGACAAGATGAATCTCAACGTCCAGCAGGCCGGGGGCAGCGTGCTGGTCGTTTCGCAGTTCACCCTGGCGGCGGACACCCAAAAGGGCATGCGGCCCAGCTTCTCGCGCGGCGCCGCACCTTTGGTCGCCGATCGGTTGTATCAATATTTTGTTGGCCAGTGCCGCGAACGCGGCGTAGAGACCCAGACCGGCGAATTCGCCGCCGACATGCAGGTGGCGCTGGTCAACGATGGTCCGGTGACATTCTGGCTACAGGTCTAAGCATTCGGAGAACAGGCGTCTATGTATCACCTACGAGTACCCGTAACAGAGCAAGAACTGAAGGAGTATTACCAGTTTCGCTGGGAAATGCTGCGCAAGCCGCTGCACCAGCCGGTGGGTTCGGAAAAGGATGCCTATGACGCCATGGCCCACCACCAAATGGTGGTGGACGAGGCCGGTAAAATCGTCGCCATCGGGCGGCTGTACATCAATGCCGACAACGAGGCGGCGATCCGTTTTCTGGCGGTAGATCCGACGCTGCAGGATAAAGGGCTGGGGACGCTGGTGGCGATGACGCTGGAGTCCGTCGCGCGGCAGGAGGGCGTGAAGCGGGTGGTGTGCAGCGCTCGTGAAGACGCGGTGGACTTCTTCGCCAAGCTGGGGTTCGTCAATCAGGGGGAGATCACTGCGCCGCAGACCACCCCGATCCGCCACTTTTTGATGATCAAACCGGTAGCGACGCTGGACGATATCCTGCATCGCCCCGACTGGTGCGGCCAACTGCAGCAGGCCTGGTATGAACACATCCCGCTGAGCGAAAAGATGGGCGTGCGCATCAGCCAATACACCGGCCAGCGCTTCGTCACCACCATGCCGGAGACCGGCAACCAGAATCCGCACCACACGCTGTTCGCCGGCAGCCTGTTCTCGCTGGCGACGCTGACCGCCTGGGGGCTGATTTGGCTGCTGCTGCGCGAGCGCCATCTCGGCGGCACCATCATTCTGGCGGACGCGCACATTCGCTACAGCAAACCGATTACCGGCAGGCCGCGAGCGGTGGCGGATCTCGGCTCGCTGAGCGGCGATTTGGCGCGTCTGGCGCGCGGCCGCCGCGCGCGCGTGCACGCCGAAGTGCATCTGTTCGGCGACGAGGATAAAGGTGCGGTGTTCGAAGGCACCTACATGGTGCTGCCGGCCGAGCCGGATGTGCCGCTGGATCAGGGCGGCTCTGAGGCGCTGGAAGAGTAAGACGGCGGCCTGCCTGAGGGCGGGCCGCGCAGGGCATTACGGCAGTTGCTGGTTCACCGCTTGGCCGTCGCCGGCGGTGGCCTGCAGATTTCCCTTCAACGAGGCTTTGAACGGCCCGTCGCTGTTCAGCAGCCCTTTCAACTGCAGCTCAAGGTTGCCGTCGCCCGTCAGCGGCACCGGCTGCCATCCCCATTGCTGCAAGGTGTTGATCGGTACCGAACGGCCGTGCAGCGTCAGCTGGAACGGCTTGCCCGGCAGCTGATCGACGGTCGCTTTGGCCTCAAGCAACCCATTAGGCATAAAGGCGCTGAGCTCGGTGACGTTAATCTGATTGGCGTCGGCGTTCAGCGCCAGCGAAGGGCGCCGCACGTCTATCTTGTTGAAGGTCGCCTCGCTGCCGTTCAGGTTGAGCGATCCGGACCATATACCCCACTGGCGATCGCGCGCCAGCAGCAGGTTGCTGCCGTAGCCGTCCAGCGCGGTGATCTGGAACGGGAATGCCGGGTTGATATCGATGATCAGATTGCGGTTGGTGGTCAGCTTGGTGACGTACACCTCCGCCAGCCAGTCCGGCAGCGGTTTCAGCCACAGTTCGCGCCAGTCGCTCGGCAAGGTGTACTCCAGCGCCGCCATGGCCACTTCATCCAGCTGCAGGCGTTTGCCGGCGCGCAGCCAGTTGCCGGAGGTGCGCAGCAGCCCGCCTTCCCAGCGGGTGGTGAACTGTTGAATGGCGATGCCGGCGGAGGAGAGCCGCAGGGTGGCGATCGGATCGATCAGGTGGAAGCCGCCGTTGATCACGTCGCTGGCGTTGACGTTGAGCGAGCCGTCTTCGCTGCGCCAGTCGCCTTTTTCGACGCTGACGTTTTGCAGCGACAGATCGAGATCGTTAAACGCCCATGCCTTGCCTTCCAGGCGCGCGTCGATCAGATCGAAACGCTTGAGGGTGACCGGCGGCAGGGTGGTAAAGCGCTGCATGAATTCCGCCAGCGTCAGCGGGGTCTGCATGCGCACGCCGCTCAGCCGCAGGCGATCCACCTGCCAACTGCCGTCGGCGGCGCGGCTGGCCACGCCGGTCAGGTCGCCCTGCGCCAGATCGGCGCCGAAGTTGTTCAACAGCAGCTGGCCCTGCTTCTGCTCCCCCTGCACCAACACCTTCGAGGCGGGGATGCCGTTCAGCGTCATCGAACCGGCGCTGAACTGGAACTGGTTGTTGTCCCCCAGCAGATGGTCGGCCAGCGGGCGCCACGGCGTAATGCCGGCAGTGACCTGCTGCGCGTTGAGCTGCCACTCGTTATCGTTGGACTGCAACGCCATGTTGCTCAGCTGCAACACGTCGGCCTGTACAGGCAGCGCCGCTGCCTGCGGCTGCACGTTCAGCGTGCCGTCGCGCAGCGTGACGCTGTGAAAATAGCGCGGCTCGGTGATTTGGCGCAGGCTGAGGCCGAGATCGACGCGTTTGGCGACCAGCGCCTGCGGCTGACCGTTGCGCGCCAGTTGCACGTCTTCCAGCTCAATCTGGTTCGGCTGGCTCCACGAATGGGTGATTTTTCCTATCGACAGGCGGTATTCGCTGTTGTCGCTGATCCAGGCGCTCAGGCGGCCTGCCGCCCAGCGGGTTTGCCCCACCAGGTACAGCACCACTGCCGCCAGCACGATCAGCAGCAGCAACGTCAGCAACAGCTTTCCGATAAATTTCATCGTCTACATCCGCATCGGTCAAAAAAGATACCCTGTTTATGCCGCAATTGGCCGGGCATCTCAAGGGCAATGGTCTGATAGACAATAAAAAACGGCCGCAAGCGGCCGTTTGAACGCCGATGGACGGGTTACTTCTTCTCGTGTTCCTGCGGGAACACCAGGTTCAGCACGATAGCGGTAATACCGCCGGCGGCGATGCCGGAAGAGAGCAGGGTTTTCAGCCAGTCCGGCGCGAACTGCAGGATCAGCGGCTGCTGGGACACGCCCATGCCGACGGCCAGCGACAGCGCCATGATCATGATGGCGCGGCGGTTCAGACGCTCGCGCGACACGATGCGCACGCCGGAGGCGGCGATGGTGCCGAACATCACGATGGTCGCGCCTCCCAGTACCGGTTCGGGGATGTGCTGCACGAAGCCGGCCACCGCCGGGAACAGCCCCAGCGCGATCAGCATCAGCGCCACCACGAAGCCGACGTAGCGGCTGGCGACGCCGGTCAGTTGGATCACGCCGTTGTTCTGGCCGAAGCAGGAGTTGGGGAAGGTGTTGAACACCGCCGACAGCATCGAGTTCAGGCCGTTGGCCAGCACGCCGCCCTTCAGGCGCTTCATGTACAGCGGCCCGCTGACCGGCTGTTCGGAGACGTCGGAGGTGGCGGTGATGTCGCCGATGGTCTCGAGCGAGGTGACCATAAAAATCAGCATCAGCGGCAGCAGCAGGTTCCAGTCGAAGCCCAGGCCGTAATAGAGCGGCGTGGGGATGGTGATCGCCGCCGTGGGGGCCGCCGGTGCATCGGCGGGCAGCATGTCCATCGCCCAGGCCAACAGATAGCCGACCGCCATGGCGATCACCAGCGAAGCCACGCGCAGGTAAGGGTTGCGCTGGCGGTTCAGCAGGATGATTACCGCCAGCACCGCGCCGGCCAGCAGCAGGTTTTTCGGCGAGCCGAAGCTGTGATCGTTCATCGCGGCGTAACCGCCGCCGATCGAGGTCAGGCCGACCTGAATCAGCGACAGGCCGATGATCATCACCACGATGCCGGAAACCAGCGGGGTGATGATGCGGCGCGCCAGATGCAGCACGCGCGACAGCAGAATTTCGGTGCAGGAGGCGACCATCAGGGTACCGAACAGCGCGGCCATCATGGTCGGCACGTCGGCGCCGCCGTTTTTCAGCGCCAGACCGCCCATGATCAGCGGCGAAACGAAGTTGAAGCTGGTGCCCTGAATCGACAGCAGCCCGGAACCCACCGGCCCCCAGGTTTTGATTTGCAGAATGGAAGCCAGACCGGAGGCGAACAGCGACATGCTGATGATGTGCTGGGTATCCTGTGCCGGCAGACCCAGCGCCTGGCAGATCAGCAGGGCCGGGGTGATCACCGCGACGAACATCGCCAGCAGATGCTGGCCGGCGGCAAACAGCGTTTGCGGCAGCGGCGGGCGATCTTCCAGGCGATAAATCAGTTCACTGGCGCGGGGTTCTGAGGCGGCTTGGCGCGCGGCATCAAGCTCGGAGGATGACATGCTCATGGTGTGGCGTTTCCAGATACGGCAAAGCAGGCATTTTAATGCTCCGCCCCACAAAAGCAAACGGTTGCGCGTAAATATTATGTTGCCGACTTTCTCGCTTATGTCGCATTTTCATTCATTTTTTCTTGTCATCTCAGCGTTTTTTACTTCTAATCCTGCACTCATCAAGTTTAAAAACTCAGTGGTTTTCTATAACTTATTATTTTTATTTGGATCTTTTTCCTTACATGGAGTACCTGGATGTTTCATCTTGATACTTATGGCACGTTAGTCGCGGCGACGCTGGTTTTGCTCCTCGGGGGCAAGTGCGTCAGAACCATTCCTCTGCTGCGAAAATATACCATTCCCGCTCCCGTCGCCGGCGGTTTGCTGGTGGCCCTCCTGCTGTTAGCCCTGAAAAAGCTCGTCAACTGGGAAATCAGTTTTGACATGTCGCTGAAGGATCCGCTGATGCTGGCCTTCTTCGCCACCATCGGCCTGAACGCCAACCTGGCGCGTTTGCGCGCCGGCGGCAAGGTGCTGGTGGTGTTCCTGTTCGTGGTGCTGGGGCTGCTTATCGTGCAGAACGCCATCGGCATCGGCATGGCGAAAATGCTGGGGTTGGATCCGCTGATGGGCCTGATCGCCGGGTCGATCACCCTGTCGGGCGGCCACGGCACCGGGGCGGCCTGGAGCAAACTGTTCATTGAGCGCTACGGCTTCGAGAACGCCACGGAAGTCGCCATGGCCTGCGCCACCTTCGGCCTGGTGCTGGGCGGCCTGATCGGCGGCCCGGTGGCGCGCTATCTGGTCAAGCACTCCTCCACGCCGGAAGGCACCCCGGATGACAGCGTGCAGCCGAGCGGCTTCGAGAAGCCGGAAAGCGGCCGTCTGATCACCTCGCTGGTGATGATCGAAACCATCGCCATGATCGCCATCTGTCTGAGCCTGGGGCAGCTGATTGCCGGCCTGCTGAGCGGCACGGTGTTTGAACTGCCGAACTTCGTTTGCGTGCTGTTCGTCGGGGTGATCCTCAGCAACACGCTGGCCTTCACCGGTTTCTATACCGTGTTCGAGCGGGCGGTGTCGGTGCTGGGCAACGTCAGCCTGTCGCTGTTCCTGGCGATGGCGTTGATGAGCCTGCGCCTGTGGGAGCTGGCCTCGCTGGCGCTGCCGATGCTGGCGATCCTGGCGGTGCAGACGCTGGTCATGGCGCTGTACGCGATCTTCGTCACCTATCGGGTGATGGGCAAGAACTACGATGCGGCGGTGCTGGCCGCCGGCCACTGCGGCTTCGGCATGGGCGCCACGCCGACGGCGATCGCCAACATGCAGGCGATCACCGATCGTTTCGGTCCGTCGCACGTGGCGTTTTTGGTGGTGCCGATGGTGGGGGCGTTCTTTATTGATATCGCCAATGCCATCGTCATCAAGCTGTATCTGCTGCTGCCGGTGTTCCCGGCGGTGGGGTGATATCGCGGGTCATCGCGAAAAGGGCGCCTGCGGCGCCCTTTTTTATGCGTTGGAGTAGCGCGCCTTCTCCGGCAGCCAGCGTTCGATCAGCGCCTGGGCGTGCTCCGGATAGTGCTGATGGAGATGGCGAGCGACGCGTTGCACTTCGGGGATCATCGCCTGATCGCGCAGCAGGTCCGCCACCTTGAATTCGGCGCTGCCGGTCTGGCGGGTGCCCAGCAGCTCGCCTGGGCCGCGGATCTCCAGATCGCGCTGCGCGATGACGAAGCCGTCGTTGCTGTCGCGCAGCACCTGCAGGCGCGTTTGCGCAGTCTTGCTCAGCGGCGTTTTGTACAGCAGCACGCAGTGTGAGGCCACGGCGCCGCGTCCTACGCGGCCGCGCAGCTGGTGCAGCTGAGCCAGGCCCAGCCGCTCCGGGTTTTCGATGATCATCAGGCTGGCGTTCGGCACGTCGACGCCGACTTCGATCACCGTAGTGGCCACCAACAGCTGCAGCTCGCCCTGTTTAAACGCCTGCATCACCGCCTGCTTTTCCTGCGCTTTCATGCGGCCGTGCACCAGCGCTACCTTCAGCTCTGGCAGCGCGGTTTTCAGTTCTTCCCAGGTGGCTTCCGCCGCCTGCGCTTCCAGCAGCTCGGACTCTTCGATCAGCGTACATACCCAGTAAGCCTGCCGCCCCTCTTCCAGACAGGCGCTTTTCACCCGTTGAATGATGTCGGCGCGGCGGGTATCGGGGATGGCGACGGTGGTCACCGGCGTGCGTCCCGGCGGCAGCTCGTCGATGACCGAGGTATCGAGATCGGCATAGGCGGTCATCGCCAGCGTGCGCGGGATCGGCGTGGCGGTCATGATCAGCTGATGGGCGTGGAAGCCTTGCTCTTCGCCTTTCTCCCACAGCGCCAGCCGCTGATGCACCCCGAAGCGGTGCTGCTCATCAATGATCACCAGCGCCAGGCCGTTGAACTGCACCTGCTCCTGGAAGATGGCGTGGGTGCCGACCACCATCGACACCTGGCCGCTGGCAATAGCCTCCTGCTGCGCGATGCGCGCCTTGCCTTTCTGTTTGCCGGCCAACCAGCCGACCTCCAGCCCCAGCGGTTCAAACCACTGACGGAAATTGTTGGCGTGCTGCTCGGCCAGTAGCTCGGTCGGCGCCATCAGCGCTACCTGCTTGCCGTGCGCGATGGCGCGCAGCGCCGCCAGCGCCGCCACCAGCGTTTTACCGGAGCCGACGTCGCCCTGCACCAGCCGCATCATCGGGAAGTCTTTTTGCATATCGGCTTCGATGTCGGCCACCACGCGCGTTTGCGCGCCGGTCGGCGAGAACGGCAGCTGGGCGAGAAAACGGTTTTTCAGCCGATCGTCCGGCAGCAGCGGCTGCGCCTGATAGCTCTGCGCGCCGGCGCGCACCGCCAGCATGCTGAGGTTATGCGCCAGCAGCTCTTCGAGGATCAGGCGTTTTTGCGCCGGGTGTTTGCCCAGCTCCAGATCCGCCAGCTGGATGTCCGGCGGCGGGCGATGCAGGGTGTGCAGCGCCTGCGGCAGGCTCATCAGGCCGCCGCTCAGCTCCGGCGGCAGCAGCTCGGCGATAGCGCAGGTATCCAGCCGCTCCAGCGCCTGATCGGTTAGCTTGCGCAGCGTGGCCTGCCGCACCCCTTCGGTGGTGGGGTAGACCGGCGTCAGCGACTCTTGCAGCTCAACCTCGCTGGCTTCGCCCTGAATGCGGTATTCAGGATGGATGATTTCCGCGCCGTGGTTGCCGCGCTTGATCTCGCCGTAGGCGGTCACGCGGCGGCCGGTGGCCAGGCTGTTCTTCATTGCGGCGTTGAAGTTGAAGAACCGCATGGTGAGGATGCCGGTGCCGTCGCTAATCTGGCAGGTCAGCATGCGGCGGCGGCCGAAGCTGATGTCGCTGCGCAGCACTTCCCCTTCTACCGTGGCGTAGATGCCCGGCAGCAGATCGTTGATCGGGTAGAGGCGGGTGCGGTCTTCGTAGCGCAGCGGCAGGTGCAGCAGCAGATCCTGAATGGTCTCGAGGCCGAGTTTGGCCAGTTTGCCCGCCTGGCTGGCGCCAACCCCGGAAAGCGTGGTGAGTGGGACAGCATCCAGCAGGCGGCCTTTCATTTGCGCACCGTCGCCTGCATGGCCGCCCACCATTCGGCGCTGGCGACCACCTGGCCCTGCTCATCAATCTGCGGGCGCGGCAGCCCTTTGCGCTTGGCCACGTTGGCCAGCACCGGGTAACCGCCTTCGAACAGCAGACGCTGCTGCTCTTCTTCATCCAGCATGCTGTTGTCGCGGCGATACAGGCCGGCGTTCTGCCGCTGGCGCTGCGCTTCATACAGGATCAGCGCCGAGGCCACGGAGACATTGAGCGACTGCACCATGCCGATCATCGGAATGACGATGTCCCGATCGGCCAGCGCCAGCGCTTCTTCGGTGATGCCGGTTTTTTCCTGGCCGAGCAGCACGCAGGTGGGCCGGGTGTAGTCCACCTCGCGGAAATCGACCGCGCGCGCAGACAGATTGGTGGCCAGAATTTGCATGCCCTGCGCTTTCAGATGACCGACCGCGTCGCCGATGGTGCGATGGGTTTTGACGCTGACCCAGCTGTTGCTGCCGGCGGCGGAGGAAACCAGGGTGCGCATGCGGGTGGTGGGCCACACGGCGTGGACCTGATGCACGCCGACGGCGTCGGCGGTGCGGATAATGGCGGAGACGTTATGCGGTTTGTGCACTTGCTCCAGGCAGACCGTCAAATCCGGCTGCCGGGTCGCGAGCATTTCACAAATCCGCGCATAGCGTTCAGGACTCATAAGCGCTAGTTTCGGTTGCGGTTAACTTTGATCACATCCGGCATGATACGGATTTTACGCATAATGTTTGCCAAATGGATGCGATCGCGGGTGGTCAAGCGGATAAAGGCGCTATAAACCCGACCGTCTTTCTCTTCGGTGTTCAGGCTCTGAATATTGGACTCGGCCGCGTTGATCGCCGCCGTCAGGTTGGCCAACGCGCCCTGGTGGTTGAACATATCCACCTTGATCTCGGCGATGAACTCCTGCTCGGTCTCTTTATCCCACTCGACCGCCATGAACTTCTCAGGCTCTTTCTGATAGCCGCGAATATTGCGGCAGGACTCATGGTGGATCACCAGCCCTTTGCCCGGGCTGACGTGAGCGATAATCGGATCGCCCGGAATCGGACGGCAGCACTTGGCGAAGGTGATCAACACCCCGTCGGCGCCCTTGATGGCCAGGTTACGCACGCCGGAGGATGCGCCCAGGCTGGACTGATCGCCCTGCAGGTTCTTCGCCACCACCACGCTCATGGCGTTGCCGAGGCCGATTTCCGCCAGCAGATCGTCCAGCGTCGCCAGCTTCATACGGTCCAGCTCGTGCTGAATGTTTTCCTGCGGGATTTCGGCCAGCTTGCGGCTGCCGCCCAGCGCGTGGTTGAGCAGACGGCGGCCGAGGCCGACGGAGTCGTCGCGCTTGAGGTTCTTCAGCATCTGGCGAATTTTGGCGCGCGCTTTCGAGCTGACCACGAAGTTCAGCCAGGCGGCGTTGGGCCGCGCGCCCGGCGCGGTGATGATCTCGACGGTCTGGCCGCTGGTCAGCGACTGCGACAGCGGGTACGGCTGACGATCGACGCGCGCGCCGACGCAGGCATGGCCGATATCGGTATGCACCGCATAGGCGAAATCGACCGGCGTGGCGCCGGCGGGCAGCTCGACGATGCGGCCTTCCGGGGTGAAAACGTAAATCTCATCCGGGAACAGATCGGATTTGACGCTCTCGATAAACTCAAACGAACTGCCGGCGCTTTGCTGCAGTTCCAGCAGGCTCTGCATCCAGCGCTGGGCGCGGATCTGCGCCGTGGTGCCGGTTTCGCCCTGTTCTCTTTCCTTGTAAGCCCAGTGCGCGGCTACCCCCATCTCAGCCATCTGGTCCATGTCTTCGGTGCGGATCTGCACTTCGACCGGCACGCCGTGCGGGCCGATCAGCGAGGTATGCAGCGATTGATAGCCGTTGGCCTTGGGAATGGCGATGTAATCTTTCACTCGCCCCGGGCGCGGTTTGTACAGGCTGTGCACCTGGCCGAGCACGCGGTAGCAGGTATCGACCTCTTTCACGATCACCCGGAACGCGTAGATATCCATGATGGAATGGAAACGCTGTTCCTTGAGGTGCATCTTGAGGTAGATGGAGTAGAGGTGTTTTTCCCGCCCGCTGACGCGGCAGGCGATACCGGCTTCGGTCAGTCGCCCTTCAATCTCGGAGAGGATTTTTTGAATCATCTCTTTGCGGTTGCCGCGCGCGGCTTTCACCACTTCCTTGATCACGCGATAACGGTTCGGGTACAGCGCCTCGAAGCCCAGCTCTTCCAGCTCGGTCTTCAGGTGATGAATACCCAGACGGTGGGCGAGCGGGCTGTAGATTTCCAGGGTTTCACGCGCGATGCGCCGGCGTTTGTCGGGGCGCAGCGAACCGAGGGTGCGCATGTTGTGCGTACGGTCGGCCAGCTTGATCAGCACGACGCGAATATCCTGCACCATCGCCATGATCATCTTGCGGAAGTTTTCCGCCTGCGCTTCTTTCTTGTCCTGGAACTTCAGCTTGTCGAGCTTGGAGACGCCCTCAACCAGTTCGGCGACGCTCTTGCCGAACAGCTGTTCCATATCTTGATAGGTGGCTGGGGTGTCTTCGATGACGTCGTGCAGCAATGCCGCCATCAGCGTCTCGTGATCGAGACGCATTTCCGCCAGGATGCAGGCCACGGCGACCGGGTGAGTAATGTAAGGCTCACCGCTGGAGCGTGTCTGGCCCTCGTGCGCGTCGCGCGCGACGAGGTATGCCTGTTTGAGGCGCTTAATCTGCTCCTCGGGCAGGTAACGTTGAATCAGCAGATTCAGGCTTTCAAACAGGTACAAGGCGGACTCGCAGTCTAATTAACGACGACCTTCAGCAATCGCGGTAACCGCTTGAATCTCTGCGGCTTCCTGCTCTTGCTGCTCCTGGCGCTCACGCACGTCGAGGATCTGGCTGGTGATCAGGCCTTCTTCGATTTCGCGCAGGGCGATAACGGTGTACTTGTCGTTCTCTTCCGGAACCAGTGCATCTTTGCCGCCGGTCTGGATCTGACGCGCCCGACGAGCAGCGACCAACACCAGGTCAAAACGGTTACCAATTTTCTCTACAGCGTCTTGAACAGTTACGCGTGCCATATTTGTGCTACTCCACAGGTGACGAAAAGACTGGGCATGATACTGAAACTGCCTTCAGTCTGCCAATAGTTTGCTGATTAAAGCGTCATGCCGCAGCAACTGGCGGCCCAAACGCAGGCGTTCGGCGCGAATGATGGTCTTCAGATCGGACAGTGCCAGATCGAAATCATCGTTCACGATCAGGTAATCGTACTCCGCGTAATGCGTCATTTCCGCCACGGCCTGAGCCATGCGCTTGGCGATCACCTCTTCGGAATCCTGCCCGCGCCCGCGCAGGCGGCGGCCCAGTTCTTCCTTCGACGGCGGCAGAATGAAGATGCTGCGCGCCTGCGGCATTTTGGCGCGGATTTGCTGCGCGCCCTGCCAGTCGATATCCAGAAACACGTCCACGCCGGTCGACAATACTTGTTCGATGGCGGCGCGCGAGGTGCCGTAATAGTTGCCGAACACTTCGGCGTGCTCAAGAAACGCGTCCTGCTCGATCATCCGGCGGAATTCGTCTTTCGAGACGAAGAAATAGTGCTCGCCGTGATTTTCACCCGGGCGGCTGTCGCGCGTGGTGTGCGAAACTGAAACCTGCGTGTCGTACAGCGGTTGCGTCTTTAACAAAGCCTGAATCAGACTTGATTTACCTGCGCCACTGGGAGCAGAGACAATATAAAGCGTGCCTTGAGCCATGATGATGTTCGTTGATAACGGTTGATATGCCAATAACAGCGGATGTGTATTTTCTCCGCACAGTATACACGGCTAACGCGCCGGGTGCAGCGTTAGCTCGCATTTTGCCCGCGGCTTTGCGCGGAAAAAGCGGCGAATGGGCGAATTTGCGCGTCGAAGGGCGACATTTTTGCAGTTTTGGCCTCGGCGGCGGCGCGTTGCCGCCCCGAGATCAGTGATCCGGGTGCTGGTAGTTGAACACCGGCAGGCCGAGGCGGAAGCGCAGGGCGATCAGGCGTGCGCTCAGGCCGGCGACCAGCGTGAGGATCACCACCAGATTGTGCGGCAGGCTGAGGTGCTGCAGGCCGATATACAGCCAGGCGGCGCTGAAGGAGATGCCGGCGTAGATCTCCTTCTGGAAAACCAGCGGGATACGGTTGCAGAACATGTCGCGCAGCACCCCGCCGAAGACGCCGGTGATCACCGCGGCGATGGCGGCGATAATGGCGCTGTGCCCCATATCCAGGGCCACCTGCGCGCCGATGATCGAGAAGACGATCAGGCCGACGGCGTCGAGCACCAGGAACAGGCGGCGCAAATGGCGCATCAGGGGAGCCACCCAGGTGGTGACGATCGCCGCTATCGCGACGATGACGATGTATTCCGGGTGTTTGACCCAGCCCAATGGAAAATGCCCGAGCAGCATATCGCGCACCGACCCGCCGCCGATCGCCGTGACCGAAGCGATGATGATCACGCCGAACATGTCCATTTGGCGGCGGCCGGCCGCCAGCGCGCCGGTCATGGCTTCGGCGGTGATGCCGATGATATAAAGGATGCTCAGTAACATAAGGGATTCACAGCGTACTTGCGTCAGAATGATGGCCGGCAGGGTAATCGCCGCCGAGGACGCGCGCCACTGAGTTTTTTTCACCGATGGCGTTTCGGATTAATTTAGCTAATCAAAACTCCGTTTTTATTGCCGATAACCAGCCTTTTTTAACATCTGGCTGTTGATGAAAGCATTAGAAATTTCGCGCTGGTTTCCATCGCTGACTATGCTTTTTGCAGCGAATCCTTCAACCGATAAACCGAGACTGCAGATGAAAAACTCCCCGAGATTGGCCGCCGGCGCCGTGGTGGCCGCCCTGCTGCTGAGCGGCTGCGTGGCGCCAGGCCACCAGGCTGTGCCACCCGCCCCGGCTTGCCGCACCGGCGACCCGCTGGTGCAAACAACGCTCTACTTCGGCCTGAATCGCCCGGCGGGGCCGGCGATCACCGCCGCCGAGTGGCAAACCTTCGTCGATAGCCAGGTGACGCCGCGCTTTAAAGACGGGCTGACGGTCTTTGATGCCAAAGGGCAGTGGCTGGGCCACGACGGCAAGCTGGCGCGCGAGAACAGCAAGGCGCTGCTGCTGATCCATGCGCCGGGCAAAGAGAGCGAGGCGAATATCGAGGCGCTGCGCAGCGGCTACAAGCAGCAGTTTGCGCAGGATTCGGTAATGCGGGTGGATGCGCCGGTGTGCGTGGCGTTTTAAAGCGAACTCCCGGCTCTGCGGCCGGGAGTGGGGATTACAGCACCAGGCCGGCGATGGCCGCCGACAGCAGGCTCACCAGCGTCGAGCCGTAAACCAGCTTCAGGCCAAAACGGGAAACCACGTTGCCTTGTTGCTCGTTCAGCCCCTTGATGGCGCCGGCGACGATGCCGATGGAGGCGAAGTTGGCGAACGACACCAGGAACACCGACAGAATGCCCAGCCCGCGCGGCGACAGCTCCGCCGCGATTTTCTTCAGCTCAATCATCGCCACGAATTCGTTGGCCACCAGCTTGGTCGCCATGATGCTGCCCGCCTTCAGAGCCTCTTCCGCCGGGATACCGATCAGCCAGGCCAGCGGATAGAACACATAGCCGAGGATCTGCTGGAAGCTGATGCCGAGCACCGCGGAGAACAGCGCATTGACGGCGGAGATCAGCGCGATAAAGCCGATCAGCATCGCCGCGATGATCATCGCAATCTTGAAGCCGGCCAGAATGTATTCGCCCAACATTTCGAAGAAGCTCTGATCTTCATGCAGTTTGTTCAGCTTCAGCTCCGGCTCGTCTTCGACCTGATACGGGTTGATGATCGACAGAATGATGAAGGTGCTGAACATGTTAAGGATCAATGCCGCCACCACGTACTGCGCGTCGATCATTGACATGTAGGCGCCGACGATGGAGAGCGATACCGTCGACATGGCGGTCGCGGCCATGGTGTACATGCGGCGCGGCGATATATCGCCGATGATGCCTTTATAGGCGATGAAGTTCTCCGACTGCCCCAGCACCAGCGTGCTGACTGCGTTGAACGATTCCAGCTTGCCCATGCCGTTGACCTTGGACAGCAAGGTGCCGACCAGGCGAATGATCAGCGGCAGGATGCGGAAATGCTGCAAAATGCCGATCAGGGCGGAAATAAAGATGATAGGGCACAAAACGCCGAGGAAGATGAATGCCAGACCATCCTTGCTCATGCCGCCGAACACGAACTCCGATCCTTGGGCGGCGTAGGCGAGCAGGGTGTCGAAGAAGCCGGCGACGTGTTTGATCACGCTGAGCCCGCTGGCGGAGTGCAGGAAGAAATAGGCCAGCGCGCCTTCGATCACCAGCAGCTGGATGATATAGCGCAGGCGGATTTTCTTGCGATTATTGCTGACCAGCAGCGCCAGGGCGATGATCACCACCAGAGCCATAATAAATTGCAGAATTTGTGGCATAAACGGTCCGTACGGTTCACGGGCAGAGAAAAAACACATTTAGCCACAGCATCGCCGTCCTTTCATTACCTTGCGTGATAATTAGAACAAAATACTTATGGCGTGCGGGATATCTTGCCGATTGTCATCCGCACGCGCTGCTCGGCAGTTTTTCATAAGCTTCCCGGTGGCCGGTTGCCCAGAGGCCTGCCGGCTCGCAACCTGATGCAATCGCCGTCACTCGCGTGCAAACGCCTGGAATCTGGCTCGCAACTGGCGCTTTTTCATGGCGTAAAGCGTGGTTTTCTCGAGAGAGGCAGAGAAAAATGCCTGAACAAAGCGCCACGACCGGCGCGTATTTTCTCGGACAAGGAGGCGAACGATGAATACCGGCACGTTGCTCAGGGCGCTGGCCAACGGCGTTAATCCCGACACCGGCGAGCTGTTGAGACCGGCTTCGGCGGCCTGTGCGCCGGAGGCTATCCGCCTGCTGTTCGCGTTGGCCAACGAGTTCGACGGTGAAGCCGAACTGCAGAAAAAAGCCCGGCTGACGCCGGAGGAGAAGCGGCAGAAGAATCTGGCCGAGGGCCGGCCGGCCAATGCCTACTTCCCTTGGCCGGAAGAAGAAAAACTGCGGCTGCGTGAGAGCCATGCGGCCGGGGCGACGCTGGAAGCGCTGAGCGATGAGTTCGAGCGCTCAACCTGGAGCATTGCGGTGCAGCTGCAGAAAATGGGGCTGATTGATGAAGAGCAGGCGGCCGCCCATCGCTGATCTGCAGCCATAAAAAAGCCCGCTTGGCGCGGGCTTGATGGCATGCGGGGCAGGATCACTCGATGTTCTGGATCTGCTCGCGCATTTGCTCAATCAGCACTTTCAGCTCGATGGCGGAAGCGGTGACGTCGGCATTGATCGACTTGGAGGCCAGGGTGTTCGATTCGCGGTTGAACTCCTGCATCATAAAGTCGAGGCGGCGGCCGACGGCTTCTTTCTTCTTCAGAATGTTGTGCGTCTCTTTCACGTGCGCTTCCAGACGGTCCAGCTCTTCGGCGACGTCGATGCGCTGCGCCATCAGCACCAGCTCCTGCTCCAGGCGGGTGTTTTCCAGCTGTACCTGCGCTTCTTCCAACTTGCTGACCAGGCGCTCGCGCTGCCATTGCAGGATGTTCGGCATCTGGGCGCGCACTTTGACCACTTCGGCGCTGACGCCGTCGAGGCGCTGTTCGATCAGCGTTTTCAGCGCGGCACCTTCGCTTTCGCGTGCGACGATGAAGTCATCCAGCGCGCCGTCCAGCGCCTGCATCAGCTCGGCGCTGATGGCGTCCAGATCCTGCTCCTGCGCGGACATCACGCCCGGCCAGCGCAGCACGTCGATCGGGTTGATTTCACCTTCGTCGCTCTGCATTTTCACCCAGTTGGCGGCTTCGACCAGCTGTTTGGCCAGTTTTTCGTTCAGGATCAGCGAGCTTTGCGCGCTTGGATCCAGCTCGAAACGCAGGTTGCATTCGACTTTGCCGCGGGTCAGGCGGCCACGGATACGTTCACGGATCACCGGCTCCAGGCTGCGGAATTGTTCCGGCAGGCGGATGTAGGTTTCTAAGTAGCGCTGGTTAACGGAACGCAGCTCCCAGGCTGCGCTGCCCCATTCACCCTTGATTTCACGCCGGGCGTAGGCGGTCATGCTGCGGATCATTGATGCGTACCCGTAATAGGAAAAGATGGGGCGATTATAGCGTCGCGGCTGCGGGCAGGATAGGCATTACGTCACGAAGCCCGTATAATGCGCAGCCAATAGTTGATTTGAAGCCGGAGAGAGCCCATGCGTCCTGCAGGCAGAGCACCACAGCAAGTTCGCCCCCTGACACTGACCCGTCACTATACCAAACACGCTGAAGGTTCAGTGCTGGTTGAGTTTGGCGATACAAAAGTCTTGTGCACCGCCACGGTAGAAGAGGGCGTTCCGCGCTTCCTGAAAGGCCAGGGGCAAGGTTGGATCACCGCCGAGTACGGCATGCTGCCGCGCTCCACCCACAGCCGCAACGCTCGTGAAGCCGCCAAAGGCAAACAGGGTGGCCGCACGCTGGAGATCCAGCGCCTGATCGCCCGCTCGCTGCGCGCCGCGGTAGACCTGAAAAAGCTCGGTGAATTCACCATCACCCTCGACTGCGACGTACTGCAGGCCGACGGCGGTACCCGAACTGCCTCGATCTCCGGCGCCTGCGTGGCGCTGGCCGATGCGTTGAACACGCTGGTGGCCAACGGCAAGCTGAAAGCCAACCCGATGAAGGGCATGGTGGCGGCGGTTTCCGTCGGCATCGTCAATGGCGAAGCGCTGTGCGATCTGGAGTATGTGGAGGATTCCGCGGCGGAAACCGACATGAACGTGGTGATGATGGAAGATGGCCGCATGATTGAGGTGCAGGGCACCGCCGAAGGCGAGCCGTTCAGCCACGATGAGCTGTTGGCGCTATTGGCGCTGGCCCGAGGGGGCATCGAAACCATCTTCCAGGCGCAGAAAGCGGCGCTGGCGGACTGATTTTTTAAGGCGACTGAGAAGTCGCCTTTTTTATGCCCGGCGATCGGGCGGCAGTAATAACAAGACCTAAGCAGATTCAGACGAGGAGAAGCAGTAATGAAAGCCTATCAGCGCCAGTTTATCGAGTTCGCGCTTAACAAGCAGGTATTGAAATTCGGCGAGTTCACCCTGAAATCCGGCCGCACCAGCCCGTATTTCTTCAACGCCGGCCTGTTTAATACCGGGCGCGATCTTGCGCTGTTGGGGCGCTTCTACGCCGAAGCTCTGATGGACTCCGGCATCGATTTCGACCTGCTGTTTGGCCCGGCCTATAAAGGCATTCCTATCGCCACCACTACGGCGGTGGCGTTGGCGGAACACCATGAGCGCGACGTGCCTTACTGCTTTAACCGCAAGGAAGCCAAGACCCACGGCGAAGGCGGTTCGCTGGTAGGCAGCCCGCTGCAGGGGCGCGTGATGTTGGTGGACGATGTGATCACCGCCGGCACCGCGATCCGCGAGTCGATGGAAATCATCGGCGCCAGCGGCGCTTCGCTGGCGGGCGTGCTGATTTCCCTCGACCGTCAGGAACGCGGCCGCGCGGATATCTCCGCCATTCAGGAAGTGGAACGCGACTATCACTGCAAGGTGATTTCGATCGTGACGCTGAAGGACCTGATCGCCTATCTGGAAGAGAAGCCGGAAATGGCGGACCACCTGGCGGCGGTGCGCGCTTACCGCGAGCAGTACGGGGTGTAAGTAAAAACGCCGGGCATGCCCGGCGTTATCTTTATTGCAGCTGGGCCGCCAACAGCGGCCAGCGGGCGTCGAATTCCTGCGTTGGGCGATAGCGGAATTCCGAACGCACATAGCGCGACAACATGCCTTCGCAGAAGGCCAGCAGCTGGCTGGCCAGCAGCGTTTCATCGACGATAAAGCCTTTGCCTTCGCGCAATTTGCGCTCTTTCAGCACCTGTCGCAGCTGCGCCTCGATGCGTTCGAACAGCTGGTTGATGCGGCCCTGCAGGCGATCCTGTTCAAACATCAGCGCGTGGCCGGTCATGATGCGCGTCAGCCCCGGGTTGCGTTCCGCAAAGCCCAGAATCAGCAGTAAAATCAGGCGCAGACGATTAAACGTCTCTTTCTCGTCCTGCAAGATCAGGTTGATGCGGGTGATCAGGCTGTCTTCGATAAACTCGATCAGGCTGTCGAACATCCGTGTCTTGCTAGGGAAATGCCGGTACAGCGCAGCTTCAGAAACACCCACGTTCGCGGCGAGCTTGGCGGTGGTGATGCGTTGGCTGCCGTCGCTGGACTCCAGCATCTGGGCTAACGCCTGCAATATTTCCTCGCGCCGATTCCTTTTCGTCTTTTCTTTTTCTGCCATGTCTGATTAGACCCTTGCTAAAACTTAACTGACGGAAACCCGGGCACCGGCCGCTGCAGAGCAGGCTCTGTGCGGCTTATGTGATAGCTTTTTTACGATGCTGGGGTCAGCGGCCTTAACGGCCTTTTCCGCGCTGCCTGGTGTGCGCTGCAATTGTCGCGGTAAAACCTTGCCGCAGAGAACATCCTTCTCCCCGGAAAGGCAAGGTTCAGGCGACGTTTCCCTGCCGGCCCTCGTGCCTTGGGTGGCGCTTAGTGGCGCCCCGAGTGGCCGAAGCCGCCTTCGCCGCGCTCGCTGCCGTCGAAATCTTCCACCAGGTTGAATTCTGCCTGCACTACCGGCACGAAGACCATCTGCGCGATGCGTTCACCCGGCTCTATGGTGAAGTGCTTCTGGCCGCGGTTCCAAACGGACACCATCAGCTGGCCCTGATAATCGGAGTCGATCAGGCCGACCAGGTTGCCCAACACGACGCCGTGCTTATGGCCCAGGCCTGAGCGCGGCAGGATCACCGCCGCCAGGCTTGCGTCGGCGATATGGATCGCGAGGCCGGTAGGCAGCAGCGTGGTTTCACCCGGCGCCAGCTCTACCGCGCTGTCCAGGCAGGCGCGCAGGTCGAGACCGGCGGAGCCCGGGGTGGCGTAGGTCGGTAGCGGGAAATCCTGACCGATGCGCGGGTCGAGGATCTTAACGTCGATTTTTTTCATCATAACGGCTGACTATCTCGTCTATTAAACGTTGGCCAAGGAGTGCCTTGTCGCTCAGCGCCAGGCGTTTCTCTCCATCCTGCCAAAAAAGGTGCAGGGCATTGGTGTCGCTGTTGAACCCGTGCTCTGCAAGCGATACATCGTTAGCGCAAATCAAATCCAGCTTCTTACGCGCCAGTTTTTGCCGCGCGTATTCTTCCACATTCTGGGTTTCGGCGGCAAACCCCACGACAAACGGTCGATTTTTGGTCATCGCCGCCACGCCGGCGACGATGTCGGGGTTTTTTACCATCTTGAGGATGATTTCATCACCCTGTTTTTTTATTTTTTCATCGGCGATCCGCTCGGGGCGGTAGTCGGCCACGGCGGCGCAGGAGATGAAAATCTGCTGTTGCGCGGCGCGCTGTTGCACCGCCTGCTCCATCTCCAGCGCGCTGGTGACGTCCACTCGGGTGACCGATGGCGGCGTCGGCAGGCTGACCGGCCCGGCGATCAGCGTCACCTGCGCGCCGCGGGCGGCGGCGGCGCGGGCGATGGCGAAGCCCATTTTGCCGGAGCTGTGGTTGCTGATGAAACGCACCGGATCCAGCGCTTCACGCGTCGGGCCGGCGGTGATCATAACCTGCAAATGTTGCAGATCCTGCGGGGCGGAAAAATGCGCGTTCGCCAGGTCGACGATGTTCAGCGGATCCAACATGCGGCCCGGGCCGACGTCGCCGCAGGCCTGGCTGCCGCTGTCCGGCCCCCAAAGCAGCATGCCGCGCGCCTGCAGCGTTTGCAGGTTGGCCTGCGTGGCGGCGGCGCGATACATCTGCTGGTTCATGGCGGGCGCGGCGGCGATGGGGGCATCGGTCGCCAGGCAGACGGTGGTCAGCAGATCGTTGGCCATGCCGGCGGCCACGCGCGCCAGCAGATCGGCGGTCGCCGGCGCCAGAATAACCAGATCCGCCCACTTGCCGAGTTCGATGTGGCCCATGGCGGCTTCGGCGGCGGGATCCAACAGATCGTCGGACACCGGGTAGCCGGAAACAGCCTGCAGCGTCAGTGGCGTAATGAACGCCTTGGCGGCGTGGGTCATCACCACGCGCACTTCCGCGCCCCTGTCTCGCAGGCGGCGCACCAGCTCTGGGCATTTGTAAGCGGCGATGCCGCCGCTGATGCCAAGCACAATATGTTTGCCGGAAAGTCCCGTCATCATCATTGTCCGATTGAAAGCCGAAAGATGCGCCATTTTAGCATATCCGTGGTTCAGGTGAGCGATTCCGCAATGGCTGCAGGGCGTTACATTGTGCTTTGCGAAACACTTCGCAATGTTATCAAACACCTGTCGAACGCGCCGGGCGGCACATGGCATGCTGTAGCCCTTTCAGGGAGGAACACGATGAGCAACTCGATTGTGGCGTGCTGGCCGGGCGCGCTGGCACCGCGTGAAAAGCTGCTGATGCAGGGGGCGGCGGCGCTGTCCGACGCAGAGCTGTTGGCCATTTTCTTGCGCACCGGGTTGCCCGGCGTGCACGTGATGCAGCTGGCGGAGCAGCTGCTGCGCCGGTTCGGCTCGCTTTATCACCTGATGTCGGCCGATCATCAGGCTTTTTGCAGCCAAAAAGGCCTGGGGGACGCCAGCTATACGCAGCTGCAGGCGATTGCCGAGCTGGCGCTGCGCTTCTTTTCCAGCCATTTGTCGCAGGAAAACGCCATGCTCAATCCGCGGGTCACCCAGCATTATCTGCAAAGCCTGCTGGCGCATCGCGAGCGGGAGGTCTTTTTGGTATTGTTTTTAGACAATCAGCACCGGGTTATTCGCCATCAGGAGATGTTTGCTGGTACCATCAGCAGCGTCGTCGTCTACCCGAGAGAAATTGTGCGCGAAGCGTTGAAGGCTAATGCCGCCGCGCTGATTCTCGCGCATAATCACCCTTCGGGTAAGGCTGAACCCAGTCATGCCGACCGCTTGATAACGGAACAGGTGGTGAAAGCCTGTCAGTTATTGGAGATCCGAGTGCTTGATCATTTGGTGATCGGTCGGGGTGAATGCGTCTCTTTTGCCGAGCGCGGATGGCTTTAAGCGATTTTTTCGCGATCCTTGTGGGATCTTTAGCTGTTCGGGACTTGAGCACTTACGCTTCAGAGCGTATACTACGCCACCTTTGAGAATCTTGGGTTTGGCGCAAGAGCCTATCTCAGCAGGTTTCTGACCTGATGTGTGGTTTCTACCTGATGACGAGAGTCTCCTCAGTATGAAGTTTGCTGAGATGGGCTCTAAAAGCCTGACGAGGCGGCCATACCCTATACGAAGCTCGAGCTGATTTGATTTTTGGAGAATAGACATGTCCCGAGTCTGCCAAGTTACTGGCAAGCGCCCGGTGAGCGGTAACAACCGTTCCCACGCAATGAACGCGACCAAACGCCGTTTTCTGCCTAACCTGCACTCACACCGTTTTTGGGTTGAGGCTGAGAAGCGCTTTGTAACTCTGCGTGTATCTGCTAAAGGTATGCGTGTTATCGATAAGAAGGGTATTGAGACGGTTCTGGCCGATCTGCGTGCCCGTGGTGAGAAGTATTAAGGAACTGAATCATGGCTAAAGGTGTTCGCGAGAAGATCAAGCTGGTTTCTTCTGCTGGTACTGGTCACTTCTATACCACCACGAAGAACAAGCGTACTAAGCCGGAAAAATTGGAACTGAAGAAATTCGATCCAGTTGTCCGTCAGCACGTAGTATACAAAGAAGCTAAAATTAAATAATTTTAGTGGATTAATGAAAAACCCGGCCTTGGCCGGGTTTTTTGTTTTATAAAGGGTAGAAAACGTCGGAGGGGAAGCCAGATGCCTGAATTACCGGAAGTTGAGACGAGCAGACGCGGTATAGAGCCTTATCTTGTCGGCCACAGCATTCAGTATGCGGTGGTGCGCAACGCGCGCCTGCGCTGGCCGGTTTCCGAGCAGATCCTGACGCTGAGCGATCGGCCGGTGCTCAGCGTGCAGCGCCGGGCCAAATATCTGCTGATCGAGCTGGAGAACGGTTGGATTATCGTGCACCTGGGCATGTCGGGCAGCCTGCGCATGCTGCGTGAGGAAAACGAAGACGAAGCCGGCAAACACGACCACGTCGATCTGGTGATCAGCAACGGCATGATCCTGCGCTATACCGATCCGCGCCGTTTCGGCGCCTGGCTGTGGTGCGAAGATTTGGCGACCAGCAGCGTGTTGGCGCATCTGGGGCCGGAACCGCTGAGCGAAGCGTTCAACGGCGACTACCTGTATGAAAAATCACGCAATAAGCGCACGCTGATCAAACCGTGGCTGATGGATAACAAGCTGGTGGTCGGGGTCGGCAATATTTACGCCAGCGAATCGCTGTTCAGCGCCGGGATCTTGCCCGATCGTCCCGCGGGATCGTTGAGCAAAGCCGAAGCGGCGCTGCTGGCGCAGACCATCAAGGCGGTGTTGCAGCGCTCTATCGAGCAGGGCGGCACGACATTGCGCGACTTTTTGCAGTCGGACGGCAAACCGGGATATTTCGCGCAGGAACTGCAGGTTTACGGTCGGGCGGGAGAACCCTGCCGCGCGTGCGGCACGCCGATCGAATCCGCCAAGCACGGGCAGCGCAGCACCTTCTTTTGCCGCCGCTGCCAGCGCTGAGCAATTACTCGGCGGCGAGCTTCGCCATCA
The DNA here is from genome assembly GCF_052169175.1 of Serratia sp. CY31944. Lineage (NCBI taxonomy): Bacteria > Pseudomonadati > Pseudomonadota > Gammaproteobacteria > Enterobacterales > Yersiniaceae > Serratia > Serratia sp. CY31944. Next base: position 42,847 of record NZ_JBJNLG010000020.1, read on the forward strand.
GCGCCTGGGTGACCACATCCGGCAGGAAAGGCGCGATATCGCCGCCGTGACGGGCGACCTCCTTCACCAGTGAGGAGGAGATGAACGACCACTCTTCGGAAGGCATCAGGAACACGCTTTCCAGCGTCGGCATCAAATGGCGGTTCATGTTCGCCAGCTGCAATTCGTATTCAAAGTCAGACACCGCACGCAGGCCGCGCACCAGGATATTGGCATTTTGGTGAGCGGCAAAGTGCGCCATCAGCTCGCTGAAGCCCAGCACTTCCACATTGCCCAGATGCGAGGTGACCTGCGTCGCCAACGCCACGCGCTCATCCAGGCTGAACAGCGGCTTTTTGCTCGGGCTGGCGGCGATGGCCAGAATCACGTGATCGAACATCAGTGATGCGCGCGTCACTAAATCCAGGTGGCCGTTGGTCATGGGATCGAAGGTCCCGGGATAGATGGCTTTGCTGGTCATGATTCACTTCTCTGAGTAGTTGCGGCCCAATGCCCATAATGCGGCATATTTATTGAAGGTATATTGCGCGTTGACCACCGCTAACAGCAACCCCTGTTTACCGTCGAGGAAGCCGGCGCGCAGCAGCCAGGTTTTGACGAAGGCGCCGAGCGTGTGGGTCAGGATAGACAGGTAGCCGCAACGCTTGCCGGCCCGGTGGCGTTGCGTTGCCCACTCTTCGGCGTAGCGCAGCTGTTTGCGCTGGAAGGCGAAGAAATCGCGGCAGGTCAGGTGCAGCATATCGCCGCTGAGGGGGATCACTTTGGCGCCGCCGATGTTCAGCGATTCGTGCACCAGATCGTCGTTATAGCGATAGCGTCGGTTGGCGTACAGGCGGTTGACGCGGTCGGGATACCAGCCGCTGTGGCGCATGAAGCGGCCAAGGAACAGATTGCGCCGCGCACAGCTGTAGACGGCGCCGTCGTCCGGCGCGTTCAACACCCGTTCGATGGATTGCCGCAGCTCGGGCGTGACGCGTTCGTCGGCGTCGATCATCAAAACGTAGTCATGGCTGGCGTAGCTTTGCGCCAGCTGACGCTGCTTGCCGAACCCTTGCCAGTCGGTGTGCGTGAAGACTTTGGCGCCCAGGCTTTCGGCGATGGCGACGCTGTCGTCCTCGCTGCCGGAGTCCAGCACGATGATTTCATCAGCCCACTCGACCGAGCGCAGACAGTCCGGCAACAGCCCGGCTTCGTTTTTGGCGATCATCACCACCGACAGGCTTTTGCGGCTGCTCATTTAGTGGCTCCGGGGCGGCAGGTGCGGTTCCAGCAGCTGCAGCAGGCGCTGCAACGCTCCCTGATTCTGATACAGCACTTCCACCGCATGGCGGCCGTAGTAGCGGCGGTAGTCTTCGTCGGTCAGCAGGGTTTCCACTTCCTTCACCAGCGAATCCACGTCGGTCACGGTGATCAGGCCTTCGGCCTGCGAAAGCTTGGCGCAGATGTCTTTGAAGTTGAAGGTATGCGGGCCCATCAGCACCGGGATGGCGTGCGCGGCGGCTTCCAGCGGGTTGTGCCCGCCGCGTTCCACCAGACTGCCGCCGACAAAGGCCAGATCGGCGATGCCGTACAGCAGCATCAGTTCGCCCATGGTATCGCCGATCACCACCTGGGTGCTGCCGGACGGGATTTCGCCGCTGCTGCGCAGGGTGTAGCTGAAGCCGGCTCTCTGCACCAGCTCCTTGGCGGTCGGGAAGCGCTCCGGGTGACGCGGCACCAGGATCAGCAGCAGATCGGGGTGTTTTTCCAGCAGTTTGCGGTGCGCTTCCAGCAGGATGGTTTCTTCCCCGTCATGGGTACTGGTGGCGATCCACACCGGGCGGCGCGGCGCCCATTGGCGGCGCAGCGTAACGGCGCGAGCGGCCAGTTCCGGGGTGACGGAGATATCGAACTTCAGGCTGCCGGTCACGGCCAGCTGAGAGCGCTTCAGGCCCAGCTCGATAAACCGATCGCCGTCTTCCTGGTTTTGGGCGGCGATCAGCGTGATGCGGCGCAGCATATCGCGCATGAATCCGCCAATTTTCTTATAGCCGGCGGCGGAGCGGGCCGACAGGCGCGCATTGGCGATCACCAGGGGGATCTGCCGCTGATGCAGCGCGTTGATCAGGTTGGGCCACAGCTCGGTTTCCATGATGATCACCAGCTTGGGATTCACCTGATCGAGGAAGCGGTTCATGGAGCCGGGAAGATCGTAGGGCAGATAGACATGATGCACGTCTTTGCCGAAAGCGGACTGGACGCGTTCTGAACCTGTTGGGGTCATTGTGGTCACAGTTATCGGCAAAGCGGGGTAACGATGGCGCAGCGCCCGCACCAGCGGGATGGCCGCCAGCGTTTCGCCGACGGAGACGGAATGCAGCATGATGCCGCCTGGCACGACTTTCCCGGCGCAGAAGCCATAGCGTTCCGCCCAGCGTTTACGGTAGGCTGGAGCTTTGCGGCTGCGCAGCAGTAAGCGGAGCCAGATCAGGGGTTGGATGAGGTAGAGTAGTACCTGATATAAACGCAGCAACATTCTATCAATTTCATTTATATGGGTTATTCGGAATAGTACCATAACTGGAAGGGAAAGGCGCTAATTTGGTAACCTTGGGTGTCAGTTTCAGACAACCGGCGAGCGATTTCGCCGACAGGCTCGGAATGAAGAATATTTTAATTATTCGCCGCGATAACATCGGCGATCTTGTTTGCACCACGCCCTTGATTGAAGGGGTGAAAATTGCCTATCCGGACGCAAAAGTTTATCTGCTGATCAATAAAGTCAGCCAGGACGTCGTTAAAAACAACCCTCATCTCGAGAAAGTCTTTGTCTATAAAAAGGCCAAGCACAAGGCGAAAAATGAGACCACGCTGGGCGTTTATTTCGAGCGTCTGATGATCTTCCTGAAGCTGCGCAAAATAAAATTCGATGCGGTCATTCTGGCCAACCCGGTGCCTTGCAAATACAGTTTACGTTTAGCGAAAATGGCTGGCGCCACCCATATCATCGGCGCTGATTTGGGCACGAAAGATATTCATCGCCCGTTCCGCAAGGACGATTTCAACGGTCAACATCAGGTCGAACATACCTACAGCTATTTATCGGCGATAACCGATCAATCCATTCTGATCCCGCCGGTGCGGGTGTTTCTGACGCCTGAAGAGCGGCAATTGGCGGCGCAACGGATGCAGGAGCGTCTGCCGCCGGTCGAACGGGTATGCGCCGTGCATATCAGCAGCCGCAGCCCGAAAAGGCGTTGGCCGGTTGAACGCTATGCCGAAATCATCAACCGTCTGGTTGCCGATCCCCACACCGGCGTGCTGATCTTCTGGTCGCCGCAGGGCACGCTGGCGCCGGACGACATCGGCGACCAGCAGCGCGCCGAACAGCTGCTGGCGCTGTGTCAAAACGAACGCGTCGCGCTTTATCCGACGGCGTCGGTGCGTGAGCTGTTGGGCGGGTTTGATTTATGCGACCGGGTGCTGTGCAGCGACGGTGGGCAGATGCATCTTGCCGCCGCGTTGAATAAGGACATGGTAGTGTTCTTTGGCGATACCGATAAAGCCTCCTGGCATCCATGGACCGGCCGTCATCATATTTTGCAAAGTGAGTCGGGGCACTGTGAGGATGTTTCTGTCGATGAGGTTTGGCAGAAAATGCAGGCGCTCAGCTAGCGAAGAAAATAAGGCAGGCATCCCCTGCCTTATTTCATTCTTTATTATTTTCTTTCCAGTTCCAGATATTGGCGGCAAATAGGCTCAAGCCCATAGCTCAGCAATTGCTGTTGATTTATCTGCGGCGGATTGGCGTAAATCTCCGCCATTTTTTCTGCCAGCGACGCTTCGTTTAATTCCGCCAGCGCGTTAGCCATGCCGGCCTTTTCCAGAATTTCCGCAGGGCCACCCGGACAACGAGTGCTGACCACCGGTGTGCCGCACAGCAGCGATTCTACCAGCACGTTGCCAAACCCTTCGCTGTCGGAGCTGAGCACCAGCAGCGAGGCATGGCGAATAAACGGGTAGGGATTAGCCTGGAAACCGAGAAACAGCACGCGCTCTGCAATGCCCAGGTCTGTCGCCAGACGTTTGACCTCGGCGACTCTGGCGTCGTCCCCGGCGCCGATCAAGGCCAGCGGCGCCTGAATGCCGGAGTGCGCATAGGCTTTCAGCAGGCGGTCATGCCGCTTGGTGGCGTGAAAGCGGCCGACGTGCACCAGATAGTCCTGGCCGGCCAGTTCGCAAGGCATCGCCGCCTGTTGCTGGATGGCGTCGATATCGAACGGGTTGTTGATGACCGCCAGCCGGCGCGGGCGGATCGGCAAGTTCTGCTGCAGATCGTCGCCGACCGCCCGTGAAACGGCGACGATGTTTCTTCCCTGGTAAACGTTGGCGATTTTGCGTTGCTTCAGCCAGCGATCCAGGCCCTTGCGGTGGCCGAGGTAGGAGGTGGAGAGAATGCCGTGAATGCAGAACCACAGGCGATCCGCGGCCAACCGCTTGCTGCGGCTGACGATGCGATCGGTTTTATGCAGGTTGGAGAACACCAGATCGAACGCGCCGTGTTGGCGCTCGTGTTCGGCTATCGCCCGATCCAGCGCGCCGGCGCGGCGCGACAGCTCGGTCAGCTTGCGCCAGGGGGCGCGGCTGCGATCGGCCACCACCTGATAATCAATGCCCGGCGGGATAGGGTAATTGCAGACGTCGCGCAGCGAGATCAGACTGACGTCATGCCCCTGTTGCTGCATGCCCTGGCACAGGGTCAGCACCACTTTTTCCGCGCCGCCTCCCGGCAGGCCGTCGATGATCATCAGAATACGCATAGCTAATCCAGTAACCGGTTATAGAGGGAAATAAGCTGTTCGGACAGATGCGCCGGCGTAGCCGGCATAATACGCAGTCTTGCCGCTTCGCCCATGGATGATCCCAGCGCCTGGCGCGGCAGCGCGCGAATGGCCTCCGCGATGGCCGGTACGTCGAGCGCATCGGTCACGAAGCCGTTCTGGCCGGGGGTGATAAACTCGGCGCCGCCGCAGGTGGTGCTGGTGATAACCGGCAGGCCGCACGACATCGCTTCCAGAATCACATTCGGGAACGGATCGTACAGCGTCGGCAGCAGCAGCGCATCTGCGGCCTGATAAAACGGCAAGGTCTGCTTCTGCACGCCCATAAAGTGAACCCGATCGCTGCAGCCCAGCGACTGTGCCAGCGCCCGGTAGCGTTTTTCGGCCTTGTCTTTGCCGACCACCAACAGGTGGCTGTCGGTCGCTGCCACGGCGCGGATGGCGGCCGCCAGCCCTTTGCGCTCAAAGCCGGAACCGACGAAGATCAGGCAGTGCGCCTGTTGCGGGATCTGATACTGCTCGCGCAGACGTTGGCGCAGGGCCTCGTCGGCGGGCGGGAACTTTTGATTATCGATGGCGTTATAGATCACCGTAATTTTTTCGGCGGGCACGCCAAAGTCCGCGATGATTTCCTGCTTGATCATCTCGGCGTTGCAGATGACGGCTTTCAGCTCCGGTGCGGCATACATGGCGCGTTCGGCGCACATCACATAGCGGTGATAACGGTTGGAGAACAGCCATTTGCGGCGCCATTCCGGCAGCAGACGCGCGCGTTGCAGCAGCCAGCGGCGGTGTACGCCGTCGCCGGCGCGGTAGATGTCGCAGCCGGGAATGCGCTCGTGGCTTTGCACCAGATCAAAATGCTCTTTCTGCCACAGCGCCCTGGCCGCCACGGCGAAGCCCCGTTCGCGGCTGATGCGGCCGAGTTTTAGCGGGTTGCACAGGTGGATATGCCAGTTGGGATTGGCGTCACCCTGCCATTCGCGGGTGATGACGTTCAGATCGAGATCCTGTTGCTCCAGCGCCTCCAGGGCGCGGGAAACGAAACGTTCGGCCCCGCCGTCCGGGCGGTATTTTTGGCGAACGATCGCCAAACGAAATGCTTTCATGCCAGCGTGCTCCGCGCGGCTGCAATCACCGCGTCTGTAGGAATAAGGTCGAGATACCGTTCGTCGGTGCCGGTATCGATGGCGTCCGGATCGGGCAGTTCGCCGAAGTCGCCGGCCCAGATCACGGCGCCGGTAGCCTGCCACGGCCGCCAGAAAGTCAGCTTGGAAGGGCCGAACAACGCTACGCACGGCGTGTGCAGCGCGGCGGCCATGTGCATTGGCACCGAATCCACGCCGATAAACAGCTTGGCGTGGTCGATCAGGGCGGCCAGCTGGCGCAGCGTCAGCTGGCCGGCTAACGAAATCACGCCCTGCGGCGGGCAGAGCGCCAAAATGCGCTCTACCATGGCTTGTTCTCTGGCGTCGGGGCCGGAGGTGATCACCAGCTGGTGGCCGTCGGCCTGCAAGGCGGTGAGGGTGGCTGCCATTTTCTCTTCGCTCCAGCATTTGAAGAACCAGCGCGAGGTGGGCTGCACCACAATATAACTGCCGGTGACGCCCTGTTTCTGTAACCGTTGCTCACATGCCTGCCAATCCTGCGGATCGTAACTCATGGTCACATGATCACTGAGCGCGGGCAGGTTCAGCGGCGCCAGCAGCGAGAGGTTTTGTTCGACGGTATGCAGGTGGGCGTGATTGTCGACCGGCACCAGCTGCGTGTGGCAGTGGCGCCACAGGAAGCCGCGGCGTTTGGGGAAATCGAAGCCCAGACGGATGCGCGCGCCGGTCAGGCGCGTGAGGATGGCGCTGCGCCACTGATCGGCCAGGTTGACCACCAGATCGTAGCGCTGCGCCTTCAGGCGGCGCAGCAGCGCCAGTTCGTGCCCCAGATGCGCGCGGGCGCCCTGTTTTTTCCATTGGCGGTCGATGGCGAACAGCGTCGACAGTTCCGGATTACTGGCCAGCATCTCCTGCGTTTCCTGATACAGCAGCACATCGATCTGCGCCTGCGGGTAGTTTTGCCGCAGGCTGCTGATGACCGGCGTGACCAGCAGCATATCGCCGTGATGGCGCAGTTTTATGATCAAAATACGCTGTACGGATGGGGCGGAAGTTGGGGCTGGCGCGTCGTTCATCATGAGTCGCTTTCTGGGAAACCAATCTTTGATTCTAAATGACCCGATCGCATGTGGCTACTGTTGCAAGGTTTTCTTGCCGGGCCGCAAAAAAATCGCCGAGCCGGGGACGAATGCGTTTCAATGTTGTCCAAACCAGGCAGCAAAGTCGTTTGCCCTGGCGAAACGGGCTGCGTAACATAGTGCATTCTGTTGATATCAGGCTCGATATTCATGACTAAACCGGCGTTTCTCATCACCATTGATACCGAAGGCGATAATCTGTGGCAAAACCACGATCGCATCGCGACCGAAAACACGCGTTTCTTGCCGCGCTTTCAGGCATTGTGCGAAAAATACGCCTTCAAACCGGTTTATCTCACCAACTATGAAATGGCGATGGATCCGGCTTACGTCGAGTTCGCGCGTGACGTGATCGCCCGCGGCGCGGGTGAAGTCGGCATGCACCTGCACGCCTGGAACAGCCCGCCGCTAACGCCGCTCACCGACGACGACTGGCGCCACAAACCGTATTTGATCGAGTATCCCGCCGATCAGATCCGCGCCAAGGTCGATCACATGACCAAGCTGCTGGAAGATGCCTTCCAGACCAAAATGCTCAGCCATCGCGCCGGCCGCTGGGCGTTCAACGAATATTATGCCTCGCTGCTGCTGGAGTATGGCTATCAGGTGGACTGTTCGGTGACGCCGCGCGTCAACTGGCAGTTTTCGCCGGGCAATCCGCAGGGCAACGGCGGCACCGATTACAGCCGGTTCCCGTCGCAGGCCTATTTCATCGATCCGCAGAACATTGCCAAACCGGGCGCTTCGGCGCTGCTGGAAGTGCCGATGAGCATTCAGTATAAGCACTCGGCGCTGATGAACGCGTTCAAGCAAGGTTATGATCGGCTGCGCGGCAAGCGGCGTTCGCCGTCCGTCAACTGGCTGCGGCCAAGTGGCGGCAACGTGGCCAAGATGATAAGCGTGGCTGAAGCGTCGCTGGCGCAGGGGCATGACTACGTCGAATTTATGCTGCACTCCTCCGAGTTTATGCCGGGCGGCAGCCCGACGTTCAAAACCGAGCAGGATATCGAAGTGCTGTACCGCGATCTGGAACAGCTGTTTGACTGGCTGCAGCAGCGCACGGTGGGCATGACGCTGGCCGAGTATTATCAACTTAAAGCGAATTAAGCACGCACATGTCGAAAAAATGGAAAATCAAGGTTGCCGACTGGTTCTTGCGGCGCTATACGGCGAAGTACGGTCGTTTTCAGGATAAGACGACGTTCGACGGCGCCCAGCAGTTTGACAATATCGTCATCTATTCCACCACGGCGTTGGGCGACTTCATGTTCAACACGCCGGCATTGAGGGCGATGCGGGAACGCTACCCCAACGCACACATCACACTGGTGGTGCACAAGAAAAACCGCGAGCTGGTGGAAAACGGCCGCTATTACGATCGCGTGGTGTATTGGGACAGCAAGATCAAGACGATCCGCCCGTTGCTGAAATCGCTGCGCGAACATCAGCCGGATTTGGCGCTGATCCTGCACTCCCACCTGCCTTATGACATCATCAGCGCCGTACTGGCCGGGGCGAAGTACATTATCAGGGATAACTACAGTTCGGGCATTTGCGGGCTGGAGCCTTGGCTGACCAACTATATCTTCCATTATTACGGCCACTTCGTGCGCCGCAAGCTGGAGCTGATTTCCATTTTGGGCTGCCGCAGCGACGATCCGACGATGGAAATTCCCGTGGATTATCAGCGCGGCGTCAAAAGCAGCGAGCATCCCACCATCGGTTTTCAGCTGGGGGCGTCAACAGAGTCGCGTTGCTGGCCGGTTTCGCACTATGCGCGGCTGGCCGATGAGCTGGTGGCGAAGCACCCTAATGTACGCATCGTGCTGATTGGCGCACCGTTTGACGACGGCAAGGCCAAACAGTTTATGAGCCTGATCGGCCCGCAAACGCAGGCCTGCGTGGATAACCAGATCGGTAAAACGGGGCTGCAAGGCTTGCTGACGTTGATCGACAGTTTCCATGTTCTGGTCACCGGCGATACCGGGCCGCTGCACCTGGCGGTGGCGTTGAAGGTGAAAACCATCAGCCTGTTCGTGACCGCCGACTCACGCTCCACCGGGCCGATTCAGGATGCTGAACTGCACCGCATCATTCAGGTGTCGCGTACCGGTTATACGATGCCGCTGGAGGCGGAAAGCCCGATGGGGGTCATCCAACCGCAGCGGATTTATGACGAGCTGGTCGCACACGTGCCTTTAGCGCGCTAAAGGCGAGACGACCCATCGGCCGCCCGGCCGATGCGGTTAGCGCGGCCTGCGCCCGCGCAGCTTAGAAAGAAAGGTATCCACTCGCGCATAGCGCATCTGGCGGACTTTTTTGCCCGGCACGTCGCTGTTGCGGCAGACGTCGGCGGCGCGGCGCAGGATGTGCAGCGTTGCCGGCGCGTAATGGTAATAGCCGTAGACCGCCTTCGACATGCTTTTCACCTCGGAAAAGCAGTTGGCCAGCATCAGGGCGGCCAACCGGCGCAGCGGCTCATCCCCGGGATGCTGCGCCACAAAACGCAGCATCTTCTCCATGGCGAACAACATATCTTCAATATCTTTGGGTTTGATATTGCGGGTGATGCCCTGGCTGTTGTCCCGATAGAAGTAGAGTTCGCCGTCAAGATGGGCGATGCGGCGAGTTTTGAAATACTGAAAAGGCGTAAAAATCACGTCTTCGTAGCGCCTGCCTTCTTCGAACGCTTCCCCTGCCAGCAGCGTGCGTTTATATACCCGGCTCCAGAGATGCCACATCGAGCGTTCGAAAAGCGATTGCAGGCTGCCCAGCCCCAATTGTGAAAAGTCGTAGGCTACGGGCCGCGCCGCGCGGTTATCCGGTGTCGGCGGATGCTCGGTGAACTTCTGATAATTAAAATCGATCAGGTCATATTCACCGGCGGTAAGCTGGGGGCGCAGGATCGCCAGATAGTCGTCGCTCAGCAGATCGTCGCCGTCGAGGAAGGTGATATAGCGTCCGGTGGCCAGACGTAAGCCGACGTTGCGGGCGTGCGCAATGCCGCCGTTGGCCTGTGAAGTAAAGACCACGCGCGGGTGCCGCCGCTGCGCCAGATATTGGCTGACCAGCGCGCCGGAGGCGTCGGTGGAGCCATCGTCGATGATCACCACCTCGATATCGTCGCTAATCTGTGCAAATAACGAATCCAGCGCAGCGATAACGAACGCTTCGTTATTATAAAACGGCACGATAACGCTGAGCAGCGGCTGCTGAGGATTCACGGGGTGGGCTCCTGGGCAGGGGGCTGTTTCGTGACGGAAAGAACGGCGGCGATCAGCGCCAGGCCGAACATGGCGGTACCTTCCGTGCTGAAGAAGATGACGTCGCTCAGGCCGTAAACGAACAGGCTGGCGCTGACGCTCAGCAGCAGCGCGTTGCGCTGTGGCCGGAAGGAAGAGAAAAACAGGCTGACATACAGCGCCAGCAGCAGCAGGACGCCCCAGACGCCCTTGAGCGAGTAAGTTTCCAGCAGCTCGTTGTGCAGGTGGACGTTGATATAGGGCATGACGCCAGACAGGCGGGGTTGCTGTGCGACCATCGCACGGATCTCTTCGCCGCGCTGTTCGGCGGATTGGCCCCACGGGGCTTGTGACCCGGTATGCCATGCCAGCGTTTGCATCGACAGCCGGGAAATGATGGAGTTTTCAGTCTGCGGCTGGTCCATCAGGCGCATGTCGGTCTCAAAAGCCTGAATGCGTTCTTCTATCTGCGGTTTAAACACCAGGCCGCAGGCTACGAGCAGCAGCGGTACCGAGGCCACCAACGCAAGCTTGTGTTTTCTGGAAACCAACTGCTTGGTGGCCAGCAGCGACAGGCAGACCGCCACCGGATAGACCAACATGGCCGCGCGCGTGCCGGTGAGCACCAGCGCAGAGAAGGACAGCAGGAATGCCGCAATGTACAACACCAGGCGGTAGCGGGTGCGCAGCATCAGGATGGCTTGCATCATGACCAGATCGATGGCGGTCATCAGATAGGCGGCGACCGTGGCGCGATCGAAGTTGAGCTCTACGCGCGGGATATCCAGACGCAGCCCCTGATAGAGGGAATAACCGTTGATCGCCAGACCGGTGGCGAGAGCCACAACGATCAGCAGGCGCTGTACGCACAACCGCTCATTGAGCGCAATCAGCAAGATGAAAGCGGTCGCGAGCTGCAGTTTGCCGGTCGACATATAAGAGCGATAAATATTGATGTACTCACCCGGCTGTTTGAAGTGATGCATCCAGAGGATGGTTCCCATGCCCACGCTGAACATCAGCGCGGGCAGCAGCAGGTTTCTAACGTTGCTGAAGTAGTAGCGCGGGTACAGGCAAACGGCGATAAAGGCGATGTAGCTGGAAACGTAAAACAGATTGCGTCCGGTCGCGGAACCGAAAGGAATGGTGCAAAAAGCGATAGCGCACCCCAGATAGATCAGATAGCTGAAGGCAGGGTGCGGCGTTCTGTGTTTTAGCATCGGGCGTATTTTCCGGCTCACGTTTCAATTAAGCGATAAAGGATCGCAGCGTGTCGTCGAATTCAACTTTGAACTGAGCATAGTTAAAATGTTCCGCAGGATAGCGCTGCGCATTTCGGCTCAGAGTCTGGTAGGTTTCTCGCTCCAGCAATTTCTCAACGGCATCCGCACAGTCGATATGCGACAGCAGCTTGGGCGCGACCAGGCTGTCGGTCAACGGATCGTAGACCTCATGCGGGAAGTCGACCTCGATATCGGTGAGCTGCCGGTGTTGTTCGATGGTGACCGACGGCGTCAGGCCAATGCCGCAGACCCCGTCTTTCACCGCTTCCGGCTGGCCGTCGACCTGCGGGAAGATGACCGGCACGCCGAAATAGAGCGATTCCATGCAGGACAAGCCGAACGGCTCGGTGATCGGCGTGCTCATGTAGATGTGCGTGCGATTGAAGAAGCCGGCGACGTCATCCTGATAACCGCTGAAGGTGACGCGATCGCCGAGCTGTAGCCGGGCCGCCAGCGCCTCGAACGCCGCGCGATCCGGCCCTTTGCCGGCCACTTCCAGCGTGACGTCATGCCCGCGCCGCAGCAGTTCCTGCATCATCAATAATGACACGCTGATGCCTTTCAGGCTGACCAGGCGTGAGGCAGTGCCGATCCTGACCGGCTGCGACAGGGTTTTCGGCGCAGTGTCGATCCCCGCCGGTGTTTTGATGCGGTTGATCACCACGTGATTTGGGCAAGGCAGATTAAAGCGCAGCTCCATCACCCGCTTCGACGCGTGTGAGGCGGAAATGACGCCGTCCAGCATGGCGAAGAAACGCAGCGTCTTTTTATTCTTGGGGTAACGCCAGGAGCAGCCGTGATCGTAGTAAACCAGCTTGCCGCGCTTGGGTTTGGCCGCCAGCCCCGGCACCAGGTCCCAGACGATCACCACGTCGGCGTTCGCCCGCTCGATTTTCCACTTCAGCAAAAATTTGCGCAGGAACTGCGGGCAGCGCAACGGCAGCGCATTGATCAGGCGGTTGGCGAAGGTGACGGGCTGATGCGCAGGCAACTGGCGGCGGATTTCTTCGCCAATGTCGCCGCTGATGCACAAGACCTGGTTGCTGCCGTCGGTGGTATCGTTGATGTACTGCAGGAACAGGCGTTCGACGCCGCCCATTTTACCCAGGTTGATAATGTGCAGTTTTTTCATGCTATAACCTTTTGCAACGCCTGCCATGCCGTATCGGCGTCGATTGTCGCCATGCTTTTTTCCGGCGAAATCAACGAGTGCTGATTTTGCCCGTAGCCGCCGATCAGGCCGGGATCGGTCGGCCCGAACAGCGTGATGTTCGGTTTGTCGAGCGCGGCGGTCAAATGGCTGAGTCCGGTGTCGACCGAGACCACGCCCTTGGCGCCGGCCAGCACCTCGGCCACCTGCTGCAGGCTGAGCTTCGGCAGCACTTCGACATGTGAAAAACCTTCCGCCAAGCGCAGCGCGCGCTGATGTTCATGCTCTGCACCCCACGGCAGTTTGATCTTCAACCCGCTGTCCGCCGTCAGCGCGATCAGCTCGCGCCAGTTTTGCTCCGGCCAGTGCTTGTCGTCACGCGTCGTCGCGTGCAAAAACACCAAATACCGCCCGGCATCGGCCGGCGGGCTGCTGAGAAAGCGCGCGGCGATGGCGTAATCGCCGTAGCTTCCCGGTTTATCGTAGCCAAGGCTTTTGGCGAACAGTTCGCGCGTGCGTTCCACCGCGTGCTGCTGCTTGTCTATCTCATGGCGCACGTTGTAGAACCAGCTGGCGAACGGCTCGCGCGCGCTCTTGCAGCCCAGGCCATGTTTGTTGCCTTTGGCGATGCGCGTGATCAGCGCGGCGCTTTTGATCAGGCCCTGCGCGTCGATCACTACGTCATAACGGCGTTCTTGCAGCGCGCGCTTGAAGTCGCAGCGCTGTTGCCGGGTGTCGTTGCCGAACCAGTTCTTGCGCCAGCGGCGAATGGCCACCGGGATCACGCGATCCACCGCCGGGTGCCAGGTCGGGATTTGGCTGAAACCTTCTTCCACCACCCAGTCGAAGCGGATATCGGGAATGGCCTGCAGCGCGTCGGTCAGGGCGGGCAGCGTATGCAGCACGTCCCCCATTGAGGAGGTTTTTACGATTAACACCTGCATGACTATTCCTCGCTGGCGACAAGTAACGGCGTCAGCGCGTCCAACACTTGCTGCGGCTGAATATCGATCAAACTTTGGTGGTATCCCTGCTCGGCATCGCCCTTACGCACCTTGTGGTAGCCGCTGATCAGGCGAATTACCCGCGCCTTGTCCGAGAGCGGCGGCGTGAAGTCGGGGCTGCTCGGGCCGTACAAGGCTATCAGCGGTTTGTTCAACGCTGCGGCAACGTGCATTAAACCGGAGTCGTTGCTGACCACCGCCCGGCAGGCCGCGATCAGGATCACCGCCTGCTCCAGCTGGGTTTTTCCGGCCAGGTTAAGGCAGAAATCGCGGGCGTCTTCCTGCAGCGCGGCGCGGATCTGTTCGCCGGCCTCGTGGTCTTTCGCCGAGCCGAACAGCGCGATCTGATAGCCGTTCTCGATCAGCCGCTGAGCCAGCGCCGCGTAGTGATAGTGCGGCCAGCGTTTGGCGGGGCCGAACTCCGCACCCGGGCAGAAGCCGACGATCGGCCGGCTGTCGGTCAGGTTGAAGGCCGCGGTGGTGTCGGCGATCTCTTCGTCGCTCACCTGCAGCTGTGGCCACAGCAGCGGCTGCGGCAGATCGTCGGCGCGCTGAATGCGGCCTTTGTCATAGGCCAGCGCCACGTAGCGCTGCACCATCAGCGGGAAGGCCGCCTTGTCGAGCACGCGGACGTCGTTCAGCAGGCCGTAACGCATTTCGCCCCGCCAGCCGGTGCGCTGCGGGATATCGGCGAAGAAGGGCACCAGCGCGGATTTGAATGAGTTGGGTAGAACGTAAGCGCGATCGTAACGGTTGGCGCGCAGGGCGCGCCCCAGGCGGCGGCGCTCGCCGAGCCCCAGCGCGCCGTGGCCCAGCGGCATCGCCAGCGCCTGATTGACTTCCGGCATGCGCGCCAGCAGCGGGCGGCACCAGGCCGGCGCCATCACATCGATCTCCGCCGACGGGTATTCGGCCTTCAGGGTGCGATAGAGACTTTGCGACATCATCATGTCGCCAACCCAAGAAGGGCCGATAACCAGTATTTTCATACCCAGCGTTAATTCCTTCAGCTTATGCGGTGCGGTTCAACCAGGCCATGTACTCTTTCACCCCTTCGGCGACCGTTTTGAACGGTGCGTCGTAGCCGGCGGCGCGCAGCTTGGTCAGATCGGCCTGGGTGTACGCCTGATAGCGGCCCTTCAGCTTCTCCGGGAACTCGATGTATTCCACCGCGCCCTTCTGGTGGAAGTCCACCACCGCGTCGGCCACCGCCTGGAAGGTTTCCGCCCGGCCGGTGCCGCAGTTGAAGATGCCGGATTTGCCGGTTTCCCAGAACCACAGGTTAACCGCCGCCACGTCGCCGACGTAAATGAAGTCACGCTTGAAGTTTTCGCTGCCGGCGAACAGTTTCGGGTTTTCGCCGCGGTTGATCTGGGTATTCAGGTGGAAGGCGACGCTGGCCATGCTGCCTTTGTGGCCTTCGCGCGGGCCGTAAACGTTGAAGTAGCGGAAGCCGCAGATCTGCGAGTCCGCTTCCGGCAGGATCTCGCGCACGTACTGATCGAACAGGAATTTGGAGTAGCCGTACACGTTGAGCGGCGCTTCATACTCACGCTCTTCGATGAACTCTTCGCGGCCGCCGTAAGTGGCGGCGGAGGAGGCGTACAGGAATGGGATTTCGCGATCCAGGCAGTAGTGCAGCAGGTCTTTGGAGTACTGATAGTTATTGTCCATCATGTACTTGCCGTCCCACTCGGTGGTCGCGGAGCAGGCGCCTTCGTGGAAGACCGCTTCGATATCGCCCAGATCGTCGCCGGCCACGATGCTGGCGATAAAGTCTTCTTTATCGATATAGTCGGCGATGTCCAGATCGACCAGGTTGACGAACTTGGTGCCGTCTTTCAGGTTATCCACCACCAGGATATCGCGATATCCCTTGTCGTTCAGTGCCTTAATGATGTTGCTGCCGATCATGCCGGCGCCGCCTGTGACGATAATCATTGGGTTACCCCTGCTAAGCTGCCTGGCGGGGCACAATGCCCCACGCTCAATGGCGGTTATAATAGCATTTCATGCCGCGGCAAACAGCGGAAGGGCTCCGAATATCCCGCATTGCCATTGAAGTCCGCTTTTTGCCGTGATATCTGCTGCAATTTTAATATTCTCTCCCGCGCATTCTCGTCAGTTTGGTTACAAATCAGTAAAATATGCCGCAAATAGCCCAATCCTGGAGATAACCGAATGTCAGCGTCTTTTTATCAGCAGTTGGAACAACAGCTTGCCGCCACTCGCAGTGAAGGGCTGTTCAAGGAAGAACGCATCATCACCTCCGCGCAACAGGCGGATATCGCCGTCGCCGACGGCAGCCATGTGATCAACTTCTGCGCCAATAACTACCTGGGCCTGGCCAACCATCCGGCGCTGATCGCCGCCGCCAAGTCGGGCATGGACAGCCACGGTTTCGGCATGGCGTCGGTGCGCTTCATCTGCGGCACCCAGGACAGCCACAAGCAGTTGGAACAGAAACTGGCGGCCTTCTTGGGCATGGAAGACGCGATCCTCTACTCCTCCTGCTTCGATGCCAACGGCGGGCTGTTCGAAACCCTGCTCGGCCCGGAAGACGCCATTATCTCCGATGCGCTGAACCACGCGTCGATCATCGACGGCGTGCGCCTGTGCAAGGCCAAGCGCTATCGCTACGCCAATAACGACATGGCCGAGCTGGCCGCGCAGCTGAAGCAGGCCAAAGCCGACGGCGCGCGCCACATCCTGATCGCCACCGACGGCGTCTTCTCGATGGACGGCGTGATCGCCAACCTGAAAGGGGTGTGCGATCTGGCGGACGAGTACCAGGCGCTGGTGATGGTGGATGACTCCCACGCGGTGGGCTTTGTCGGCGCCAACGGGCGCGGCACCCATGAATACTGCGAAGTGATGGGCCGCGTCGATATCATCACCGGTACGTTAGGCAAAGCGCTGGGCGGCGCGTCCGGCGGCTACACCGCCGCCAGGAAAGAAGTGGTGGAGTGGCTGCGTCAGCGTTCGCGCCCGTACCTGTTCTCCAACTCGCTGGCGCCGGCGATCGTCGCCGCGTCGATCAAAGTGCTGGAACTGCTGGAAGAGGGCGATGCCCTGCGCGATCGCCTGTGGGCCAATGCGCGTCTGTTCCGCGAAAAAATGACCGCCGCCGGCTTCACGTTGGCCGGCGCCGATCATGCCATCATCCCGGTCATGCTGGGTGAGGCGAAGCTGGCGCAGGAATTCGCCAATGCGTTGCTCAAGGAAGGTATCTATGTGACCGGTTTCTTCTATCCGGTGGTGCCGAAAGGCCAGGCGCGCATCCGTACCCAGATGTCTGCCGACCACACCCCGGAGCAAATCGAACGCGCAGTGGCGGCGTTTACACGTATCGGTAAGGATCTTGGCGTTATTGCATAAGGTAAAACCATGAAAGCACTGTCAAAACTGAAAGCGGAAGAAGGGATTTGGATGACCGACGTGCCTCAGCCGGAGCTGGGCCACAACGACATCATGATCAAAATCCGCAAAACCGCGATCTGCGGCACCGATGTGCATATCTACAACTGGGACGAGTGGTCGCAAAAAACCATTCCGGTTCCGATGGTGGTCGGCCATGAATACGTCGGCGAAGTGGTGGCGATCGGTCAGGAAGTCAAAGGCTTCAGCATCGGCGATCGCGTGTCCGGCGAAGGCCACATCACCTGCGGCCATTGCCGCAACTGCCGCGGCGGCCGCACGCACCTGTGCCGCAACACCGTCGGCGTGGGCGTGAACCGTCCGGGCAGCTTTGCGGAATACCTGGTGATCCCGGCGTTCAACGCCTTCAAGATCCCGGATAATATCTCCGACGAACTGGCTTCGATCTTCGATCCGTTCGGCAACGCGGTGCACACCGCGCTGTCGTTCGATCTGGTCGGGGAAGACGTGCTGGTGTCCGGCGCCGGCCCGATCGGCATCATGGCGGCGGCGGTGTGCAAACACGTCGGCGCTCGCCATGTGGTGATCACCGACGTTAACGAATACCGCCTGGAACTGGCGCGGAAGATGGGTGTGACCCGCGCGGTGAACGTCAGCAAGGAAAACCTCAGCGACGTGATGGCCGAGCTGGGCATGACCGAAGGGTTCGACGTCGGTCTGGAAATGTCCGGCGCGCCGCCGGCGTTCCGCACGCTGCTCAATGCGATGAACCACGGCGGGCGCATCGCCATGCTGGGCATTCCGCCTTCGGATATGTCGATCGACTGGAACCAGGTCATCTTCAAAGGGCTGTTTATCAAAGGGATTTACGGCCGCGAAATGTTCGAAACCTGGTACAAGATGGCGGCGCTGATCCAGTCCGGTCTGGATTTGAGCCCGATCATCACCCACCGATTCTCGATCGACGAGTTCCAGCAGGGCTTCGACGCCATGCGCTCCGGCAAGTCGGGTAAAGTGGTGCTGAGCTGGGATTAATCTCGGCAGACGTGACAAGGGCCGGAATTCCGGCCCTTTTTTTACGCTTGCGGTTTGGCTTGCGTCCAGTGCTGCCAATGACGCTTGATGAAGGTCACCGGCGGCGAGGTGGCGATGCTGTCGGCGATGACGCCCAGCGCGGTGCCGGCGTTGGTTTTTTCCTTCGGCGGTTTGACCTTGCACTGCTTGATGCCGCCGCTGAACGGGTTCTTCGGCTGCGGTTTTTGCGGTTTGACCGGCGGTGGGACGTAGCCGCCGCCACCGTTGCCCTGCGGTTCGTTCAGCAGCGCGCTCGGCTTGACCAGCACGATATCGGCGGGCAGCGACGGCAGCATCTGCTGCAGCACCTTCACCGTCGCCGGGCGCGGGTGGCCGATGGCGATGGCGGAGCCGTTGCGCCGCGCCAATTCGACCGCGCGGTTGAACTGGCGGCGGATGTCGGCTTCGTTCGCGGTATCGTCGAGGAATACCTTGCGTTTGATCACCTTCACGCCGGTGCCGGCCGCGGCGCGGGTCGCCTGGCTGCTGCCGATGGTCATGCTGTCGAGGAAATACAGTCGGTAGCTTTCGAGCGCCTGCATCACTTTCTGCATGCCCGGCAGGCTGGAGGTCATGGCGCTGCCCATGTGGTTGTTCATGCCGACCGCGTAGGGCACGTTGTTCACCGCGTTGCGGATGATGCGCTGGATCTCGTCGCTGCTCATGGAAGGCTGCAGGGTATCGCGTTCCAGCGGCTGCTTGCTGAGCGGCGCCATCGGCATGTGGATCAAGACTTCGCGGCCCTGGCTGTGGGCGCGGGTGGCCATCAGGCGGGCATGCGGCGCGTTGGGCAACACCGCGACCGAGATCGCCGTCGGCATTTGCAGCACCGCGTTTTCTTCGTGAGGGCGGTAGCCCACGTCATCGATGACGATGGAGAGTTTTCCTGCCTGCGCAGCGTAAACCTGCAGCAGACAGCCTATTAACAGAGCTGTACGGGTTTTGACATAGCGCAAATCTATCTTCCCAACCACGGCAGTGGGTTAACCGCCTGTCCCTGACGACGGATTTCGAAATAGAGCGACGGCGTTCCCTGGCCGCCGCTGGTGCCGACCAGAGCGATCGGCTGGCCGGCGCGCACCTGCGCCCCGACGTTGACCAACGCGCTCTGGTTGTAGCCGTACACGCTCATGTCGCCTTTACCGTGTTCGACCACCACCATCAGGCCATAGCCTTGCAGCCAGTCGGCCAGCAGCACGCGGCCATCGGCGACGGCTTTCACTTCGCTGCCTTCGCGGGCTTCGATCACCATGCCTTTCCAGCGTAGCTCGCCCTGCTGCTGTTCGCCAAAGCCGTGCAGCGTGCGCCCGCGCACCGGCCACATCAGCTGGCCGGCCGGACGACCGAGGCCGCCGGTTCGCGCCATCAGCGAGCGATCGGCTTCGCTAGGTTTGTAGGTAGTGCCGGTTTTCTTCGCCTGCTGCTCCTTGATGCGCACCTGTTCGCGCACCTTGGCCGCTTCACGCGCTTCGCGTTCGGCGCGCGCACGGGCTTCGCGCTCCGCCCGGGCGATCTTGTCGCGCATGCGGGCTTCGTTCTGGCGCAGTTCCACCAGGCGTTGTTGGTCTTTTTCCAGCGAGGCTTCCAGCGCGGTCAGCGTTTTCTTGCGGGCGCCGCGCGCCTGCTCCAGCTTCTGCTGCTGCGTCTGTTGCTCGCCCAGTAAGGATTTTTGCTGGCCCTGTTTGGCCACCAGCGTGGTTTTTTGCTTCGCCAGCTCGGCGCGGGTCTGCTTCAGCTCTTCGATGGTTTTCTGACGCGCTTCGTTCAGATAGCCGAAATAGGCCAGAATACGTTCGCTGCGCTGGCTTTCTTCACCGCTGAGGATCAGCTGCACGGCGCTGTGCTGCCCTTGCCGGAAGGCGGCGTCGAGCTGTTTGGCGAGGAGGTTTTGTTGGGTTGATTGCTGCTTTTGCAGTTTGGCTATCGAGGCGTTCAGGCCGGCAATGTCCTTGCCCAACTGGGTGAGCGTGCTCTGGGTGTCGCGCAGCTGGCGGCTGGCCTGGGCGATGGTTTTTTCCTGCTGACGCAGCTGATCCTGCAGCGAGCTGCGCTGCTGTTGCTGCTGCTTCACCGCCTTTTCTTTCTCGGCGATGCTCTGCTGGATGTCTTTCAGCTGGGATTTATTGTCCTCCGCCGCCTGGCCGGCGAGCGGCAACAGCAAGACGCCAGCGCAAAATACGCTGGCGCACATGGCGGTGAACGTCCTTGGCGCGGTGCGTTCAGGCAGCGGCCGGCTGCCTGCGTTTGCGCTTCGGGTTACCCTTGATAGTGCAAAAAACGCCTTCTCCCTCATGGAGAAGGATTATTCCACGATGAACAGCGGCTTACCAGTCATCTCTTGCGGGATTTCCATTCCCATCAGCGTTAACAGGGTTGGCGCGATGTCCGAAAGCTTGCCGCCTTCGACCGCCCGCGCCGGTTTACCGACGTAAATCAGCGGCACCGGCAGGCTGGTGTGGGCGGTGTGCGCCTGGCCGGTGGCCGGATCGCGCATCTGCTCGGCGTTGCCGTGATCGGCGGTGATCAGCAGCTGACCATCGACGTCGCGCACCGCATCAACCACCTGGGCGATGCAGGCGTCCAGCGTTTCCACTGCTTTGACCGCCGCTTCATACACGCCGGTATGCCCCACCATGTCGCCGTTCGGGTAGTTGCAGATAATGGCGTCGTATTTGCCGCTGCGGATGGCGCTCAGCAGCTTGTCGGTCAGCTCGGCGGCGCTCATCTCCGGCTGCAGATCGTAGGTGGCGACCTTCGGCGAGTTGACCAGCACGCGGTCTTCGCCCTTGAATGGCGCTTCCACGCCGCCGTTATAGAAGAAGGTAACGTGGGCGTATTTTTCGGTTTCCGAGATGCGCAGCTGGGTTTTGTCGTGCTTCATCAGCCATTCGCCGAAGGTGTTGGCCAGCGACGCCGGCGGATAGGCGCAAGCGGTCGCGATGTCGGCGGCGTATTCGGTCAGCATCACGAAATCGCCGAACTGCACTTGCTTGGCGCGCGGGAAACCGTCGAAATCTGCGTTCACGAAGGCGCGGGTGATCTGGCGCGCGCGGTCGGCGCGGAAGTTCATGAAGATCAACGCGTCGCCGTCCTGCATCGCGGCATCGGCCTCACCGGCGGCGCGGATCACGGTCGGTCTGACGAACTCGTCGTTTTCACCGCGCTGGTAGGCGGCCTGCAAACCGGCGACCGCATCCTCGGCCACGGCGTCGCCTTTGGCCGCGGTCAGCAGGTCATAGGCCAGCTGCACGCGATCCCAGCGGTTGTCGCGGTCCATCGCGTAGTAGCGGCCGATCAGCGAGGCGATGCGCCCGACGCCCAACGCGGCGAAGGCGTCGCGGCAGCGTTGCAGCGGGGCTTCGGCGCTGCGCGGCGGCGTGTCGCGCCCGTCGAGGAAGGCATGCAGATAAACGGCTTTGGCGCCGCGTTGGGCGGCCAGCTTGATCATGGCCAGGATGTGCTCGTCGTGACTGTGCACGCCGCCCGGCGACAGCAGGCCCATGATATGCACTGCCTTGCCGGCCGCTACGGCCTTATCGACGGCGGCGGTCAGCACCGGGTTGGCGAAGAAGTCGCCGTCGGCGATCGCTTTGTCCAGCCGGGTCAGATCCTGGTACACGATGCGCCCGGCGCCCAGGTTGACGTGGCCGACTTCGGAGTTGCCCATTTGCCCATCGGGCAGGCCGACATCCAGCCCGGAGGCGGCGATCAGCGTATGCGGCTGCTCCCGCCACAGGCGATCCATCACCGGAGTGCCGGCGTTCAGGATCGCGTTGTCCTGCCGCTCTTCACGGTGGCCGTAACCGTCCAGGATCACCAGAACCATCGGTTTTTTGTTGCTCGACATTGCATTGACCTCTTATGAACTTTTTAAGCTGCGAATAGCCATGCGCCCGCCGCAAGCATGGCTATTCACCCTCGAAAAACCGGCTGATTTTACATCGCCGCCGGCGATAAATAGCCCAAAGAGATCAAGGTTGCGGCGAATCGCGCGGGCTTTTATGCTCTGACGTCGGGAATTTCTCAGCGCAGCCCGCAGTTTCTGCAATCGCGCTTGCTTATTGGCTGTATTTGCCGCACTCGGCAGGTATACTCTGGAACCTTGACTTATTTATCCCTTAACTGACGGGAGTTGTTACACCCCATGCTGCAAGAAATTATGCCATTCGTAAGCAGACACCCTATTCTGAGCCTGGCTTGGATCGCTCTGCTGGTCGCCGTGATCGTCATGACCTTCAAAAGCCGTTTTTCCAAGGTCAAAGAGATCGCCCGCGGTGAAGCTATTCGTCTGATCAACAAAGAAGAAGCCGTGGTGGTCGACACCCGCAGCCGCGACGATTTTCGCCGTGGTCACCTGGCCAACGCCATCAACCTGACCGCCAGCGAAATCAAAAGCGGCAGCCTGGGCGAGCTGGAAAAACACAAAGCGCAGCCGATCATCGTCGTGTGCGCCAACGGCACCGCTTCCCGCGAGCCGGCGGAGAACCTGAGCAAGGCCGGTTTTGAAAAGGTGACTATGCTGAAAGACGGCATTTCCGGCTGGAGCGGAGAAAACCTGCCGCTGGTGCGCGGTAAGTAACCGTTTAACCTATTTGAGGTGGCAATCCATGGCTAACATTGATATCTACACCAAAGCGACCTGTCCGTTCTGCCATCGCGCCAAGGCGCTGTTGAACAGCAAGGGCGCGGCGTTTAACGAGATCGCCATCGACGGCGATAACGCCAAGCGCGAAGTGATGATCGAGCGCAGCGGGCGCACCACCGTGCCGCAGATTTTCATCGATGGCCGGCATATCGGCGGCTGCGATGATTTATATGAACTCGATGCTCGCGGCGGCCTGGATCCACTGCTTTAAGCAGCTTGCCGGTTCACCGAGTGTCAATAAGGACGTTTAACCAAGGGTATTACTCACATGTCAGAACAAAACAGCACCGAAATGGCTTTCCAGATCCAACGTATTTATACCAAGGACATCTCTTTCGAAGCGCCGAATGCGCCGCAGGTTTTCCAGCAGGAATGGCAGCCGGAAGTTAAACTTGATCTGGATACCGCGTCCAGCCAGCTGGCTGACGAAGTGTATGAAGTGGTACTGCGCGTAACCGTGACGGCGACCCTGGGCGAAGAGACCGCGTTCCTGTGCGAAGTGCAACAGGCGGGCATCTTCTCGGTAGCAGGCATCGAAGGCACGCAGCTGGCGCATTGCCTGGGCGCATACTGCCCGAACATCCTGTTCCCGTATGCGCGCGAGTGCATCACCAGCCTGGTTTCCCGCGGTACGTTCCCGCAGCTGAACCTGGCACCGGTCAACTTTGACGCGCTGTTCATGAACTATCTGCAGCAGCAGGCGGAAGGCGAAGGTGCCGCACCACATCAGGATGCCTGATGAACACCGTCAATGCTTCAATGACTGTCATCGGTGCCGGCTCGTACGGCACCGCATTGGCCATTACGCTGGCGCGTAACGGCCACACCGTGGTGCTGTGGGGACATAACCCCGCGCAAGTTCAAACGTTGCAGCAAGATCGCTGCAATCAGGCGTTTCTGCCCGACGTTCCCTTCCCCGATACCCTGCTGCTTGAAGCCGATTTGGCGCGGGCGCTGGCGGCCAGCCGCGACGTGCTGGTGGTGGTGCCGAGCCACGTGTTCGGCGACGTGCTGCGCCAGCTGAAGCCGCATCTGCGCCCGGACGCCCGCATCGTGTGGGCTACCAAGGGGCTGGAAGCGGAAACCGGCCGGTTGCTGCAGGACGTGGCGCGTGAAGCGTTGGGCGAGGCGATCCCGCTGGCGGTGCTCTCCGGGCCGACGTTCGCCAAAGAGCTGGCCGCCGGCCTGCCGACGGCGATCGCGCTGGCGGCGACCGATGCGCAGTTCGCCGACGATCTGCAACAGCTGTTGCACTGCGGCAAGAGCTTCCGCGTCTACAGCAATCCCGATTTCATCGGCGTGCAGCTTGGCGGCGCGGTGAAGAACGTGATCGCCATTGGCGCCGGCATGTCCGACGGCATCGGTTTTGGCGCCAACGCCCGCACCGCGTTGATTACACGCGGGCTGGCGGAAATGAGCCGTCTGGGTTCTGCGCTCGGCGCCGATCCTTCGACGTTCATGGGCATGGCGGGGCTGGGGGATCTGGTGCTAACCTGCACGGACAACCAATCGCGCAACCGCCGCTTCGGCATTATGCTGGGGCAGGGCAAAGGCGTGCAGGAAGCGCAGGACAGCATCGGTCAGGTGGTCGAGGGCTATCGCAATACCAAAGAGGTGTTGGCGCTGGCGCAGCGGCACGGTGTGGAAATGCCGATCACCGAACAGATTTATCAGGTGCTTTACTGCCATAAAGACGCCCGCGAAGCGGCGCTGAGCCTGCTGGGGCGAGCCCGAAAGGACGAAAAACCCAGCGCGTGACATAAAACGATATGTCGGGGCAGCATGCTGACCCCGCTAATGACCTGGGCCGCTTCGCGCTACCGTGTGAAGCGGCCCGTTTGGCAAGGCAGAGGGGAATGTGATGTCGTCAGAAGAGTTGGAACAGGTCTGGAACAGCATTAAATCAGAAGCGCGAGCACTGGCTGATTGTGAACCGATGCTGGCCAGCTTTTTCCATGCGACGTTGCTCAAGCACGAGAACCTGGGCAGCGCGCTCAGCTATATGCTGGCCAACAAGCTGGCGACACCGATCATGCCCGCCATCGCGGTGCGCGAGGTGGTGGAAGAGGCCTACAAGTCCGACAACCAGATGATCGTGTCGGCGGCGCGCGATATCCTCGCGGTACGGCTGCGCGACCCGGCGGTCGATAAATACTCCACGCCGCTGCTTTACCTGAAAGGGTTCCATGCGCTGCAGGCTTACCGCATCGGTCACTGGCTGTGGCAGCAAGGGCGGCAAGCGCTGGCTATCTACCTGCAAAATCAAATTTCCGTCGCCTTCGGCGTGGACATCCACCCGGCGGCGACCATCGGCTGCGGCATCATGCTCGACCATGCCACCGGCATCGTGATCGGTGAGACGGCGGTGGTGGAGAACAATGTCTCTATCCTGCAGTCGGTCACCCTGGGCGGTACAGGTAAAACCAGCGGCGACCGTCACCCGAAAATCCGCGAAGGGGTGATGATTGGCGCCGGCGCCAAAATTCTCGGCAATATCGAAGTGGGCAAGGGCGCGAAGATCGGCGCGGGCTCGGTGGTCTTGCAGGCGATACCGCCGCACACCACCGCCGCCGGCGTGCCGGCGCGCATCGTCGGGCGGCCGGAGAGCGATACGCCGTCGATGGATATGGACCAATACTTTAACGGCACCAATCACGGCTTCGAGTACGGCGACGGCATTTGAGCGCCGTCTGTGCAGCCATTCAGGGGGAGCTTCGGCTCCCTCTGTGTTTTTCAGGCGGCGGTCAGCCCTGTTTCGGGAAGTTGGTGATATCGGTGACGATGTCGTCGATCGCCGCCTTGACGTCATCCGCCGTGACCGGCGTGCTGTCGTTGTTGACGGTTTTGCCGTAGGCCTTGCGTACCACTTCCATCACCGTTTTACCGGTATCTTGGTCGATCAGCTCGCCTTCGATATACAGCGCGGTATTTTGCGTCCGGTGCCCGGTAGCAGCCATGGTGCTGGCGACCACCGCGGCGACCGGCACCACCTCATAGAATTTCATGTCTTCATTTTCGGCGGAAACGGCGGTGATGGCGAGCTTGGCCACCAGCACGCGCGAGCCCGTCGGGCTTGGCAGAATGGTGAAGCGGTTCTGCAGCGCGGTTTTGATCCGCTGGGTCGCGTAGGTCTTAATCTTGTTCAGCGTGTCCTGGCTGACGCGCGCCGTGGGTTTCTCCGCCGGGAAATAGACCACCGGTTGGAAATAGAGGCCGCGATAGTTGGATTCCTTGTAGCTTGGATCTATCCAGCGCAGCGTTTTATGGCCGCTTGGCGAGGTGGTTTCCTGCAGTTTGCTGTAATCGGACAAGAAGCCCGAATACTGCGACGTTTGGGTGACTTTGGACGAACAACCCGCCAGCAACAGGCCCGCTGCCAGAACCGCCATGGCAACGCTCAAGCGTTGTTTCTTCATATGGTTTCCTATGATGAGTGGTGATTACCCTTACAAAACATAGCGCATTATCTACGCCTCATCGGGCATTTTCGGGGCCGGGCGTGCCCTGCCGCGGCCTTTTTTCAGGATCGTGATGCGCCGCCGGTTTTCGCCGCCAGCGCCGATGATAAGGCGGCGAGCAAGTCGTCCGCCTTGGCCAGCGTCTGGCGTTGCTCAGCTTGCCACCGGGGCAACAAGGGCCAGAGATCCGCCTGATGTTCTGCCTGCAGGCACCAGACCTCACGATCGTGCCAGTCGCCGAGGGCGCTTTGCGCCGCCTTGAGGCCCGCCATCGCGGCGGGAGAGAGGGGAAGGCGTCGCGGATAGGCTTCGGCCGCGTAGCGCAGGCGCTTTATCAGCAGCCGCAGGCGGTGGCGATCGTAGCCGGTATCGGCCAATGCCCGGCGCAATTGCTGTTGCTGGCGCTGCAGGCGTCGGTTCAGGCGGTGTTTGGCGGTGCGTCGCGCGGTGCGGCGGAAGCGGCGCGGCCAGGCGTGCAACAGCGAGGGAAAGTCGATGATCTGCGGATGGGCGAGCAGTTGACGGTAGCGGGCCTGAAGATCGCTCTGGCGCACGTTGGCCTGCCAATCCAGGCGATGGCGCGCCAGTTCGGCGATCAGCACCTCGAGATCGCGCAGCGGCGTCGTGAGCCTGCCCAACTCGGCGGCGGCCCGATCGAGCCGCGTTGCGCCGGGGCAGCCGCGCAACGGGCGCAGCAGGCTGCGAATGCGGCGCAGACAGACGCGCAAGTCGTGCAGCGCTTCGGTGTCTTGCGCCTGTTGCAGCCGCAACAGCGCCTCGTTCAGCGCCGGCTCAAGCCGGCGAAGCTGGGTGACAATATCTGCGACGAAAGCCATGTGCCGTGCTCTGGAGAGGATGACCCTTTCAGTATGGCGCGTCGTCGCGGATTACGCCTTGATCAGCGCGCCGGCATAGTCCAACTGCCGCCAGGCCTCATACACGACCACCGAGACGGCATTCGACAGGTTCATGCTGCGGCTTTGCGCCTGCATCGGGATGCGGATTTTTTGCTGCGCAGGCAGCGCATCGAGGATATCGGCGGGTAACCCGCGCGTTTCCGGGCCGAACAGCAGGTAGTCGCCGGCCTGATAGCTGACGGCGCTGTGCGCCGGCGTGCCTTTGGTGGTGAGGGCAAACAGCCGTTGCGGCTTTTCGGCGGCGAGAAAGGCGGCGTAATCGGCATGACGGCTGACGCGGGTGAACTCATGGTAGTCCAGCCCGGCGCGGCGCAGGCGCTTGTCGTCCCACGGGAAACCCAGCGGTTCGATCAGGTGCAGGTTAAAGCCGGTATTGGCGCACAGGCGGATGATATTGCCGGTGTTGGGTGGAATTTCGGGTTCAAATAAAACGATGTTCAGCATGTTGCAGGCCCCTCGTGAACGAGGGGCGCAGGATAGCAAACTCTTACTGTTCTGTCTTAGTCGACAGACGTTGATGATGCAGCGGCAGCCACAGCACCAACCGCAGGCCGCCAAGCGGGCTGTCTTCGGCCTTCACCCAGCCGCGATGCTGGTTGATAGCCGCCTCGACTATTGCCAGGCCGAGGCCGGTGCCGCCGGATTCGCGGTCGCGCGCCTCGTCGGTGCGATAGAACGGACGGAAGATCTGCTCGCGGTCTTCGGCGCTGACGCCGGGGCCGTCGTCGTCAACCTGGATGGTCACGCCCTGATTGTCGGCGCTGAACGCCACGGCGATGCGGGTGTGCGAATAACGCAGGGCGTTGCGCACGATGTTTTCCAACGCGCTGTCCAGCGCGCTCGCGTTGCCAAACAGCGTCCATGGGCCGGGCGGCGCGGTGATCTCCAACTGCTTGCCCATCTGTTCCGCTTCGAAACGGGCGTTGTCCAGCACGTCGGCCCACAGTTCGTTGGCCTTCAGCTGCTCGCGCGCCAGCTCGCTCTTCTGCTGACCGCGCGACAGCGCCAGCAGATCGTTGATCATCGAATCCAGCCGCTGCGCTTCGGTTTCGATGCGCGCCAGTTCGTGGCCTTCGCCGTGGCGGCGGCGCATCAGCGCGGTGGCCAGCTGCAGGCGCGTCAGCGGCGTGCGCAGCTCGTGCGAGATGTCCGATATCAGGCGTTGCTGAGCATTCATCATGCGTTCCAGCGCGCTGACCATCTGGTTGAAGCTGGCGCCGGTGGCCAGGAATTCCTGCGGGCCGGCCTCCAGTTCCGGATGCTGCTTCAGGTTGCCGCGCGCTACTTCATCGGCGGCGTTTTTCAGTTTGCGCGCCGGTTTCGCCAGGCTCCAGGCCAGCCACAGCAGCAGCGGGGCGCTGATCAGCATGGTGACGATCAGCAGCAGCAGCGGCCGGTCGAACATCAGGTTGATGAAATCGGATTGCGGGCTGTTGGCGGGACGGATCAGGTACAGCTGGTAGTTGTCTTCGCCGTCGCGCACCGCGAACGGCCCTACCAGCTCGACGCGGCCGTACTTTTTCTTCTTCGGATGATCCGAGTTGTCGGATTGGCCGATGAAGTTGCGGACGATCTGCATTTCATTGCGCTGCGCGCCGATCACCCGGCCTTCGCTGGTGACCAGCAGCAGGCGTTGGCCCGGCGGCGCCCATTTGTCGATGGCGCGGAACAGGCGGCGCCACCACATCAAATCGTTGGCCGGATCGTTTTGCAACTCGGCCTCGACGTGCTGTTCCAGCATCAATCCCTGCCGCTGTTCGCTGTCGAGCAGCGAGGTCATTTGGCGGGAGTCGAGCTTGGGCACCATCAGCACCAACATTAGCACCAGGGCTAACGTGAACCAGAAAATGGCGAAGATGCGTGCCGTCAAACTGTTGATCATGTTGCAGATACCATCAAATAACCACGCCCGCGCAGGGTTTTGAACCACGGATGCCCGTCTTTGCGATCCGGCAGCTTACGCCGCAGGTTGGAGATGTGCATGTCGATGGCGCGATCGAACGGGGTCAGGCGTTTGCCCAGCACTTCTTGGCTCAGCAGTTCGCGCGACACCACCTGGCCGAGATGCTGCGCCAGCAGGTAAAGCAGGGTGAATTCGGTGCCGGTCAGATCCAGCACCTGGCCGTCGAAGCTGGCCTCCTGGCGACCGGGGTTCAGCTGCAGGCCATCGACATCCAGCGTCGGGGCGCCGCTGTCGACCTGCTGCTGCTGTTCGCTCCAGTTGGAACGGCGCAGAATGGCGCGAATGCGCGCGACCAGCTCGCGATCGTTAAAGGGTTTCGGCAGGTAATCATCGGCGCCCAGCTCCAGGCCCAGCACGCGGTCCAGTTCGCTGCCGCGCGCGGTCAGCATGATGACCGGCGTCTGGTGATGTTGGCGCAGTTCTTTCAGCGTATCGATGCCGTTTTTCTTCGGCATCATGATGTCGAGCAGCAGCAGATCGACGGAGCTGTCCAGCAGCGACAACGCCTGCTCGCCATCGTGCGCGACGACGATATTAAAACCTTCCATTTCAAGCAGTTCTTTTAACAGCGAGGTCAACTCGCGGTCGTCGTCAACTAACAGAATCTTGTTCATTATGATTTACCTCCAGACGCAAAATACGTCATCAACTGTTGCCATTCCATGACTTTACGTAGTTTTACATGCACTGACGCAGGTTTTCAGGTGTAGCGGTACACTGCTCCTCGTTGATTCGCAAAGTGAGAAAGCTTGAGGAGTTGAAATGCGTAAGGTGACCGCATTAGTTATGGCATCACTGCTGGCAATTGGTTCGACCGCTGCCTTCGCTGCCGACACTATACCGGACACAGCCCAACCTCCCGGCAACGACGCGATGACCCGAATACCCGGCCAACACCATATGTTCGACGGTGTCAGCCTCAGCGAACAGCAGCGCCAGCAAATGCGCGATTTGATGCGCCAGGCCCGGCACGATCTGCCTGGTGTCAATGTAGCTGAAATGGAAGCCATGCATAAACTGGTGACCGCAGAGAAATTTGACGAAGCCGCCGTGTATGCCCAGGCGGAAAAGATGGCCCAACAGCAGGTCAAGCGCCAGGTCGAAATGGCCCGGGTGCGCAACCAAATGTATAACCTGCTGACGCCAGAGCAAAAAAGTGTTTTAGACCAGAAACATCAGCAGCGTATGCAGCAGATGGAGCAACAAATTTCTGGTTTGCAGCAAGCTTCTGCCCAGAAGTGAAGTACGACTGAGTAGTCCCCTGTTTTTCCTTGCCATAGACACCATCCCTGTCTTCCCCGCCATGATGGCGGGGTTTTTTTTATCCGACATTTCGCTATATTGAGCGCCACACCTTTTGACCGGGATCCCTTGATGGAACAGCGCTATGCACGCCTGGTAAAGTCCGCTGCGTTGGCCGCTACCGCGCTGGCGTCGTCACTGCTGTTGATCAAAATCGTCGCCTGGTACCACACCGGTTCGGTCAGCCTGCTGGCGGCGCTGGTAGATTCGCTGGTCGATATTGCCGCCTCGCTGACCAACCTTCTGGTGGTGCGTTATTCGCTGCAGCCGGCCGATGCCGAGCACACCTTTGGCCACGGCAAAGCGGAATCGCTGGCGGCGCTGGCGCAAAGCATGTTTATTTCCGGCTCCGCCCTGTTTCTGTTCCTCACCGGCTTCCAGCATTTGTATGCGCCGCAAACGCTGCGCGATCCCGGCGTTGGGGTCGTCGTGACGGTGATCGCGTTGATCAGCACCCTGATTCTGGTCACCTATCAACGTTGGGTGGTCAGAAAAACGCGCAGCCAGGCGGTGCGTGCAGATATGCTGCATTATCAGTCAGATGTCATGATGAATGGTGCTATTCTTATCGCTCTTGGGCTAAGCTGGTACGGCTTCCGGCGGGCAGACGCGCTGTTCGCGCTGGGCATCGGCGTTTACATCCTGTATAGCGCGCTGCGCATGGGCTACGAAGCGGTGCAGTCGCTGCTGGATCGGGCGTTGCCGGATGACGAACGCCAGGCGATTATCGAGGTGGTTTCCTCCTGGCCCGGGGTGAAAGGCGCGCACGATCTGCGCACGCGGCAGTCGGGGCCGACGCGTTTCATCCAACTGCATCTGGAGATGGAAGACACGCTGCCGCTGCGCGAGGCGCACCGGTTGGCCGATCAGGTGGAACAGGCGCTGCGGCACCGTTTTGCGGGGGCGGACGTCATCATTCACCTGGATCCGTGCTCCGTGGTGCCGCCGGGTAGGCAGGGGCATTGGGAGCTATAATCAGATAGAGGCACAGATCGAAGTATTATCATGAATATCTGAGTTAGCTCAGCGTGCCATGCGGTATTTTTACCGTTATATTGCGTGACTTGAATCAATTCAGCTGGGTGTTTTTGATATAATATCCAGCAATAAGCCGTAAAGCTGGTTTTCTGCAGCCGGAGAGGTTTCAAGACGATCGGCGGAGACAGAATTCTTAAGAAATTGCATCTACACAGTTCAGAGGTAGTCATGATCAAGAAAATCGGTGTACTGACGAGCGGCGGTGATTCGCCGGGTATGAACGCTGCAATCCGCGGCGTTGTGCGTTCTGCGCTTTCAGAAGGTCTGGAAGTTTTTGGTATTTACGATGGCTACCTTGGCTTGTACGAAGATCGCATGGAGCAGCTGGACCGCTATAGCGTGTCCGACATGATCAACCGCGGCGGCACCTTCCTCGGCTCTGCCCGCTTCCCGGAGTTCAGGGATGAAAACGTGCGCGCCAAGGCGATTGAAAACCTGAAGAATCGCGGCATCGACGCGCTGGTGGTGATCGGCGGCGACGGTTCCTACATGGGCGCCAAACGCCTGACGGAAGAAGGCTTCCCGTGCATCGGTCTGCCGGGCACCATCGATAACGACGTTGCCGGCACCGACTACACCATCGGTTACTTCACCGCGCTGGAAACCGTGGTGGAAGCGATTGACCGCCTGCGCGATACCTCCTCTTCGCACCAGCGTATCTCCATCGTGGAAGTGATGGGCCGTTACTGCGGCGATCTGACGCTGGCGGCGGCGATTGCCGGCGGTTGCGAATTCATCGTGCTGCCTGAAATCGAATTCAACCGCGAAGACCTGGTGTGCGAAATCAAGGCCGGTATCGCCAAGGGTAAAAAACACGCCATCGTGGCGATCACCGAGCACATCTGCGACATCGATGAGCTGGCGCGCCACATCGAGCAGGAAACCAAGCGTGAAACCCGCGCCACCGTGCTGGGCCACATTCAACGCGGCGGTTCACCGGTTGCCTACGACCGCATCCTGGCCTCGCGCATGGGCGCCTACGCCATCGAGCTGCTGCTGCAGGGCTACGGCGGCCGCTGCGTCGGTATCCAGAACGAAAAAATGGTGCACCACGACATCATCGACGCGATCGAAAACATGAAGCGTCCGTTCAAGGGCGACTGGCTGGAAACGGCGAAAAAACTGTACTGATACGCCGCTCACCGCACGACAAAAGAGCCTCCGCTTGCGGGGGCTTTTTGATGCCCGCCGGCGATATATTCCGTAATCATCTATCCCAAAATTTTTTATTCTTTAATTGCCGGGAAAGTTTCTGGCAGGCTCTGATGCTAAACCAACCGATTGAGGTTGCGCTTAATTTTCTGGGAGAGCCTGTCGATGCGTAAATGGGGTGTAGGTCTGACATTGGTGCTGTTGGCGTCCGGCGCCATGGCGAAGGATATTCAGTTGCTGAACGTGTCATACGATCCGACGCGTGAGTTCTATCAGGCTTACAACACGGCATTCAGCAAGCACTATCAGGCGGAAACCGGCGACAAGGTGACGGTGCGCCAGTCGCATGGCGGATCCGGCAAACAGGCGACCTCGGTGATCAACGGCATCGAGGCCGACGTGGTGACGCTGGCGTTAGCTTATGACGTCGACGCCATCGCCGAACGCGGGCGCATCGAGAAAGACTGGATCAAGCGCCTGCCGGACAACTCGGCGCCTTACACCTCGACCATCGTCTTCCTGGTGCGCAAAGGCAACCCGAAACAAATTCACGACTGGCCCGATTTGATCAAGCCGGGCGTGTCGGTGATCACCCCGAACCCGAAAACCTCCGGCGGCGCCCGCTGGAACTACCTGGCCGCCTGGGGTTACGCGTTGCACCACAATAACAACGATAAGGCCAAGGCGCAGGACTTCGTCAAAAACCTGTACAAGAACGTTGAAGTGCTGGATTCCGGCGCGCGCGGCGCGACCAACACCTTCGTTGAGCGCGGCATCGGCGATGTGCTGATCGCCTGGGAAAACGAAGCGCTGCTGGCGGAGAAAGAGCTCGGCAAAGACAAGTTCGAGATTATTACGCCGAGCGAATCGATCCTGGCCGAACCGACGGTGTCGGTGGTGGATAAGGTGGTCGATAAACGCGGTACCCGCGACGTGGCGACCGCCTACCTGAAGTATCTGTATTCGCCGGAAGGGCAGACCATCGCGGCGCAACACTATTACCGTCCGCGCGATGCGGCGGTGGCGGCCAAGTTTGCCGGGCAGTTCCCGCAGCTGAAGCTGTTCACCGTGGATGACACCTTCGGCGGCTGGACCGAAGCGCAGAAGGTGCACTTCGCCACCGGCGGCGTGTTCGACGAGATAAGCAAACGCTGATGCCGGTTGAGCGGCAATAAAAAACCCCGGCTTGCCGGGGTTTTTTTATGGCAGGCCTAAGGGAATCAGGCTTTTTTCGCTGCGGCAGCGGCTTTGACGATCACGGCGAAAGCGTCGGCTTTCAGCGAGGCGCCGCCAACCAGCGCGCCGTCGATGTCCGGCTGAGAGAACAGCTCTGCGGCGTTCTTGTCGTTCACCGAACCGCCGTACTGGATGATGATTTCAGCGGCAACTGCGGCATCGTGCTTGGCGATGTGGTCACGGATAAATTTGTGCACGGCCTGCGCCTGCGCAGGGGTAGCGGATTTGCCGGTGCCGATGGCCCAGACCGGCTCATAGGCGATCACGGTGCCTTTCATCGCCGGTGCGCCCAGCGTTTTCAGCACGGCGTCGATCTGGCGCGCGCACACTTCTTCGGTTTTGCCCGCGGCGTTTTCCGCTTCGGTTTCACCGATGCACAGCACCGGGATCAGGCCGGCTTCTTTCAGCACGGCGAATTTCTCGGCGATGACTTCGTCGCTTTCTTTGTGGTAGGTGCGGCGCTCGGAGTGGCCGATGATGATGTACTGGGCACCGACGTCTTTCAGCATGTTGGCGGAAACTTCACCGGTGAAGGCGCCGGACAGGTTAACGTCCACGTTCTGCGCGCCCAGCGCGATGCGGCTGCCGGCCAGCGCGTGCTTGGCCTGATCCAGATACATCACCGGCGGGGCGATGGCGACGCCACAGCCGTCAACGCTGCTCAGCTCATTGCGCAGGCCGGCGATCAGTTCGTTGACCATGTGGGTGCTGCCGTTAAGCTTCCAGTTACCCATAACTAATGGATGACGCATGTTTTTTCCTCCAACTAGGGAACGCGAGAGTCGAAATGACAACTGCCGGACCGGCAGTTTACCTGCCCAACAGTATAGAGATCATTAAGCGCGAAGGCTTTGCTTTTCGTCATTAAATGCCGCGCCGTTACGGCTCGGAAAGCGCCAGCTTAATCGGTTCAACCGCGAAGGTTACACCTTTATCGCCGTTGTCCGAAACGACATAGCGAATGGCGCCGACCTGCTGTTGGTAAAAGCGCGATCCTTTGCCTTTTTCCAGCAGGTTGTTCACCTTGTTCTGGCTCTGTTCCACCGTCAACGCCGGTTCGAACTGGCGCATCAGCGCCGCCATGTAGCTGATGGCGATGGCGCGCGCGGCTTTTTCTTCATTGGCCTGCTGCAGCGGCAGGTGAGTGATCTGCAACGTTTTGATTTTACCGGTGCCTTTCTCCAGCGCGGTGGAGGCGTACAGGTTTTCGTTGAGTTTGCTGGCGGCGCGCGTCAGCAGCGGCGAATCGTCTTCGGCGGCGGGAATGGCGCGGAATTCGCCAATCGGCAGCTTCGGGTTGTCGCGGTTGTATTTTTCGCGGAATTTGACCACCGTCAGATCGAACGTCGGCGCCCCGGCCAGCAGGTAAGGTGCGGCGGGCGTCGCTTCGGTGGGCGGCGGATCGGCCCAGGCGCTGGCGGCCGCCTGCAGCAGGCAGGCGATGACGAGGGTTTTTCTCAGCATGGCGTATGGCATCAAGGACAAAGATGGCTCCGATTAAAGCGATAACCCGCGGGGCTTGTCAAAGATCCCACGCCATTATCGGTTCGCTGACGAGAAAGCTGTGCGGCGCACCGCGTTATGCAAGGCGGAAAACTCGGCCCGGCAGCGCCTATGTTACACTGCGGCGCAGAATATGGGCAGGCTTAGAGCGCAGGAATCGATGACGTTACAACAGTGGTGTTTTTCTTTTAAGGGCCGCATCGGGCGGCGCGACTTCTGGATTTGGATGGGGCTGTGGTTGGCGCTGATGGCGGCGGCGTTTACGCTGGCCAATTATCAGCTGATCGCCATCCAATCCATCGCCTTCTTTATCGTGGCGTTGCTGTGGCCGACGGCGGCGGTGCTGGTCAAGCGCCTGCACGATCGCAACAAGGCCGGCTGGTGGGCGCTGCTGCTGATCCTGGCGTGGATGCTGGCGGCGGGGAACTGGCAGATGCTGGCGCCGATCTGGCAATGGGGCGTCGGGCGTTTCATTCCGACGCTGATTATCGTGATGATGATGATCGATCTGGGGGCCTTCGTCGGCACGCCGGGGGATAACCGGTTCGGCCCGGAAGCCGAACCGGTGAAGTTCCGCTGATCCCCTTCGGGTTACCAGTAGTGTTCGCTGGTGATGTGGCCCGGCTTGCGGCGCAGGTGCTTGCGCATTTGGCGGTGGTCTTTCAGCGTTTGCTGGGTGTCCCGCACCATTTGTGGGTTGCCGCACAGCATCACGTGGCTGGTTTCGGCGTCGATGGTCAAGCCGATCGCCGCTTCCAACCGGCCGTCCTCGATCAGCGCCGGTACGCGGCCGGTCAATGAACCGGGCGCCTCTTCGCGGCTGACGACGGTCTGGATGCGCAGCTTGCCGTTGTAGCGCTGCTGCAGTTGCTGCATCAGCGGCAGGTAGCTCAGGTCACGCGCAAAGCGCGCGGCGTGCACCAGCACCAGGTTGTTGAAGCGCTCCAGCCCGATGCCCTGCTGCAGAATCGATAAATAGGGGCCGATGGCGGTGCCGGTCGCCAGCATCCACAGCGTGTCGCAGTCGGGCACCTCGTCCAGCACGAAGAAGCCGGCGGCTTCTTTGGTTACCATCACGTCCGAGCCCGGCTGCAGTTGATTGAGGCGCGGGCTCAGTTTGCCTTCCGGCACGGTGACCAGATAGAACTCCAGATTGGCGTCGTCGGGGGCATTGACGTAGGAGTAGGCGCGCTGCACCCGTTCGCCGTCGATCTCCAGCGCCAGCTTGGCGAATTGCCCGGCGGTGAAAGGATCGATAGGGGCATTGACCACCAGGCTGAACAGCCCGTCGGTCCATTGTTTTACCTGCGTAACCTTGCCGTTTACCCATTCAGCCATACTCTAAAGCTCCCGTGGTCGAATCAAATAAGCACAATGTCGTGAGCCGGAAATGGCGTGCGCGGTGCGCTCTACCCGGTAGTCGTTGCCGAACAGGCGGTGAAACAGCTGCAGCTCGGAATTGCACAGGCTACTGCAGCTGGAGCCGGCCACGCCGATCGGGCAGTGGTTTTCCACCAGCAGCGCGCCGTGCGGGTGGTCGAGCAATTCAGCCATGTAACCGTCATGTTGCCGCAGGCGCACCAGTCGGGCTAACCGATCATGGTGGCTACGCTCGGCGGACAGCTCTTCGGCATAACGCAGATAAAGCTGCTCTTCGCGCGCGCTGAGCAACGGTTCCACCCCGGCGCCGCCAAACAGCTGCAGCGCGGATGCCCGCAACCGCTCCTGGTCGGCGGCCGTAAAGGCATGCCCTCGCTCGGTCAGCGACCAGTAGCGCGTCGGGCGGCCGACCTTGCTGCGCGCTTCTTCGTAACAAACCAACTCACGTTTTTCCAGGGATTGCAGATGTTGTCGGATACCCATCGGCGTAATGTCCAGACGCTCCGCCAGCATTTTGGCCGAGTGCGGGCCGAGAGCCTTTAACTGCAATAAAATCAGCTCAGGTGTTTTCATGAACCAAATCCCTATGGTGTTATTTTATTTCAAGTTGATGAAAAGAATTATCGATTAAATGCTAAAGCGCGGCTACTGCAAGGGCGCTATTTTTAACTCCAAAGCGTTAGACGTACAGTTTAATTTACGAGCCTGGTCGGGTTTGCTGCCAGTGTGACCTGGATCAATATCTGCCTGAAACTCGCTAAAAAAATCAGATTTGATTAGTTTATGCCGCCATAGAGGGCTGCTCGCCGTTCTGGCTGCTGCAACGGCCATTCCGGGACGCTGTGACGAGTTGAAACGTTAACGAAGATAATGAGAAAACTAGAGAATTTTCACCTGCTGGTGATGCTTATCCTGTTGGTCGCCGTCGGCCAGATGGCGCAAACCATTTATGTTCCCGTTATTGCTGATATCGCCCACGATCTGTCGGTTCGCACCGGCGCCGTGCAACGGGTGATGGCGGCGTATCTGCTGACCTACGGTTTCTCCCAGCTGATTTACGGGCCGATATCGGATCGTATCGGGCGTCGTCCGGTGATCCTGACCGGCATGATGATCTTCCTGATCGGCGCCCTGGGCGCGCTGCTGTCCACCAACCTGACGATGCTGGTCGCCGCCAGCGCCATTCAGGGGATGGGCACCGGCGTGGCGGGCGTGATGGCGCGCACCATGCCGCGCGATCTGTATGCCGGCACCGCGCTGCGCTATGCCAACAGCCTGCTGAATATGGGGATTTTGGTCAGCCCGCTGCTGGCGCCGGTGATCGGCGGCGCATTGGCGATGGTGTTCGGCTGGCGTGCCAGCTACGCCTTCCTGCTGGCGCTGTGCGCCTGCGTCGCTTTCGCCATGTTCCGCTGGCTGCCGGAAACCCGCCCGATGCAAACGGAAAAACGCCGCATGCTGGCCAGTTTCCGCCAGCTGCTGGCTGACAGCACCTTCAGTTGCTATCTGGTGATGCTGATCGGCGCGCTGGCGGGCATTGCGGTATTCGAGGCCAGCTGCGGCGTGTTGATGGGCGGCGTGTTAGGGCTCAGTGGCCTGACCGTCAGCATCCTGTTCATTCTGCCGATCCCGGCGGCGTTTTTCGGCGCCTGGTACGCCGGGCGCGACGGCAAGACCTTCCACACGCTGATGTGGCATTCGGTGATTAGCTGCCTGCTGGCGGGGGCGATGATGTGGATCCCGGGCTGGTTCGGCGTGATGAACATCTGGACGCTGATCGTGCCGGCCGCACTGTTCTTCTTCGGCGCCGGCATGCTGTTCCCGCTGGCGACCACCGGGGCGATGGAGCCGTTCCCTTACCTGGCCGGCGCGGCGGGCGCATTGGTGGGCGGCATGCAGAATATGGGATCGGGTCTCGCGACCTGGCTTTCCGCCATGCTGCCGCAAACCGGGCAGTTCAGCCTCGGATTGCTGATGTTCGCGATGGCGCTGCTGATCCTGCTGTGCTGGTGGCCGCTGTCCAACCGGATGCAACATCAGGGGCATACCGCATAACGACAGGGTGCCATTCGGCGCCCTCATGCAGTTGACAAAGGGGGAAAAAGCGTGATTTTTCCCCCTTTGTGGTTATCAGCCGAAAATCAATAAATTGATTTTCCTGGTTTTCTATTCGTTGCTCTCTGCCAACTCGGCAAGGTCATGAGGTTTGTCATCAATCATCAGGGCGCCATTCGGCGCCCTGTTTCGTTACAGCAAAAACTCGTGCAGCGCCGGGTCCTTGCGATCCAGATAGTGGGTCGAACGGATGCGGCGGATGGTGCGCGACTTGCCGCGGATCAGCAGGGTTTCGGTCGTGGCCATGTTGCCCTGGCGGCTGATGCCCTCCAGCAGATCGCCCTTGGTGATGCCGGTGGCGGAGAAGATCACGTTGTCGTTGCGCGCCATCTGGTCCAGACGCAGCGCCTGACCGGCCTCGATACCCATCTCCCGGCAGCGCGCCAGCTCCTGTTCGCCGATGCGGCGGTTCTCGGCGCTGTCGCCTTTCACCTCATGGCGCGGCAGCAAACGCGCCTGCATGTCGCCGTCCAGCGCGCGGATCACCGCGGCTGAGATCACCCCTTCCGGCGCGCCGCCGATGCCGTACATCGCATCGACCTCGCTTTCCGGCATACAGGTGAGAATGGAGGCCGCCACGTCGCCGTCAGGAATGGCGAACACCCGCACGCCGAGCTGCTGCATCTGCGCGATGACGCCGTCGTGGCGCGGTTTGGCCAAGACGATCACCGTCAGCTGCGACAGCGGTTTGCCCAGCCGTGCGGCGACGTTCTGCAGGTTCTCCGCCAGCGGCAGGTCGAGATCGATGGCGCCGCGCGCCGCCGGGCCGACCACCAGCTTCTCCATGTACATGTCCGGCGCGTGCAGGAAGGTGCCGCGATCGCCCACCGCCAATACCGCCAACGCATTGGACTGGCCCATGGCGGTCATGCGGGTGCCTTCGATCGGATCGACCGCGATGTCGACCGCGTCGCCCTGGCCGGTGCCGACCTGTTCGCCGATATACAGCATCGGCGCTTCGTCGATCTCGCCTTCGCCGATCACGATGCGGCCATCGATATCCACGTTGTTAAGCATGATGCGCATGGCGTGGACCGCCGCGCCGTCGGCGGCGTTCTTGTCGCCGCGTCCCAGCCATTTGTAGCCCGCCAGCGCGGCGGCTTCGGTAACGCGGGAAAATTCGATGGCTAATTCACGTTTCATGGCAAACCTGTCTGTGAGAAAAGGAAGAAAATATCGGCAAAGTTTATCACAGCGCGGTGGCGGCGGGGCGGGGCAAAAAAAAGCGCCGCCCGCAGGCAGCGCTTGTTGGTGAAACGGCAGCTTCGGGATTACTCGTGATCTTCCCACGCCTGAGCGCGCGCCACCGCTTTTTTCCAGCCGCCGTAGCGGTAGTTGCGTTCGGTGGTTTCGATGCTTGGGCGGAATTCGCGTTCAATCACCGCTTTGCTCTTCACTTCATCCAGATCGTTCCAGTAGCCGATGGCCAGGCCCGCCAGGAACGCGGCGCCCAGCGCCGTCGATTCACGCACTTCGGGGCGTTCTACGCGAGTGCCGAGAATATCGGACTGGAACTGCATCAGGAAGTTGTTGGCGACCGCGCCGCCGTCCACGCGCAGCGATTGCAGGCGGGTGTTGGCGTCGGCCTGCATAGCGTCCAGCACGTCACGGGTCTGGAAAGCGATGGATTCCAGCGTAGCGCGGATGATGTGGTTGCTGTTGGCGCCACGGGTCAGCCCGAAGATGGCACCGCGGGCGTACGGATCCCAGTAAGGGGCGCCCAGGCCGGTGAAGGCCGGCACCACATAGACGCCGTTGCTGTCTTTCACCTTGGTGGCGAAGTATTCGGAGTCGGCGGCGTCGCTGATCAGTTTCAGCTCGTCGCGCAGCCACTGGATAGACGCACCGCCGATGAACACCGCGCCTTCCAGCGCATAGTTCACTTCGCCGCGCGGGCCGCAGGCGATGGTGGTCAGCAGGCCGTTTTTCGAACGCACCGCTTCTTTGCCGGTGTTCATCAGCAGGAAGCAGCCGGTGCCGTAGGTGTTCTTCGCCATGCCCGGTTGAACGCACAGCTGGCCGTACAGCGCTGCCTGCTGGTCACCGGCGATACCGGCGATAGGAATACGCGTACCGCCCTTACCGCCGATGTTGGTCTGGCCGTACACCTCGGAGGAAGGACGGACTTTCGGCAGCATGGCGCGCGGGATATCCAGCACTTCCAGCATGCGCTCATCCCAGTCCAGCTCGTGGATGTTGAACATCATGGTGCGTGAGGCGTTGGTGTAATCGGTAACGTGTACGCGCCCCTGGGTCATTTTCCACACCAGCCAGGTATCGACGGTGCCGAACAGCAGTTCGCCGCGCTTGGCGCGCTCGCGGGCGCCTTCGACGTTGTCCAGGATCCACTTCACCTTGGTGCCGGAGAAGTACGGGTCAACTACCAGGCCGGTGTTGTGACGGATGTACTCTTCCAGGCCGTCGCGCTTGAGCTTCTCGCAGATGTCGGCGGTGCGGCGGCACTGCCAGACGATGGCGTTGTAAATCGGCTTGCCGGTCTCTTTTTCCCAGACGATGGTGGTTTCGCGCTGGTTGGTGATGCCGATGCCGGCGATCTGATCGGAACTGATGTCGGCTTTCGCCAGCACTTCTACCAGCGTCGAACTTTGCGACGCCCAGATTTCCATCGGGTCGTGCTCAACCCAGCCGGCCTTGGGATAGATCTGCGGGAATTCGCGCTGCGATACCGCAACGATGTTGGCGTCGTGATCGAGCACGACGGCGCGTGAGCTGGTGGTCCCTTGGTCGAGTGCGACAATGTATTTTTTTTCTACAGTCATGGTAATTATCCTGCTGTTGTTAACCGTGTAAAACTGCACCCATCATGCTTTGCGCTGCTGGGTCTTGGCGTCGGGCTCTTTTTCCGTCACGCAGACGTCGCACGGCAGGTGGCGGCCAATCAGCGCGCGGTAACCGAAAGCGCCCAGGCCACAGCCGACGATAGGGGCGAAGATCGGCACCAGGAAGTACGGGATGTCGCGTGCGCCGGTGAAGGCGACTTTGCCCCAGCCGGCCAGGTAGGCGAACAGTTTCGGCCCGAAGTCGCGCGCCGGGTTCAACGCAAAGCCGGTCAATGGTCCCATGGAGGCGCCGATCACGGCAATCAGAATACCGATCAGCAGCGGCGCCAGCGGGCCGCGCGGGATGCCGTTGCCGTCGTCGGTCAGCGCCAGGATCAGGCACATCAGAATGGCGGCGATCACCATTTCTACCAGGAAGGCCTGGCCGACGGAGATATGCGCGTTAGGGTAAGTCGAGAAGATGCCGGCCAGCTCGAGGCTTTCGTTGCTGCCGCGCACCATGTGGTGAGCCGCTTCGAAGTCGAAGAACAGGTTGTAGTACAGCCCATAGACCAGGGCGGCGGCGCAGAAGGCACCGGCGATCTGCGCAATGATGTAAGGCACCACTTTGCGCCCGTCGAAGCAGGCGAACAGCCACAGAGCGAGGGTGACCGCGGGGTTGAGATGCGCGCCGGAAATGGCGGCGGTCAGATAGATGGCCATGGCGACGCCCAGGCCCCAAATGATGCTGATTTCCCACTGGCCGAAGCTGGCGCCCGCCAGTTTCAGCGCGGCAACGCAGCCTACGCCAAAGAAGATCAGCAGCGCCGTGCCGAGGAACTCGGCGATGCACTGGCCTTTTAATGTCGGACTGGTGGTTTGGCTCATAATGTTGTTGTCCTGCAAAACGGCGGTTGTTGGTTTATAGGCTCAGTTAGGTATACATCTGACCTATGGGCACAGTTTTTTTCATCTCGTCCAATTATTGAATGAGGACGTGATGTAAATTTATCGTTAACGAACATAAACGAGAAATAGCGAAATCAAAATGTGTGTAGCTCGTCATAAAATTGAGCGATTTCGCGTCGTTTAGTGTTCTTTCTGAGCCATAAAAGTGTGATCTGACCAGTGGTTTGGCGAGGGGCGTTAACAACTCGCGGCGGCGGCGGCGGGGATTTTCAGTTTTTGCTGATGGCGGAGGCAGGAAAATTGCAACAGACTGCGCGATGATCCGGTATGTTGCTAGACACGCGGAGACTGGCTACTTACAATCGTTTTTAACGAATCGAGACTGGCGCGCCTTCCATAACGGCGCGCGTCACTGAGCGCGATGCAAT
This sequence comes from Serratia sp. CY31944, assembly GCF_052169175.1. Lineage (NCBI taxonomy): Bacteria > Pseudomonadati > Pseudomonadota > Gammaproteobacteria > Enterobacterales > Yersiniaceae > Serratia > Serratia sp. CY31944. The sequence goes on from NZ_JBJNLG010000020.1 coordinate 85,872, forward strand.
ATTCGCAGTAGCTGCAGCCGACGTTGCGGCCGCTACTTATAGATGTACGCCTTGCTATCATGAGGGGACTGAAGCATGTCATTTGAAGTATTTGAGAAACTGGAAGCAAAAGTACAGCAGGCGATTGATACCATCACCTTGTTGCAGATGGAAATTGAAGAGCTGAAAGACAAAAACAACTCTCTGTCGCAGGAAGTTCAGGCTGCCTCCGGCAACCACGAAGCGCTGGTGCGCGAAAACCAACAGCTGAAAGAAGAACAGCACGTATGGCAAGATCGCCTGCGCGCTCTGCTGGGCAAAATGGAAGAGGTCTGATTCCTCACGCCAGGCAGCAACGAAAAGGGCGCCTGCGGCGCCCTTTTTCATGACCGAAAATCACTCGATGTCGAGCGGGTCTTCGGAGAGGATGATGCCGGTGTTGTCGGCATACAGGTGATCGCCGGAGAAGAAGGTGACGCCACCGAAGTTGACGCGGATATCGCTTTCCCCCACGCCTTCGCTTACGGCGCCCGCCGGGATCGCCGCCATCGCCTGAATGCCGATGTCGAGCTCTTCCAGATCGTCCACCTGACGCACCGCGCCGTACACCACGATGCCTTCCCATTCGTTCTGGGCGGCCAGGCGCGCCAGTTCGGCGTTGATCAGCGCCCGGCGTACCGAACCGCCGCCGTCGACCAACAGCACGCGGCCGCGGCCGTTTTCTTCAAGCAGATCGAACAACAGGCCGTTATCCTCAAAGCATTTCACCGTGGTGATCTGCCCGCCAAATGAAGTACGCCCGCCAAAATTGGAGAACAGAGGTTCAACAACGTTCACCTCTTCATGATAGATGTCGCAAAGTTCGGAAGTATCGTATTTCATAGGATTTTACGTCTGTTTGCCGCTGGAATGTTCAGTATATCCCTTTATTCGCCCTGTTGGCAAAATCATCAGTTTTTAACTGAGCGCCACGCCGATGGCGAACAGCAGGTTGGCCAGCAACGCCGCCTTGACCATGTGCTCCAGCATCGGCCGCATGCCGACCGGCGTCGGATCGCGCAGTACGCGCAGGCCGTGACGCACCAACAGCGGGATCGCCAGCACAAACAGCCAGCCCCATGGGCTGTGGAGATTGAACAGCGTAAACAGCGCGAAACACAGCACCGCGCCGCCGAGCAGCAGGGCATGGTAAATGCGCGCCTTGTGCGGGCCGAGACGCACCGCCAGCGTATTCTTGCCGTTTTCGCGATCGCTCTCGATATCGCGCAGATTGTTGATGTTGAGCACCGCCGTCGCCAGCAGGCCGCAGGCGGTGGCCGGCAGCATCACGACGCTGTCGAAGGTGTGCGTTTGCAGATAGTAGGTGCCGGCTACGCTCAGCCAGCCGAAGAATACCAGCACCGAGATGTCGCCCAGCCCCAAATACCCGTAGGGCTTGTTGCCGACGGTATAGGTGATGGCCGCCACGATAGACAGCCCGCCCAGCACCAGGAAGCCCACTACGTCGCTGGGTTGCTCGCAGGCGACGGCGATCAGCGAACAGCCGGCGAGGGCGATCAGCACCACCGTCACCACCAGCGCCCGTTTCATCTGCGCCTGGGTGATCATGCCTTTTTGCATGCCGCGCAAGGGCCCGATGCGATCTTCTTTGTCGCTGCCTTTGACGGCATCGCCGTAGTCGTTCGCCAGATTGGAGAGGATCTGCAGCAGGCCGGCAGTCAACAGCGCCAGCAGCGCCACTTCGGGTTTCAGGCTGCCGTGCCAGGCGGCGATTGCCGAACCGACCACGATGGAGGCAAAGGCCAACGGCAGGGTACGGGGGCGTAGACTTTCCAGCCAGGCGGAGATCGGGGTGGTGGGGGTCGATGAGCTCATGTTTCGCTTCTGTCAGTAAGTTGCGGTGTCCGTTAGAAATAATTGTGGGAGGCAATGCCTCCCACACAGATGACTGACAAGACAATGATTGAGCGATTATAGGATAAAACGACTCAAATCTTCATCCGCCACCAGTTCATCCAGATGACTGCGCACGTAATCCGCATCAATTGTAATGGATTGGCCATTAATTTCACTCGCATCGTAGGAAATATCTTCCATCAGACGCTCCAGCACGGTGTGCAGACGACGTGCGCCGATGTTCTCGGTGCTTTCGTTGACCTGCCACGCGGCTTCGGCGATGCGGCGGATACCGTCGGCGGTGAACTCGATGTTGACGCCTTCGGTGCCCATCAGCGCTTTGTACTGCTCGGTCAGCGACGCGCTCGGCTCGGTCAGGATGCGCTCGAAGTCTTCGGTGGTCAGCGCCTGCAGCTCAACGCGGATCGGCAGACGGCCCTGCAGTTCCGGGATCAGATCCGACGGATTGGCGGTCTGGAACGCGCCGGAAGCGATGAACAGGATGTGGTCGGTCTTCACCATACCGTGCTTGGTGGACACGGTGCAGCCTTCCACCAGCGGCAGCAGATCGCGTTGCACGCCTTCGCGCGAGACGTCCGGGCCGGAGCTCTGGCCGCCGCGCTTACAGATTTTGTCGATCTCGTCGATAAACACGATGCCGTGCTGTTCAACCGCTTCGATCGCCTGCTCTTTCAGCTCTTCCGGGTTCACCAGTTTGGCGGCTTCTTCTTCCACCAGCAGCTTGAAGGCTTCTTTGATCTTCACCTTGCGCGGCTTTTGCTTCTGGCCGCCGAGGTTCTGGAACATCGACTGCAGCTGGTTGGTCATCTCTTCCATGCCCGGAGGCGCCATGATTTCCACGCCCATCGGCGCGGCGGCCAGATCGATTTCGATCTCTTTGTCATCCAACTGGCCTTCGCGCAGTTTCTTGCGGAATGCCTGGCGGGCGGCGGACGGCTCCTGGTGCTCTTCCGGCTGGCCCCAGTTGTTTTTGGCCGGCGGGATCAGCACGTCGAGAATGCGCTCTTCGGCCAACTCTTCGGCACGGGTGCGGTTTTTCTCGATCGACTGCATGCGCACCATTTTGATGGCGGCATCGGTCAGATCGCGGATGATGGAGTCCACTTCTTTGCCCACATAGCCCACTTCGGTGAACTTGGTGGCTTCAACCTTGATGAACGGCGCGTTGGCCAGCTTCGCCAGACGGCGGGCGATTTCGGTTTTACCGACGCCGGTCGGGCCGATCATCAGAATGTTTTTCGGGGTCACTTCGTGACGCAGCATCTCGTTGAGCTGCATCCGGCGCCAGCGGTTGCGCAGGGCAATGGCGACAGCGCGTTTGGCCTTGTTTTGGCCAATGATATAGCTGTCCAGTTCGCTGACGATCTCGCGCGGGGTCATTTCAGACATGGTATTCGATCCTTACGCTTTGGAAGGCAATTCTTCAATGGTGTGGAAATGGTTGGTGTAAATACAGATGTCGCCGGCGATGTTGAGGGATTTCTCAACGATGTCGCGGGCGCTCAGCTCGGTATTTTCCAACATGGCGCGGGCTGCGGCCTGAGCGTAAGGGCCGCCGGAGCCGATGGCGATCAGATCGTTTTCCGGCTGCACCACATCGCCGTTGCCGGTGATGATCAACGAAGCGGTTTCATCGGCGACCGCCAGCAGCGCTTCGAGCTTGCGCAGCATGCGGTCGGTGCGCCAGTCTTTCGCCAGCTCGACGGCGGCTTTCACCAGGTGGCCCTGATGCATTTCCAGTTTGCGTTCAAACAGTTCAAACAGCGTGAAGGCGTCAGCGGTGCCACCGGCGAAACCGGCGATCACTTTGTCGTTATACAGGCGACGCACTTTCTTGACGTTACCCTTCATCACCGTATTACCCAGGGTTGCCTGGCCATCACCACCGATGACGACCTGGCCGTTGCGGCGTACGCTTACAATTGTTGTCACGAGCAGACCCTCGTTAAAGACGGAAAGAAGCCCCCGCAGCGCCTGCTTTCGCAGACGCTACGAGGCATATTGAGAGTATAGATGGGGGGGGATTGACGCTTTTCAACCCCCAACGGAGAGGGGAATGCAACTCGACATGCCGACGCCCTTCAGGCGCGAAAGGGTTTTGTCCGCGGCGGCGCGGCTGCTGTACGGGCCGAGCACCACGCGATTCCAACCGCCGCCGGCGGTGATGCGGCTCTCGATGCCTTCGAACGCCAGGCGCGCACGCACGGATTCAGCCTGATCGGTGGCGCGGAACGAACCGCATTGCACCATCCACTTCTGTTTCGATTCCGGCTTGGTTTCCTGCTTGGCCGTTTCCTGTTTCACTTCCGGTTTCGGCTCCGGCTTCGGTTGCGGCTTCGGCTCAGGCTGTTTCACCTGCACCGGTTGCTGGGTAGTCGGTTTTGGCTGCGGGTGCGGCTGCACCGGCGCGGTGGTGGCCCCGTTGTTGAACGGGTTGCGCGGCGGCTGGCTGACCTGCTGCTGTTGCTGCACCGGCTGCTGCTGCATTTGCTGTTGTTGCATCTGCTGCTGCTGGCGGGTGCTGCGCGCGTTGGCCTGGCCCGGATCGTTATACGGCACTTCGTTCAGCTGCGTCGGGCGCTGCTGCATGTCGGCCTGCATCTGTTCCAGCAACTGCCGCTGTTCGGCGGTCAGCTGAGTTTTGGAATTGAGCTCGCCGCCGGCCGTCGGTTCGGTCGGGGTTTGCACGCCGATCTGCCGGTTTTCCAGCTCTTTGATGTAGCGCCAGCGCTCTTCCGGCTTCGGCGGCAGGCCGTTGCCGGGGCGCGTGGTGTGCGCAGGCAACAACGGCGCGTCTTCCGGCTTGTTGTGCGTAATGAAATAGAGGCCACCGACAAAGACAACCAGCAACGCGGCGGCTAACGCCAGCACGGTTTTGGAAACCTTCGGAGAACTGCGTTTTTTACGGCTGGGGGTTTTACGCTTAGCTCCTGCTGCGCGCCCACGGCTTACATAGTCTTTTTGTGCCACTATTATTCCGCTGTGTCCTGATGAAAGGATAAGTCCGTCATGTTACTGAACCCTAAAATATTTGACTAGCGTTTCGGGGCAGCGGTGCTGCCTCTGATAATCAATTCACTGTCCAACAGCCGGGAGCCGCTGGCCACCGTCTGGCCGTTCAACTGCTCCAACAGCAACAACATCGCCTGCTGGCCGATCTGGAAGCGCGGCTGCGCCACCGTGGTCAGCGGCGGATCGCAATACTGCGCCAGCTTGAGGTCGTCAAAGCCGACGATCGACAGATCCTGCGGCACCCGCAGCCCCATTTTCTTCGCCTGGGACAGCACGCCGATCGCCATAACGTCGCTGTGACAGAACACCGCCGTCGGCGGTTTCGGCTGTGCCATCAGCGCCGTCAGTGCTTGCGCGCCGGCTTCGTAGGTAAAATCACCCCGGGTAATATAGCTGCTTTCGACGGTAATGCCATTACGACGTAGCGCTTGAACGTAACCCTGCAGCCTATAATGGCTCAGCGGCATCTGTTCCGGCCCGGCGACGCAGGCGATCTGCCGGTGGCCCAATTGATGCAAATAATGCACGGCTTCAAAGGCGGCGGTCAGGTTGTCGATGTGCACCGTCGGCAGTTCCAGCTCGGGAGCGAACTCGTTGGCCATCACCATCGGCGGCAGGTTGCGCTGCTCTTCCTTGCTGGCGTCGAACGGCAGGTTGGAGCCCAGCAGCAGCATGCCGTCGATCTGTTTGGTGATGATCAGATTGACGAAGGTGCGCTCCTGCTGGTTTTGCTGCGCGCAGTCGCCGATCAGCACCAGATAGCCTTGTTGGGCGGCGGTCTGTTCGATCCCCTGGATCACATCGGCGAAAAACGGATCGCAGATGTCGGGCACGATCACCAGGATGGTGCGGGATTCGTTGCGCTTGATATTGCGTGACAGAGCATGAGGAGAATAACCCACGGCCAGCACGGCCTGTTCCACTTTCTGGCGCGTCGGCGTTGACACCTTTTCCGGGTTCATCAGCGCACGCGATACGGTAGCCGTTGAAACGCCCGCCATTTCGGCGACGTCTTTCATGGTCGCCATGGATAACTCTTTCTTGTGTTCCAACGCCTTTCTCCTTGCGTCAGCCCCATGCCGACGCCACTACTGCTGTTTGCTCACAATGTCCGGCATGCGGTGGCGAAATTGTTGTCATTGAGCGCCACTCGCGTTCGGGCACTCCGTCGCGCTGCGATGTGGCGACAAAATTTGCCCTCGCAGACATTCTAAACAGAATACGCCCCGCCTTTGTTACCTAATTTGCATAAAAAATGTGACCTGAGAAGGTTTTTTAGCGTTCGCTCGCAATTTCAAGGGTAAACGTTTGCACTGCGGCAGCTAAATCGGACTTTTCCGGGATCAGCTGTCGATCGGATCGACATCCAGCGTCCATTTCACCTTGCGCGTTTGCGGCAGGGTGCCGATCAGCGGCAGCGAGCTTTTCATCAGCTGTTGCAGGACGCGCCGCGTCGGGTGCTGCAGCAGCAGCTGCCAGCGGAAACGGCCGCCGCGTTTGGACTGCAGCGCCGGCACCGGGCCCATCACCCACAGCGAATCGTCCTTCAGCGGGCTGGCTTCCAGCAGGTTGCGCAGCTGCTGCAGGAACAGCGGGGCCTGCTGGTTGTCGTGATCTTCGGCGCGCACGATGATGTGGCTGGTGTAAGGCGGCAGAAACACGCTGTTGCGCTCCGCCAGCGTCTGTTTGGCGAAGGCGTCGTAACCCTGTTGCAGCAGTACCTGCAGCAGCGGGTGCTCCGGATGGTGGGTTTGCAGCAGCACTTCACCCTGTTTGCCCGCGCGGCCGGCCCGCCCGGAGACCTGGGTATACAGCTGAGCGAAACGCTCGGCGGAGCGGAAGTCGGCGGAGAACAGCGCGCCGTCCACGTCCAGCAACGCCACCAGCGTGACGTCGGGAAAATGGTGGCCCTTGGCCAGCATCTGCGTGCCGATCAGAATGCGCGCTTCGCCGCGATGAATATCCGCCAGGTGCTGCTCCAGCGCCCCTTTGCGGCTGGTGGTGTCGCGATCGATGCGGGTGATCGGCGTGTCGGGGAACAGCGGCGCCAGCTCCTGCTCCAGCTGTTCGGTGCCGACGCCGACCGACACCAGGTGGGTGGAGCCGCACTGTGGGCACTGGTGCGGCACCGGCCGCTGGCTGTCGCAGTGGTGGCAGCGCAACTGGCGCTGATGCTGGTGGAAGGTGTAGTAGTGATCGCAGCGCTGGCATTCGGCGATCCAGCCGCACTCGTGGCAAAGCAGCGCCGGGGCATAACCGCGGCGGTTGAGGAACAGCATCACCTGATTGCCGGCTTTTAAATGGTGCTGCATGCTTTTCAAAAGCGGTTGCGACAGGCCGACCTTCAGCGGCAGCCCCTTTAGATCGATCAGGTGCTGCGTTGCCGGTTTGGCGTTGCCCGCGCGCTGGGTGAGCTTCAGCTGGCGATATTTACCCAGCTGCACGTTGTGCAGCGTTTCCAATGCCGGGGTCGCGGAGCCCATTACCATCGGGATGTCCTCTTCCCGGGCGCGGAACACCGCCAGATCGCGGGCGTGGTAGCGCCAGCCTTCCTGCTGTTTATAAGAGCTGTCATGCTCTTCGTCGATGATGATTACGCCCAGCTGACGGAACGGCGTGAACAGCGCCGAACGGGTGCCGATGACGATGGCGGCTTCGCCGCTGCGCGCGCGCAGCCAAACCGCCAGCCGTTCGCTGTCGTTCAGCCCGGAGTGCAGCACGTCTACCGGCGCGTTGAAGCGCTCGCGAAAGCGGGCGATGGTTTGCGGCGTCAGGCCGATTTCCGGCACCAGCACCAGCGCCTGTCGGCCTTTGGCCAGCACGTTTTCCAGCACGCTGAGGTAGACTTCGGTCTTGCCGGAGCCGGTTACCCCCGCCAGCAGCCAGGCGGCGAACTGCTCATCCTCGCTTCTGATCGCCCCGACGGCGGTAGCCTGCTCGGTGTTCAGCCGCAGCCGCTCGCCGAGCACTGCGAAGTTGGGGCGCCAGTCGTGCGTATCCGCGACCTGAGCGCGCAGATCGATCAGCCCTTTGGCGCGCAGCGCCTGCAGGGCGCTTTCCGTCAGCTCAAGCTGGCTGACCTGATGGCGATAGACCGGGCGTTGCAGCAGCGCCGCGAGCGCCTGCTGCTGTTTCGGCGCGCGTTTCAGGCTTTCGGGCGGGGTGGCGCGCCCCTCTTCGGTGGCGAACCATTGCCACAGCGGCGCGGCCTCGGCCGGTTTGCCTTGCCGCAGTAGGATCGGCAGCGCATGGAACAGCACTTCGCCGATGGGGTAGTGATAGTAATCGCTGGCCCAGCGCAGGATGCGCCACAGGCTGGGGGAGAACAGCGATTCGGCGTCGATCACGCTGTCGATCGGTTTGAGCTTGTCCAGCGGCAGTTCACTGGTGTCGCTGCAGCCGGTGACGATGCCGATCGCATGCTGCCTGCCCCAGGGCACGCCCACGCGCGCGCCGGCCACCGGCTGCATGCCGGGCGGCAGCAGATAGTCGAAGGTGCGGGCGAGGGGGACCGGCAAGGCAACGTGTACGACGGGCATGATCTCATCCAAATTGAAAAAAGTGGGCATCAGTTTACACGGCGCATCGGCAAATGTACGGTTCCGATTGCGCGCCCCGGCTAATGCTGTATAATTTGCCGCCTTTGGTATAATTCGATACCAAAATTCTATTATCAACCACGTGTGGTGTCTGGCGAAACAGGGCTGGATAGCGACACGGCCTTAACTGAGGTTTCCCATGAAACAAGGTATCCACCCAAAATACGAAGAAGTTACTGCTAACTGCTCTTGCGGTAACGTGATGAAGATCCGCTCCACCGTGGGCCACGATCTGAACCTGGACGTTTGTGGCGCATGCCACCCGTTCTACACTGGCAAGCAGCGTGACGTTGCTACCGGTGGCCGCGTTGACCGCTTCAACAAGCGTTTCAGCGTACCAGGCGCTAAGAAATAAGATTTCTTATCGTCCGATGAAAAAGGCGCCTTTGGCGCCTTTTTTCGTTTCTGCCGCCGGCGTTCGCCGGGCGGTTCTCAATATTCCCAGGTATCGGGATCGACACCCAGTTCGCGCATCAACACTTTCGCGGCTTCCGGAATTTCATCGCTGCGCTCTTTGCGCAGGTCTTCATCGTTCGGCAGCGGCTGGCCGGTAAAGGCATGCAGAAACGCTTCGCACAGCAGTTCGCTGTTGGTGGCGTGGCGCAGGTTGTTCACCTGGCGACGGGTCCGTTCGTCGGTGAGGATTTTCAGGACCTTCAGCGGAATGGATACCGTGATCTTTTTGACTTGCTCGCTTTTTTTACCGTGTTCAGCGTAAGGGCTGACATACTCGCCGTTCCACTCAGCCATGGGACACCTTAACTTTGTCAGAAAAATTACAAAATTCTAAAAACCGGCCAATTATGCCCGATCTTCACTGTTCTCACTAAATAAATGTCAATTTTACGCGACCAGGGTCACTGAATGCCCCACCTCGGCCGGGCATTGCGGCTTAACATCTTATCGTCATGTCATATCGGCATAATTTTAGCGGGTATTGTGCCATTGCTCAATCTATACGCAGAGAAGTTTAGATGTCCAGATGTATTGACGTCTATCAATCCTGCGATTACTCTTTAGGCCTCATTCACCGAACCGAGAGCCGAGCGAGCCCATGACGCGTAAACCAGCCACGATTGCCGTACGCAGCGGCCTGAACGACGACGAACAGTACGGCTGCGTTGTCCCGCCGATTCATCTGTCCAGCACCTATAACTTTACCGACTTCAACCAACCCCGAGCCCATGATTATTCGCGCCGCGGCAACCCGACGCGCGACGTGGTGCAACGCGCGTTGGCGGAGCTGGAAGGCGGCGCCGGCGCGGTGATGACCAGCAGCGGGATGTCGGCGATCCATCTGGTGACCACCGTGCTGCTGAAGCCCGGCGATCTGCTGGTGGTGCCGCACGACTGCTACGGCGGCAGCTATCGGTTGTTCGACAGCCTGAGCAAACGCGGTGCCTATCGCGTGCTGTTCGTCGATCAGGGTAATGAAGCCGCCCTGCAACAGGCGCTGGCGCAAAAGCCGAAGCTGGTGCTGATTGAAAGCCCCAGCAACCCGCTGCTGCGGGTGGTGGACATCGCGGCGATCTGCGCCGCCGCGCACGCGGCGGGCGCGTTGACGGTGGTGGACAACACCTTCCTCAGCCCGGCCCTGCAACAGCCGATCGAACTCGGTGCCGATCTGGTGGTCCATTCGTGCACCAAATACCTGAACGGGCATTCGGACGTGGTGGCCGGGGCGGTGATCGCCAAAGATCCCGAGCTGGCGGTCGAGCTGGCCTGGTGGGCGAACAACATCGGCGTGACCGGCGGCGCGTTCGACAGCTATCTTTTGCTGCGCGGCATGCGCACGCTGTCGCCGCGCATCAAGGCGGCGCAGCAAAACGCTGAAGCGATTGTTGACTATTTACAGCAGCAACCGTTGGTGAAAAAGCTGTATCATCCCTCCCTGCCGGAGAATCCGGGGCATGAGATCGCCCGCCGGCAGCAGCGCGGTTTCGGCGCGATGCTGAGTTTTGAACTGGACGGCGATGAAGCGGTGCTGCGCCGTTTTCTCTCTGCCCTTGAGCTGTTTACTCTGGCAGAATCGTTGGGCGGCGTAGAAAGCCTGATCTCGCATGCAGCGACCATGACCCACGCCGGCATGGCGGCGGAGGCGCGGGCAGCGGCCGGCATCTCCGAGAGCCTGCTGCGCATTTCCGTGGGTATTGAAGACAGTGAAGATTTGATTGCCGATCTGGAACGCGCTTTCCAGGCGGCGGCAACGAGGTAAGCATGAATGCAATTGCTGTAGCAGGGCCGGTGAGTGGGCGTCAACTGCACAAGTTTGGCGGCAGCAGTCTGGCGGATGTGAAGTGTTATCTGCGTGTGGCCGGGATTATGGCGGAATACAGCCAGCCGGGCGACATGATGGTGGTATCGGCCGCCGGCAGTACCACCAACCAGTTGATCAACTGGCTGAAGCTCAGCCAGAGCGATCGCCTGTCTGCGCACCAGGTGCAGCAGACGTTGCGTCGTTATCACAGCGATCTTATCAGCGGCCTGCTGCCGCCGGAAAGCGCCGAGCCGCTGATCGCCGAGTTCATTCAGGATTTGGAACGTCTGGCGGTGCTGCTGGACGGCAAAGTCGACGAGGTGTGCTATGCCGAAGTGGTCGGGCACGGCGAGATCTGGTCGGCGCGCCTGATGGCGGCGGTGCTCAACCACCTGGATATGCAGGCGGCCTGGCTGGATGCGCGTGATTTCCTGCGCGCCGAGCGCGCCGCGCAGCCGCAGGTGGATGAAGGCCGTTCTTATCCGCTGCTGCAGCAATTGTTGGCTCAACATCCGGGCAAGCGCCTGGTGGTGACCGGCTTCATTTCGCGCAATGACGCCGGGGAAACCGTGCTGTTGGGGCGTAACGGCAGCGACTACTCCGCCACTCAGGTCGGCGCGTTGGCCGGCGCGGCGCGCGTCACCATCTGGAGCGACGTGGCCGGGGTGTACAGCGCCGACCCGCGCAAGGTGAAAGACGCCTGCCTGCTGCCGCTGCTGCGCCTGGACGAAGCCAGCGAGCTGGCGCGCCTGGCGGCGCCGGTGTTGCATACTCGCACCCTGCAGCCGGTCTCCGGCAGCGATATCGATCTTCAACTGCGCTGCAGCTACCAGCCGGAGCAGGGCTCGACGCGCATCGAGCGCGTATTGGCGTCCGGCACCGGCGCCAAGATTGTCACCAGCCACGATGACGTGTGCCTGATTGAGCTGCACGTCGCCGCTCAGCATGACTTCAAACTGGCGCAGAAAGAGTTGGATCTGGTGCTCAAGCGCACGCAGATCAAACCTTTGGCGGTGGGCATCCATCCTGATCGCAATCGGGTGCAGCTGTGCTACACCTCCGAGGTGGTCAACAGCGCGCTGGCGATCCTGCAGGCCTCGGCGCTGCCGGGTGAACTGCACCTGCGCGAAGGGTTGGCGCTGGTGGCGATGGTCGGCGCCGGGGTGTGCAAGAACCCGCTGCACAGCCACCGTTTCTATCAGCAGCTGAAAGATCAGCCGGTCGAGTTTATCTGGCAGGCGGAAGATGGCATCAGCCTGGTGGCGGTATTACGCCAGGGGCCGACCGCGCTGCTGATCCAGGGGCTGCACCAAAGCCTGTTCCGCGCCGAGAAGCGCATCGGTCTGGTGCTGTTCGGCAAGGGCAACATTGGGTCGCGCTGGCTGGAGCTGTTTGCCCGCGAGCAGACCAATATTTCCGCGCGCAGCGGCTTCGAATTTATCCTGGCGGGGGTGGTGGACAGCCGCCGCAGCCTGCTGAACTACGAAGGGCTGGACGCCAGCCGCGCATTGGCGTTCTTTGAGGACGAGGCGCAGGCGCTCGACGAAGAGTCGCTGTTCCTGTGGATGCGCGCGCACCCGTTCGACGATCTGGTGGTGCTCGACGTGACCGCCAGCGAAGAGCTGGCCGGGCAGTATCTGGATTTCGCCAGCTACGGTTTCCACGTGATCAGCGCCAACAAGCTGGCGGGAGCCTCGTGCAGCGATACCTATCGCCAAATTCGCGACGCCTTCGCCAAAACCGGCCGCCACTGGCTGTACAACGCCACCGTCGGCGCCGGTCTGCCGGTCAACCATACGGTGCGCGATCTGCGCGACAGCGGCGACAGCATTTTGGCAATCAGCGGCATCTTCTCCGGCACGCTTTCCTGGCTGTTCTTGCAGTATGACGGCACGGTGCCGTTCACCGAGCTGGTGGATCAGGCCTGGCAGCAGGGGCTGACCGAACCGGATCCGCGGGTCGATCTCTCCGGCCAGGACGTGATGCGCAAGCTGGTGATCCTGGCGCGCGAAGCGGGCTACGACATCGAACCTAACCAGGTGCGGGTCGAGTCGCTGGTGCCGGCGGGCTGCGAGCAGGGCTCCGTCGATCAGTTCTTCGAGAACGGCGAGGCGCTGAACCAGCAGATGCAGCAGCGCTTTGAGGCCGCCAGCGAAATGGGCCTGGTGCTGCGTCACGTGGCGCGTTTCGACGCCAACGGCAAGGCGCGGGTCGGCGTGGAGGCGGTGCGTCCTGAGCATCCGCTGGCCTCGCTGCTGCCGTGCGACAACGTGTTCGCCATCGAAAGCCGCTGGTATCGCGATAATCCGCTGGTGATCCGCGGGCCGGGCGCCGGCCGCGACGTGACCGCCGGAGCGATCCAGTCAGACCTTAACCGGTTGGCGCAGCTGCTTTAATCCTCTGCGGGCGCGGGTTCACCGCGCCCCTTTGCTTTTCCTGCCATACTTATCCCTGCCGCCGTCATGAAATTCCCTCGTTGAGCGGGTGAAGATTAATCATCTTATTCCCCTCATTTTCCTGTTGACTCTTTAGCCAACATGCGGCATTTTCTATCTAGACGTCTAAACGTATAGACGCTCATCAAGATGAAAAAAACAGTGATTGATAAGAGGTGAGCAGGGTATGAGTTTTTTCCACGCAAACCAGCGGGAAGCGCTGAATCAGAGTCTGGCGGAGTTGAACGGCCAGATTAACGTATCATTCGAGTTCTTCCCGCCGCGCACCAGCGAGATGGAAGAGACCCTGTGGCAGTCGATCGATCGTCTGAGCATCCTTAAACCCAAATTCGTTTCCGTCACCTACGGCGCCAACTCCGGCGAGCGCGATCGCACCCATAGCATCATCAAAGGGATCAAGGAGCGCACCGGCCTGGAGGCGGCGCCGCACCTGACCTGCATCGACGCCAGCCCGGCGCAGCTGCGCGACATCGCGGCCGATTATTGGAACAGCGGCATTCGCCATATCGTGGCGCTGCGCGGCGATCTGCCGCCGGGCGGCGGCAAGCCGGACATGTACGCGACCGATCTGGTGGCGCTGCTGAAAGACGTGGGCGACTTCGACATTTCCGTCGCCGCCTACCCGGAAGTGCATCCGGAGGCGAAGAGCGCCCAGGCCGATTTGATTAACCTGAAGCGCAAGATCGACGCCGGCGCCAGCCGCGCCATCACCCAGTTCTTCTTCGACGTCGAGAGCTACCTGCGTTTCCGCGACCGCTGCGTCGCCGCCGGTATCGACGTGGAAATCGTGCCAGGCATTCTGCCGGTGTCCAACTTCAAGCAGCTGCAGCGCTTCGCCACCATGACCAACGTGCGGGTGCCAAGCTGGATGACCAGCATGTTCGAAGGGCTGGACGACGATGCGGAGACCCGCAAAATGGTCGGCGCCAACATCGCCATGGACATGGTGAAGATCCTCAGCCGCGAAGGGGTGAAAGATTTCCACTTCTATACGCTGAACCGCGCCGAGATGAGCTACGCGATCTGCCACACGCTGGGCGTGCGCCCGGTGGCCGCCGCCTGACAGGCCTGTTCTGTTGAAAAAGGGCGCCGCTTTACCGCGGCGCCCTTTTTTTGTGGGGAAACATAAAAAAACGGCCCCGATAAACGGGGCCGCGATTAGGCTCACTAGCCGGTGTTGCGCATCCCGGCGGCGACGCCGGCGATGGTGACCATCAGCGCTTGCTCGACGCGGGCGTCCGGCTGATCCTGCTGGCGTGAACGGTGCAGCAGCTCGGCCTGCAAGACGTTCAGCGGGTCGGTATAAACGTTGCGCAGCGCGATGGATTCGGCGATCCACGGCAGGTCTTCCATCAGGTGCGCATCGTTGGCGATGGTCAGCACCACCTTGATGTCGCTTTCCAGCTGATCGCGCAGCTGCTGGCCCAGCGGCCACAGCGATTTATCCACCAGGCGCTGATCGTAGTATTCCGCCAGCCACAGGTCGGCCTTGGCGAACACCATTTCCAGCATGGCGATGCGGGTGGAGAAGAACGGCCAGTCGCGACACATCGCCTCCAGTTCCGCCTGCTTACCGGCTTTCACCGCTTCCTGCAATCCGGCGCCGGCGCCGAGCCAGGCCGGCAGCATCAGGCGGTTCTGCGTCCAGGCGAAGATCCACGGAATGGCGCGCAGGCTTTCCACGCCGCCGTTCGGCTTGCGTTTGGCCGGGCGTGAGCCCAGTGGCAGTTTACCCAGCTCCAGCTCCGGCGTGGCCGCGCGGAAGTAAGGCACGAAGTCCGGGTTTTCACGCACGTAGCCGCGATACATCCGGCATGAGGTGTCTGACAGATCGTCCATCAGCGCCCGCCATTCTTTCTTCGGTTCCGGTGGCGGCAGCAGGTTGGCCTCGAGGATCGCGCCGGCATACAGCGCCAGGCTGCTGATGGTGACTTCCGGCAGGCCGAACTTGAAGCGGATCATCTCGCCCTGTTCGGTGACGCGCAGGCCGCCCTTCAGGCTGCCCGGCGGCTGCGACAGCAGCGCCGCATGCGCCGGCGCGCCGCCGCGGCCGATGGAGCCGCCTCGGCCGTGGAACAGCGTCAGCGCCACGCCGGCCTTTTCGCAGGTTTTGATCAACGCGTCCTGCGCGCGGTACTGCGCCCAGGACGCGGCCATCACGCCGGCGTCTTTCGCCGAGTCGGAGTAGCCGATCATCACCATCTGTTTGCCCTGAATAAAGCCGCGATACCAGTCGATGTTCAGCAACTGAGTCATCACGTCGTCGGCGTTGTTCAGATCGTCGAGGGTTTCGAACAGCGGGGCGACCGGCAGCGCGAACGGGCAGCCGGCCTCTTTCAGCAGCAGGTGCACCGCCAGCACGTCGGAAGGCGTGCGCGCCATCGAAATCACGTAGGCAGCGATCGAGCCCTGCGGCGCTTCGGCGATCACCCGGCAGGTTTCCAGCACTTCCTGCGTGTCGGCGCTCGGTTGCCATTTCAGCGGCACCAGCGGGCGTTTGGAGTTCAGTTCGCGGATCAGGAACGCCTGTTTATCGGCTTCCGACCAGCTTTCATAGTCGCCCAGCCCCAGGTAGCGGGTCAGCTCGGCGATGGCCTCGGTATGGCGGGTGCTTTCCTGGCGCACGTCGATGCGCACCAGCGGCACGCCGAAGCAGCGCACGCGGCGCAGGGTATCCAGCAGTTGACCGTTGGCGATGATGCCCATGCCGCAGGCCTGCAGCGATTGGTAGCAGGCATACAGCGGCTCCCACAGCTGCTCGTTGTTCACCAGCAGGTCGCGCGGCTTCAGCACGCGTTCGCCTTTCAGGCGGCCTTCCAGATAGGCCTGGGAGCTCATCAGCTGGCTGCGCAGCTGCTTCATGATTTCGCGGTACGGTTCCTGCACTTCGTCACCGCCGGCGCGGGCGCGCAGCTCCGGGGTGCATTCGGTCATCGACAGCTCGGAGACCAGCACCTGAATATCGCGGGTGAACAGGTCGCAGGCTTTCCAGCGGCTGAGCAACAGCACATGGCGGGTGATTTCGGCGGTCACGTTCGGGTTGCCATCGCGGTCGCCGCCCATCCAGGAGGTGAAGCGCACCGGCACCGCTTCCGCCGGCAGGCTGTAATCGATGGAGTTTTCCAACTGCTCGTTGAACTCGCGCAGGAACGCCGGCACGCCTTCCCACAGGCTGTTTTCCACCACCGCGAAGCCCCATTTGGCTTCGTCGATCGGGGAAGGGCGATGTTTGCGAATTTCATCGGTGTGCCACGACTGGGCCACCAGCTGGCGCAGGCGGCGCATGATCTTGTTGCGCTCGTAGTCGGCCAGATCGTTGTGATCGAGCTGGCTGAGACAGGTGTTGACCTCCACCAGCTTGTGGATCAGGGTGCGGCGGGTGATCTCCGTCGGGTGCGCCGTCAGCACCAGCTCGATGGAAAGTTGCGACACCGCGTGCTGCAGCTCTTTGTCGCTGAGCTTTTTGTCTTTGAGGCGGCTGAACAGCTGCGCCAGCGCTTCCGGGTTGCTGGCGGCTTCGCCGTTGGGCGAAATGCTGTGGTACTGCTCGGCGACGTTGGTCAGGTTGAGGAACTGGCTGAAGGCGCGCGCCACCGGCAGCAGCTCGTCGTTGGACAGGTTCTGCAGGGTGGAGAGCAGCTCCTGGCGATGCGCTTCGTTGCCGGCGCGTGAAGATTTGGAAAGCTTACGGATGGTCTCAACGCGATCGAGAATATGCTCGCCCAGCGCTTCTTTGATGGTATCGCCGAGCAATTTGCCGAGCATACTGACATTACTGCGCATTGCCGAATATTGTTCGTTCATATAACCCCTGACCCAGTTCTGTATGATTTTTATCTTGTAAATAAATTTCACGCGTCAGGCGCAGATCGCCTGCCTGATCACATCGCGTTCCTGTCCAATCGTCAATTGACACTATTTTTAGCAAAAAAACATCAAAATCGGCGCATTTTCTGAAATTTAATTACGCCGCATCGGTTATCAGCGTGGCTTATTTCGCCGTTTTCTACTTATTTTGAGTTAGGGGAAGCATAGCGCGTTTCCCCTGTTAAATGTCGGGTTTACTGCCGGCAAAAGTGATTGACCAGCTGGCCCAGCAGTTTGCGCGTCGGTTCGATAAACGCGGTGTCGATGTATTCGTCCGGCTGGTGGGCCTGATCGATGGAACCGGGCCCGAGCACCAACGTCGGGCAGACCTGCTGCACGAACGGCGCTTCGGTGCAGTAGTTGACCACCTGGGTGCGGGTGCCCAGCAGCTCCTCGATCACCGCCACCATGCGGTGGTCGGTCGGGCATTCGTAACCCGGCACCGACGCGTGCAGCTCTTCGATGGTCAGGCGGCCCGGCCAGCGTTGGCTCACCGGCTCCAATGCCTGATGCATCAGCTCGTTGATGTTGTCGAGCGTCATGCCAGGCAGCGGACGGATATCCAGGTGCAGCTCGCAGCAGGCGCAGATGCGGTTGGCCGCGTCGCCGCCGCTGATATGGCCGAAGTTCATGGTGGGATAAGGCACGGCGAACGCCGGATTGTTGTAGCGCTCCTGCAGGGTTTTGCGCAGCTCCATCAGGCGGCCGATGGATTCGTGCATCAGATCGATGGCGTTGACGCCGCGCGCCGGATCGCTGGAGTGGCCAGACTGGCCGACGATGCGAATGGCGTTGGCCATGTGGCCCTTGTGCGCGCGCACCGGCTGCAGCGAGGTCGGTTCGCCGATGATGGCGAAATCCGGACGAATGGCGGTGGAGGCGGCGAAATAACGTGCGCCGGCCATCGTCGTTTCTTCATCTGCGGTCGCCAGAATGTACAGCGGCTTGGTCAATTTGCTCGCGTCGATGTCGCGCACCGCATCCAGAATAAAGGCGAAGAAGCCTTTCATGTCGGCGGTGCCCAGGCCGTAGAGCTTGTTGTCGTGCTCGGTCAGGGTGAAGGGATCGCGCGTCCAGCGGCCTTCGTCGTAAGGCACCGTATCGGTATGGCCGGCCAGCAGCAGGCCACCGCTGCCTTCGCCGATGCTGGCCAGCAGGTTGAATTTGTGGCGCGATTCCGGCACCGGCTGTACGTCGACGCGAAAGCCCAGGTCGGCAAACCAGCCGGCCAGCAAGTTGATTAACGCCTCATTGCTCTGATCGAGGCCGGCATCGGTGGCGCTGATCGACTTCGTTGCGATCAACGCCCGGTACAGCTCAATAAATGGAGGTAATTTCATCTTCACTGTTGACAGCCTTTGGTTAGGATAGTATCAATATTCATGCATTTATTTTGAATAAAAATACAGTAAGCCGACGCGTAAGGGAACCCGATACCCGGATGTTTATAAAAGCATCAACGCCAGGCTCCGTGGGTGAACGGCGCAACAACGCTGGCTAGCCCTGTTACCTGGGTCGCAAGCGACCGCACGTCAGTTTAGAAGGTGAAAGGCCACATGTTGAATACGCTGATCGTTGGTGCCAGCGGTTACGCCGGAGCGGAGCTCACGGCTTACCTGAATCGCCACCCACACATGAACATAACCGCTTTAGCGGTTTCAGCGCAAAGTGCAGATGCAGGAAAGTTGCTTTCCGATCTCCATCCCCAGTTGAAAGGCATCGTCGATCTGCCGCTGCAGCCGTTGACCGACGTCGCCAAGGCGGCGCAGGGCATCGACGTGGTGTTCCTCGCCACCGCTCATGAAGTCAGCCACGATATCGCACCGGCCTTCCTGGCGGCGGGCTGCGTGGTGTTCGACCTGTCGGGCGCCTTCCGCGTGCAGGACGCCGGTTTTTATAGCCAGTACTACGGTTTCGAGCATCAGCATGGCACCCTGCTGGAGCAGGCGGTGTACGGCCTGGCGGAATGGCAGAGCGACAAGATTAAACAGGCGCAGCTGATTGCCGTGCCGGGCTGTTACCCGACGGCGGCGCAGCTGGCGCTGAAACCGTTGATCGAAAAACAGCTGCTGAACCTCGACCAGTGGCCGGTGATCAACGCCACCAGCGGCGTCAGCGGCGCCGGGCGCAAGGCCAGCATGACCACCAGCTTCTGCGAAGTGAGCCTGCAGCCGTACGGTATTTTCACCCACCGGCACCAGCCGGAGATCGCCGCGCACCTGGGCGTGCCGGTCATCTTTACGCCGCACTTGGGCAACTTCCCGCGCGGCATCCTTGAAACCATCACCTGCCGCCTGAAGGCCGGCGTGACCGCGCAGGACGTGGCCGCCGCCTATCACGCCGCCTATGACGACAAGCCGCTGGTGCGGCTGTACGACCAGGGCGTGCCGGCGCTGAAAGCGGTGGTGGGGCTGCCGTTCTGCGACATCGGCTTTGCGGTGCAGGGCGAGCATCTGATTGCCGTGGCGGTGGAAGACAACCTGCTGAAAGGCGCGGCGGCGCAGGCGGTGCAATGCCTGAATATCCGTTTCGGCTTCCCGGAAACCCAGTCACTCCTTTAAACCAGCGTGAGTAAACAGCAATGAACCCGTTAATTATCAAGTTAGGTGGCGTGTTATTAGACAGTGAAGAAGCGCTGGAGCGTCTGTTTACCGCGCTGGACAGCTACCGGCAGCAGCATCAGCGCCCGCTGGTGATCGTGCACGGCGGCGGCTGCGTGGTGGACGAACTGATGAAGCAGCTCTCTTTGCCGGTGGTGAAAAAGAACGGCCTGCGGGTCACGCCGGCCGATCAGATCGACATCATCACCGGCGCGCTGGCTGGCACCGCCAACAAAACGCTGCTGGCGTGGGCGATTAAACACCAAATCAACGCCGTCGGCCTGAGCCTGGCGGACGGCGGCAGCGCAGTCGTGACCCCACTCGATCCGGCATTGGGCCACGTCGGCAACGCGCAGCCCGGTTCCCCCGCGCTGCTCAATACCCTGCTGAGCGCCGGCTACCTGCCGGTTGTCAGCTCCATCGGCATCACCGCCGATGGGCAGTTAATGAACGTGAACGCCGATCAGGCGGCGACGGCGCTGGCGGCGACGCTGGGGGCGGATCTTATCCTGCTGTCGGACGTCAGCGGCATCCTCGACGGCAAGGGGCAACGCATTGCGGAAATGACGGCGCAAAAAGCGGAACAACTGATCGCGCAAGGCATTATCACCGATGGTATGGTGGTGAAGGTGAATGCGGCGCTTGACGCTGCCCGCACCCTCGGCCGCCCGGTGGATATCGCCAGCTGGCGCCATGCCGATCAGCTTCCTGCTTTGTTTAACGGCGTGTCGATTGGCACCCGGATCCTCGCTTAATTTTAGAATTAGAAAGGAATAGATCATGCAAAACCAAGGCATCAAAAAAATCGTTCTGGCGTACTCCGGCGGCCTGGATACCTCGGCCATCATTCCATGGCTGAAAGAGAACTACGGCGGCTGTGAAGTGGTGGCGTTCGTGGCGGACATCGGTCAGGAGCGCAGCGATCTGGAAGGCGTGGAGCAAAAAGCCCTGCAGTCCGGTGCCTCTGAATGTCACGTGGTCGATCTGCGTGAAGAATTTATCCGCGATTACGTTTATCCGGTGCTGCAGACCGGCGCCCTGTACGAGGGCAGCTACCTGCTGGGCACCTCGATGGCGCGGCCGATCATCGCCAAGGCGCAGGTCGAGCTGGCGTTGAAAGTGGGCGCCGACGCGCTGTGCCACGGTGCGACCGGCAAAGGCAACGATCAGGTGCGTTTCGAGACCACCTACACCGCGCTGGCGCCGCAGCTGAAGGTGGTGGCGCCGTGGCGTGAGTGGAATCTGCGTTCCCGTGAAGCGCTGCTGGATTACCTGAAAGAGCGCAATATCCCGACTACCGCGTCGTTGGAGAAGATCTACAGCCGCGATGAAAACGCCTGGCACATCTCCACCGAAGGCGGCGTGCTGGAAAGCCCGTGGAATGCGCCGAACAAAGATTGCTGGGTGTGGACCGTCGATCCGCAGGAAGCGCCGGACCAGCCTGAGCAGGTGACCGTGACCGTTGAGAAAGGCCGCGTTGTGGCGGTTAACGGTAAAGCGCTGTCGCCGTACCAGTGCCTGGAAACCCTGAACGCGCTGGGCGCCAAACACGGCGTCGGCCGTATCGACATCGTGGAAAACCGCCTGGTGGGCATCAAATCCCGCGGCTGCTATGAAACCCCGGGGGGCACCATCATGGTGGCGGCGCTGCGCGCCGTCGAGCAGTTGGTGCTGGACCGCGACAGCTTCAAATGGCGCGAGCAGCTGGGCCTGGAGATGTCTTATGTGGTGTACGACGGCCGCTGGTTTGCGCCACTGCGCCGCTCGCTGCAGGCTTCCGCCGAGGCGCTGGCTGAAGAGGTGAACGGCGAAGTCGTGCTGCAGCTGTACAAAGGCCAGGTGACGGCGACCCAGAAAAAATCCGCCAACAGCCTGTACTCCGAAGAGTTCGCCACCTTCGGTGAAGACGAAGTTTACGATCACAGCCACGCGGGCGGCTTTATCCGCCTGTTCTCTCTGTCTTCACGCATCCGCGCGTTGAACGAGAAAAAGAATAAATAATCGATTGGCGTGACTCTGCAAGGGCGCAGCATGCTGCGCCCTTTCGCATAAAAATTCAGGAGTAAGATATGGCACTTTGGGGCGGACGGTTCACTCAGGCGGCGGATCAGCGGTTCAAGCAACTCAACGATTCGCTGCGGTTCGATTATCGCCTGGCGGAGCAGGATATCGTGGGCTCGGTGGCCTGGTCGAAGGCGCTGGTGACCGTTAACGTGTTGACGGCAACGGAGCAACAGCAGCTGGAGCAGGCGCTGAATGCGCTACTGACGGAAGTCCAGGCCGATCCTTTGGCGATCGTCCAAAGCGATGCCGAAGACATCCACAGCTGGGTGGAGCAGAAGCTGATCGAGAAGGTCGGCGATTTGGGCAAGAAACTGCACACCGGCCGCAGCCGCAACGATCAGGTCGCGACCGATCTGAAGCTGTGGTGCAAACAGCAAGTCGGCGACCTGCATCAGGCGATCGGCCAGCTGCAGCAGGCGCTGGTGGAAACCGCCGAAGCCAACCAGGATGCGGTGATGCCGGGGTATACGCATCTGCAACGCGCGCAGCCGGTGACTTTCGCGCACTGGTGCCTGGCCTATGTCGAGATGCTGGCGCGCGATGAGAGCCGCCTGCAGGATACCCTGAAACGGCTGGACGTCAGCCCGCTGGGCAGCGGCGCGCTGGCCGGCACCGCTTATCCTATCGATCGCGAGCAGCTGGCCGGCTGGCTGGGCTTCGCCTCGGCGACCCGCAACAGCCTGGACAGCGTATCCGATCGCGATCACGTGCTGGAGCTGCTGTCCAATGCTGCCATCAGCATGGTGCACTTGTCGCGCTTCGCCGAAGACCTGATCTTCTTCAACAGCGGTGAAGCGGCGTTTGTCGAGCTGTCCGACCGCGTGACCTCCGGCTCTTCGCTGATGCCGCAGAAGAAAAACCCGGACGCGCTGGAGCTGATCCGCGGCAAATGCGGCCGCGTGCAGGGCGCGCTGACCGGCATGATGATGACGCTGAAAGGCCTGCCGCTGGCGTACAACAAAGACATGCAGGAAGATAAAGAAGGGCTGTTCGACGCGCTCGACACCTGGATGGACTGCCTGCAGATGGCGGCGCTGGTGCTGGACGGCATTCAGGTGAAGCGCCCGCGCTGCCAGGAAGCGGCGGAGCAGGGCTATGCCAACGCCACCGAACTGGCGGATTACCTGGTCGCCAAGGGCGTGCCGTTCCGCGAGGCGCACCATATCGTCGGCGAGGCGGTGGTAGAAGCGATTCGCCAGGGCAAACCGCTGGAAGCGTTGCCGCTGGCGGACTTGCAGCAGTTCAGCGCGACGATCGGCGACGACGTTTACCCGATCCTGGCCTTGCAATCCTGCCTGGACAAGCGTGCGGCCAAAGGCGGCGTCGCACCGCAGCAGGTGGCCGCGGCAATCGCCGCAGCGAAACAGCGTTTGGCCTGACGACGACAAGGGCGGCCCGGCGCCGCCCTTGAACCTTTACCCCGCCAGACGTGCACACAGATAGCGGTTCAGGCTCACGCCTTCCTCCATCGCGCCGATCGCCAGCCGCCGATGCTGTTCCGGCGTCATGCGCAACACCAGTTTTCCGCTGAAGTTCTTTTCCGCCAGCGCCTGCGGCGGCGTTTCGCCTTGCGCCAACATATCGGCGATCGTTTCGCTCACCACTTTTTCGATACCCTCCAGTGCGCCGGTACGCGTGGCCGCCAGCCAGGACAACGAGGGGAATTCGGCGCATAGCCCGACATATTCACGATCATCCGCTGACCAGGTGATGCGATAGGTATAGTGTTCATGCTTTTCCATGTTCTTCCTCCATTCTGGCTCCCTTCTTTATTCTAGTATCGTTATTGGTATCGCTTCAATGTCGAAGCATAAAAAATGAACGCAGAAGGGCCGTGAGGCAAGAGGAGGGAGGAAAATGTGGAAAGTGCTGCGCAAAAAAACCGGGCCTGAAGGCCCGGTGGGGATGAGCGGAGAATGAGAGGTTATTCGCCCGGGCAGCGCTGGCAGCGCTCGATTTCGGTCGTGCCGAGTTTGAGTTTCGCCTGCAGGTCACGCAGCGCAGTGCGCAAGCCTTCCTCGATCACAGGGTGATAGAACGGCATGTCCAGCATCTGATCGACGGTCATCTGTTGCTGATGCGCCCAGGCCAACAGGTGCGCGATGTGTTCGGCGTCCGGGCCGATCATTTCCGCGCCGAGGAAACGGCCGGTGCCTTGCTCGCCGTAGACGTGCAGAATGCCTTTGTTGCGCAGCATCACCCGCGAGCGGCCCTGATTCTCAAACGAGACCTTGCCCACTTCAAAGCAGCCGCAGGCGCTGAACTTCTCGCTCAGCTCGCGGAAGGTCGAGCCGACCATGGCGATCTGCGGATCGGAGAACACCACTGAAATCGCGCTGCGGCGCAGGCCCGGATTGATCTCCGGGAAGCTGCCGGCGTTGGCGCCGGCGATGCGCGCCTGATCGCTGGCCTCATGCAGCAGCGGCAGCTGGTTGCTGGCGTCGCCGGCAATGAAAATATGCGGCACGCTGGTTTGCATCGTCAGGCGGTCGGCCAACGGCACGCCTCGGGCGTCGAGCTGTAAGCCGGTGTTTTCGAGGCCCAGCCGATCGACGTTGGGGCGGCGGCCGGTGGCGGCCAGCACGTAGTCCACCAAGATCTCCTGCGGTTGGCCCTGCAGATCCCGATAGCGGATAAATACGCGGTCGCCTTCGCGCTGCATCATCTCTACCTTCACGTCGGCGTCGAGATAGAACTCTTCCCCCAGCGCGTTGGCGGCGTAGTCGCGCACGGCGCTGTCGGTCAGCGGCCCGACGGCGCCGCCGATGCCGAAGACCTTGGTGTCGACACCGAGGCGGTGCAGCGCTTGCCCCAGCTCGAGCCCGATGACGCCAGGGCCGAATACCGCTACGGACTGCGGCAAATCATCCCAGTTGAACAGATCGTCGTTGACGATCAGACGATCGCCCAGTTCGTTCCACGGCGCCGGCCAGCTGGGGCGGGAACCGGTGGCGATCACGATGCGCTGCGCCACGATGCGCGTATGCTCGTCGACCTGCAGCGTGTTGTCGTCGATAAAGCGGGCATAGCCCTGAATTTTGTCGCCGGCCGGGATCTCGTCCACGCCTTCCAGCACGAAGCCGACGAAGCGATCGCGTTCGCGTTTGACGCGCGCCATCACTTCGCGCCCGTCGATGCGGGTTTTACCGGTTGGGTGCACGCCAAAGCCCGGCGCGCGTTCGATTTGATGTACCGCTTCGGCAGCGGCGATCAGCAACTTGGATGGCATGCAGCCAACGCGCGCACAGGTGGTGCCGTAAGGCCCGCCTTCGATCATCACCACGCTGGGGGTAGACAGTTTGGCCGCGCGATAGGCGCCGAGCCCTGCGGTGCCGCCGCCGATGACCGCAACATCAACGTTCAACAGTTTCATATCCGCTCCTGAAAGGTAAAAAAAGGGCGGGCCGTAGCCCGCCAAAGTTCACGTTGGCTTTGTTATTACTTATTAAGCTGACAGGAAAGTTTCCAGATCGTCGCTGCCGCCGATGTGACGGCCGCCGATGAACACTTGCGGCACCGTGGCGCGGCCGCTGACGGCGCGCAGGCTGACGGTGGTGGCGTCTTTGCCCAGTACGATCTCTTCATACTGAATGCCGCGCTCTTGCAGCATTTGCTTGGCTTTGGCGCAGAATGGGCAGCCCGGCTTGGTGAACAGGGAGACCGACTCCTGCACTTTGAATTCCGGCGCCAGGTATTTCAGCATGGTGTCGGCGTCGGACACTTCAAACGGGTCGCCCGGCTTGTTCGGTTCGACGAACATTTTCTCGACCACGCCGTCGCGCACCAGCATCGAGTAGCGCCATGAACGCGGGCCAAAGCCCAGATCCGCTTTCTCGACCAGCATGTTCATGCCTTTGGTGAATTCACCGTTGCCGTCCGGCACGAAGGTGATGTTTTCCGCATGTTGATCGGCTTTCCAGGCGTTCATCACGAAGGTATCGTTCACCGAGACGCACAGAATGCCGTCGACGCCGTGCTGCTTGAATACGCTGGACAGTTCGTTGTAGCGCGGCAGATGGCTCGAAGAACAGGTCGGCGTAAACGCGCCCGGCAGCGAGAACACGATAACGGTTTTGTTTTTGAACAGGTCATCAGTGGTCACATCAATCCATTGGTCGCCCTGACGGGTGTGGAAAGTAACCTGAGGAACTTTCTTGCCTTCTTGACTGGTAAACATTGATTAACCCCTTAATTAGCAAAATTAATTTTTAGCATTTAGCGCGATATCGCTTCGTTGGGACACATTATTGTCGCTGGGGGTTGATAGATCTAATCGCTCATTGCTATCTTATCTATCGCCATGAGCTATCATGGAATGGAGGGAAACAATGAATATTCGTGATTTAGAGTATCTGGTCGCCTTGGCCGAGCACCGGCACTTCCGCCGCGCGGCCGATTCATGCCATGTAAGCCAACCCACGCTGAGCGGGCAGATCCGCAAGCTGGAAGACGAGTTGGGCGTCATGCTGCTCGAGCGCACCAGCCGCAAGGTGCTGTTCACCCAGGCGGGTCTGCTGCTGGTGGAGCAGGCGCGTACCGTGCTGCGCGAAGTGAAAGTATTGAAGGAGATGGCCAGCCAGCAGGGCGAAGCCATGTCCGGGCCGCTGCACATCGGCCTGATCCCGACCGTGGGGCCTTATCTGCTGCCGCAGATCATCCCGACGCTGCACAAAACCTTCCCGAAACTGGAAATGTACCTGCACGAAGCGCAAACCCAGCAACTGCTGGCGCAACTCGACAGCGGCAAATTGGACTGCGCCATTCTGGCATTGGTGAAGGAAACCGAGGCGTTTATCGAAGTGCCTCTGTTCGATGAACCGATGAAGCTGGCGGTGTATTCCGATCACCCGTGGGCGCAGCGCGAGCGCGTGGCGATGCCGGATTTGGCGGGAGAGAAGCTGCTGATGCTGGAGGATGGCCACTGCCTGCGCGATCAGGCGATGGGCTTCTGCTTCCAGGCGGGCGCGGACGAAGATACCCACTTCCGCGCCACCAGTCTGGAAACGCTGCGCAATATGGTCGCGGCCGGCAGCGGCATTACCCTGCTGCCGTCACTGGCGGTGCCGCCGCAGCGCGAACGCGACGGCGTCTGCTATCTGGATTGCTACAAGCCGGAACCGAAGCGCACCATCGCGTTGGTGTATCGCCCCGGTTCCCCACTGCGCAGCCGTTATGAGCAGTTGGCCGAAGCGATCCGCGAGCACATGCAGGGCTACATCGACAACGCGTTAAAACAGGCGGTTTAAGCCGTTAAGCGCCGCCACCCGGTAGGCTTCGGCCATGGTCGGATAGTTGAAGGTCGTATTAACGAAATACTCGATAGTATTGCCTTCACCTTTCTGTTCCATGATCGCCTGACCGATGTGGATGATCTCCGCCGCACGCTCGCCGAAGCAGTGGATCCCGAGGATCTGCAGGGTGTCGCGATGGAACAGGATCTTCAGGCTGCCTACGTTCATCCCGGCGATCTGCGCGCGCGCCAGATGCTTGAACTGGGCGCGGCCCACTTCATACGGCACCTTCATCGCCGTCAGTTCCTGCTCGGTTTTGCCGACGGAGCTGATTTCCGGAATGGTGTAGATGCCGGTCGGGATATCTTCGATTAGGTGACCGCTGGCTTCGCCGGAAGCGATCGCCTGCGCGGCGATGCGGCCCTGATCGTAGGCGGCGGAAGCCAGGCTCGGATAGCCGATCACGTCACCGACCGCATAGATGTGCGACAGCGCGGTTTGGTACATGCTGTTCACCTTCAGTAGCCCGCGGCTGTCCGATTCCAGGCCGACGTTTTCCAACCCCAGCGAATCGGTGTTGCCGGTACGGCCGTTGGCGTACAGCAGGCAGTCCGCTTTCACCTTCTTGCCGGACTTCAGGTGCACGATCACGCCGTCTTCGGTGCCTTCAATCTTCTCGAACTCCTCGTTGTGGCGGATCACCACGCCGTTGTTCCAGAAGTGGTAAGAGAGCGAATCCGACATCTCCTGATCGAGGAATGCCAGCAGGCGATCGCGGGTGTTGATCAGATCGACCTTGACGTTCAGACCGCGGAAGATAGACGCGTATTCGCAGCCGATCACCCCGGCGCCGTAAATGATCACGTGGCGTGGTTCATGGCTCAGCTCGAGAATGGAATCGCTGTCGTAGATGCGCGGGTGATTGAAATCGACGCTGGCCGGGTGATAAGGGCGCGAGCCGCAGGCGATCACGATGTGGTCGGCGCGGATGGTGTCCTGGGTGCCGTCCATGTAGCTGACGCTGACGGTGTTGGCGTCGATGAAGCGCGCGTCGCCGGCGAACAGTTTGCACTGGTTCCGCTCATAGAACCCTTGGCGCATGCGGGTCTGCTGGCTGATGACGTTATCGGCGTGCCGTAAAATGTCAGGGAAGGTCGCGCTGAGCGTGCGCGAGTTGTTGTAAAGCGGGTTCTGGTTGAATTCGATAATGCGGCTGACGGCGTGGCGGAGGGCTTTGGAAGGGATGGTGCCCCAGTGGGTACATCCGCCGCCTACGTTGTTGTACCGTTCGATAACGGCCACGCGGGCGCCCTGTTTCACCAGCCCCATGGCGGCACCTTCACCACCAGGGCCCGAGCCAATCACAATGGCATCAAATTGATAGTGCTGTTGCATGTAGGAGAGACCTGTTTTTTATACAAGATTACAACGGTATCTTAACATCATAGCGCTGCTCACCCAATCACCATTAGGCTTTTTGAGGCAAAGCACAATCGGCTCAGGGCGGAAGTGTGATAGAGCGCGTTAGTATAAATGCTGTTGCAATAAAATTTGCTATATTGCCGAGTCTAGGGCGTTAGACTGAGAGAATGGAACCTATCCGGATATGCATATGGGCGTCAGAGCACAACAAAAAGAACGGACTCGTCGTTCCCTGATCGAAGCCGCATTCAGCCAGCTGAGCGCCGAACGCAGCTTCGCCAGCCTGAGCCTGCGGGAAGTTTCACGCGAGGCGGGCATCGCGCCCACGTCGTTTTACCGCCATTTCCGCGATGTGGATGAGTTGGGGCTGACCATGGTGGACGAAAGCGGCCTGATGCTGCGTCAGTTGATGCGCCAGGCGCGCCAACGCATCGCCAAGGGCGGCAGCGTGATCCGCACCTCGGTGTCCACCTTTATGGAATTTATCGGCAACAACCCGAACGCCTTCCGTCTGCTGCTGCGCGAGCGCTCCGGCACGTCGGCGGCATTCCGTGCGGCGGTGGCGCGCGAGATCCAGCATTTCATCGCCGAACTGGCGGACTACCTCGAGTTGGAAAACCACATGCCGCGCAGCTTTACCGAAGCGCAGGCGGAAGCGATGGTCACCATCGTGTTCAGCGCCGGCGCGGAAGCGCTGGATATCGACGTCGAGCAGCGGCAGCAGCTGGAAGAGCGGTTGGTGCTGCAGCTGCGGATGATCTCCAAAGGGGCGTATTACTGGTATCGTCGCGAACAAGAAAAAGCTTCTGTGTCCCACGTATAAAAAAGGTAAAAAATGATGGAAAAACCAGGCCGTGAAAATGGCACCTTACTGCTGGCGTTGATTGCCGGCCTTTCGATCAACGGTTCGTTTGCCGCGCTGTTCAGCTCGGTGGTGCCGTTTTCGATCTTCCCGCTGATCGCGTTGGTGCTGGCGGTGTACTGCCTGCATCAGCGTTACCTGAACCGCGCTATGCCGGACGGCATGCCGAAGCTGGCGGCGGCCTGTTTCCTGCTGGGGCTGCTGATGTACAGCGCCATCGTGCGCGCCGAATACCCGCAGATCGGCTCCAACTTCCTGCCGTCGGTGATCTGCGTGGCGCTGGTGCTGTGGATCGGGATGAAACTGAAGGCGCGCAAGGCGCCGGATGCGCCGACCCAAGAGTCGTAATGAAACGGGGCGCCATGATGGCGCCCTGTCGTATCAGCGGTGCTTTTCCAGCAGCACGCCGCATTCCATGTGATGGGTATACGGGAACTGATCGAACAGCGCCAGGCGGCTGACCCGGTGAGTGGCCTGCAGCGTTTCCAGGTTGGCGCACAGCGTTTCCGGATTGCATGAGATATAGAGAATGCGCGGGTAGGCCTGCACCATCTTCACCGTTTCCTCGTCCAGCCCGCTGCGCGGCGGATCGACGAAAATCGTCTCGCAGTTGTAGCCGCTCAGATCGATGCCTTTCAATCGGTTGAATTCGCGCACCCCGTTCATCGCCTGGGTGAAGTCTTCCGCCGCCATGCGAATGATCTGCACGTTGTCGATATGGTTGGCGGCGATGTTGTACTGCGCCGCCGCCACCGACGGTTTGGCGATCTCGGTCGCCAGCACGCGCTCGAAATTGCGCGCCAGCGCCAGCGAGAAGTTGCCGTTGCCGCAATACAGCTCCAGCAAATCGCCTTTGGAACCGGCGGTCACCGCCAGCGCCCATTCCAGCATCTGCACGTTCATGGCCGCGTTGGGCTGAGTGAAGCTGTTTTCCACCTGGCGGTAGATCATGTCGCGGCCGGCGACCGGCAGCACTTCGTCAACATAATCCTGGTCGAGCATGATTTTGGTCTTCGATGCCCGGCCGATCAGCTGCAGGTCGAAACCCTGCGCGCGCAGATCGTCACGCAGCTGCTCGGCGCGCCGTTGCCAAACGTCATCCAGCTTGCGGTGATACAGCAACGAAGCGATGATTTTGCCGCTTTGCGTCGACAGATAATCGATCTGGAACAGCTTGTGGCGCAGGATCGGCTCCGGTTTCAGCGCGGCGATCAGGGCGCTCATCAGGCGGTTGATCAGTTCGCTGGCGGCCGGGAACCGATCGACGCGAATACGCTGCTTGGTCTGCTGATCGAACATGATGTGGTACATGTCGTCCGCGTCGTGCCAGATGCGGAATTCGGCGCGCATGCGGTAGTGATCGACTGGCGAGCGGAACACTTCCGGCTCGGGCGCCGCGAACGGTGACATCAACGTCTTCAGGCGGGCGACTTTCTCCGCCAGTTGGTCATCGTAACGTTCAATAGGCAAATTCTCGGGCGTCATGTGTGTCTTCTCGTCAGGCAAATTTGATCAGCGGGGATTGTAGGGAATCAGCCCGTGAAGTCCAGTTTTGTCGCGTTTATTATTTGTAACATTAGTAGCAGTCTAGACATCTATTTTCATTGATCGTAGCATTGCCGTCCGGCCTCAAGCAGCGAGTGAAAAGGGAATCCGGTGTGAATCCGGAGCTGACGCGCAGCGGTAAGGGGAAGTCACGGCGATAGCGTTTCGACGCAGACACTGTCCACTGCAGGATGGGAAGTCATCGCCCGTTGCCGGTCGCGCCCCGCGGCCTGCAAATCCCAAGCCCGAAGACCTGCCGGTGTTACGTCGCAATGTCCGTGGCCGTCGCGAACTACCGGCCATGATCCTGCGGCATCCGCCAATTAAGTTTGGATGCTTTTCTCATGACAATTACAAAAAATACGCTGCTGGCGGTGGTTTCCTCCGTCACGGCTTTTTCTGGATGGGCGCAAGACAACACCACAACCACGAATGGCGATAACCTGGTGGTGACCGCCAACCGTTTCCCGCAGCCGGTTTCTTCCGTGCTGGCGCCGACTTCCATCGTCACCCGCAACGATATCGATCGCTGGCAGGCCAAGAGCCTGACCGACGTGATGCGCCGCCTGCCGGGCGTGGATGTTGGCCAGAACGGCGGGCTGGGGCAAAAGAGCTCGCTGTTTATTCGCGGCACCAACTCCAGCCACGTGCTGGTGCTAATTGACGGCATTCGCCTTAATCAGGCGGGCGTCAGCGGCTCTTCCGATCTTAGCCAAATCCCAATTTCGCTGGTGCAGAAAGTCGAATACATCCGCGGCCCGCGTTCGGCGGTGTACGGCTCCGACGCCATCGGCGGCGTGGTCAACATCATTACCACCCGCGAAAAGAACGGCACGACGCTTTCCGCCGGCCTCGGCTCCAACGGCTATCAATCCTATGACGCGGCGACCCAACAGCAGCTGGGCGACAGCACCGTGGCGACGGTGGCGGGCGACTACACCTATACCAAAGGGTATGACGTGGTGGCCTATGGCAGTACCGGTATGCAAAGCCAGCAGGATCGCGATGGCTTTATGAGTAAATCACTGTATGGTGCGCTTGAGCATCAGTTCAGCGAATCGGTCAGCGGTTTTGTACGTGGATATGGCTACGACAACCGCACGGCGTACGATAGTTACTATTCCTCTCCGGCCAGCTCTCTGCTAGATACTCGCAAGCTATACAGCCAAACCTGGGATACCGGATTGCGTTATAAAGAAGGCATTTACGCAACACAATTGACCGGCAGCTACAGCCATAGCAAGGATTACGATTACGATCCTCGCCGCGGTATGCATGATAGCTCGGCCAGCCTGGTGGATTCCGAACAATACAACCTGCAGTGGGGCAATACGCTGCAGGTTGGACAGGGTACCGTAAGCTCTGGCGTCGACTGGCAGCAACAGAAAATCAAACCGGACTCCACCACCGTAAAGGGTGAAAAAAGCCAACGTGATGCAGGCATCTATCTGACCGCGCAGCAACTGGTTGGCCCGGTGACGCTGGAAGGCGCGGTTCGGGGTGACGATCATTCCGAGTTTGGCTGGCACGGCACCTGGCAAACCAGCGCGGCCTGGGAGTTCGTCGAGGGATACCGTTTTATCGCGTCGTATGGCACGGCGTTCAAAGCACCGAATATGAGCCAGCTATACGGCAACTTCGGTAACAACACCGATCTGAAACCGGAAGAAAGCAAGCAGTGGGAAGGTGGCTTTGAAGGGCTGACCGGCCCGGTGACCTGGCGCATCTCCGGTTATCGCAACGACATCGACAATTTGATCGATTCCACGGGGGAAACCAACTACGTCTATTACAACGTGGGTAAGGCGACCATCAAAGGGATTGAAGCTACGGCCTCGTTTGATACCGGCCCGCTGACGCACCAGATTGGTTACGATTATGTCGATCCGCGCAACGCAAAAACTCACGAAGTGCTGCTGCGCCGCGCCAAACAGCAGGTGAAATATGAGCTGGACTGGCAGCTGTATGACTTTGACTGGGCGGTGACTTATCAATATCTGGGTCAACGTTATGACAAGGACTACAGTACCTATCCGGAGCAGAGCGTGAAACTCGGTGGCGTGAGCCTGTGGGATCTCGCAGTTTCGTATCCGGTCACATCTCATCTGACAGTTCGTGGTAGAATTGCCAACCTGTTTGATAAAGATTATGAGACGGCCTATGGCTACGCTACTCCAGGAAGAGAATACTACCTCACTGGAAGCTATACCTTCTAACAGCACCGCCACACCTCGCCCGACGGTGCTGGTTTTCGATTCCGGCGTCGGCGGGCTGTCGGTATATCAGGAGATTCGGCAGTTGCTGCCGGATCTCCACTATATATACGCTTTCGACAACGTGGCGTTCCCCTACGGCGAGAAGTCCGAAGAGTTTATCGTTGAGCGCGTGGTGGAGATTGTCGGCGCAGTGCAGCAGCGGCATCCTCTGGCGATTGTCGTCATTGCCTGTAACACTGCCAGCACCGTCTCTTTGCCGGCCCTGCGCGAGCGCTTCAGTTTCCCGGTCGTGGGCGTGGTACCCGCCATCAAGCCTGCCGCCCGTCTTACCGTCAATGGCATTGTCGGCCTGTTGGCGACTCGCGGCACCGTACAGCGCAGCTACACCCACGAACTGATTTCCCGTTTCGCTACCGACTGCAAGATTGAGCTGCTGGGCTCTTCAGAGCTGGTGGAGTTGGCGGAGGCCAAGCTGCACGGCGAAGCCGTGCCGCTGCCGGTGCTGAAGAAGATCCTGCATCCGTGGCTGAGCATGCGCGAGCCGCCGGATACCGTCGTGCTGGGCTGTACTCATTTTCCTCTATTAGCTGAAGAGCTGATGCAGGTGTTGCCGGAAGGCACCCGGCTGGTGGATTCCGGTGCGGCGATTGCCCGTCGTACCGCCTGGCTCATCTCGACGCAGGAAAATCTGGTCTCAAGCCAGGAAGAGAATCTGGCGTATTGCATGGCGTTAAATGAAGATACTGACGCTTTATTGCCCGTTTTGCAGGGCTACGGCTTTAAATCGTTGAAAAAACTGCCGCTTTAACGGTGTTTTGGTTAAACATTCAACGGTCGGAAAAAATATTGAAAATAGGGGTTGCGGCCTGCCGAGAACTCCCTATAATGCGCCTCCACTGACCGGGAACAACGACTGACAAGCCGCCGGGTCAGCGAGAAGAAAGCGAAATAAACGCTTGACTCTCCGGGCTAAAAGCGTAATATACGCAGCCCGCGCCGATGAGTTTCTCGGCACTGCTCTTTAACAATTTATCAGACAATCTGTGTGGGCACTCCACAAG
>NZ_JBJNLG010000021.1:0-111813 GCF_052169175.1 Serratia sp. CY31944
GTAAAAAAATACAGCATCATCACTGACAGCGTTAAGAACATGGAGGCTGCCAGAGTTTGCAATACATATGATTTTTTATTTAACAGATACAAAACACTCCTTAACAAGATTGAAGATAAGCATGAGGCATTACTCAAAACAGACTTCAAACTCTTACTTATTGAAGCATTACTAAGTATCTTTTTCTTCGGCTCATCGTTTTTACTTTCTCTTTATTTTGTTATAAGCAAGGGGATTACCTTAGGTCACTTTGTCATGATAGCCTCTTACATCATGTTATTGGCGACTCCCTTAGAGAACATCGGTTCCATGTATACGGCGATGCAAAAGTCCACAGCATCCTTATATACATTTATTACATCAATCAAGCCGCCGACAACTCAAAACTCACACACCACCGATTTACAAGACACGGCAGCTTCGATCACGCTAAGAGATGTGCAATATTCATATGATAAAAACGGGACATATGCCATTAAAAATATGAACATTGAATTCTCGCACGCTGGCTTTTTCACTTTAACGGGACCTAGCGGAGCAGGAAAAAGCACGTTAGCAAAATTGATTTCAGGTGAACTGGAACCTGATGCGGGAAGGATATATTTAAACAGCAGTGAAATAAATGCACTCTCAATTAAGCAGCGGGCTGAAATAATTTTCCACGTCGCTCAAAATGACTATATATTTATGGATACACTCCGATTTAACCTGCAAATTGCGTGCCCAGATGCCTCTGATGAAAAACTCCTTATGGCTTTGAAGCACGCACAGCTCAATGACCTTCCACTTAATAACTCAACCTCGTTATTGGATCTCAGAATTGGCGACAATGGCATGACATTATCCGGAGGGCAGCGCCAGCGATTATCTTTGGCTCGACTGTTTTTACGTCAACCTAAAATCATCATTTTGGATGAAGTGACTTCATCTCTTGATATCATTAATGAAAGAGAGGTACTGGAAAACATCAAAGCCGCTTATCCATCTTCTATCGTGATTAATATCAGCCATCGACGTTCCACCTTCGATTACTCAGATGAAATCATCGTGCTGGATCAACAAGGCATTGCAGATAGGGGGGAGCTGTCCTCATTGGCTGATAGAAACATCTATATTCAATCCATTCTGCATAAAAATACATTGGACGCCGCTGTCTGAAAGAATCAATACCAAACGCCCCGACAGCATCAGTAGCGTAACCAGGCTCGTCATCCAATGTACCAATCATAAAGTTTTTATCCCTGGCGCGCCTGCGCGCGGTAATCCGCCAGTTCCCCCGCCGTCATGCCCGCCTGCTCCGCCGCCGCGCAAATCTGCCGCCAGGTATTGGCGTCTATCGGTATGCCCTGCTCCAGCCGCGCCGCGCGGTTGGCCTCTTCCCATTCTCCCGGCACCGCGATCGGCTGTTCGCCGTTCGGCGGCGAAGCCTTCACCCAACCGATAAACGCTTCGGCCTCGGCCTGCATTTGCGGGGCGTCGAAGGCAAGAGGATCGAGGATCAGGGTGGTCATGCAGTTGAAGATGGCGTCGCTGTCGGCTTTCAGCGTGGCGGCGTGGGTGGTGCGGCCGCCGGAGAGCGCGCCGCCGAGGATTTCGCACATCGCCGCCAGCGCATAGCCTTTGTGCAAGCCGAACGGCAGCAGCGAACCGAACGGCGCTTCGTGCATCACCTTCGGCTCGGTGGTGGGCTGCCCGTGTTCGTCGATCAGATAGCCCGGCGCCACCGACAGCCCTTTGTTATAGGCCACCCGGGTTTTGCCGAAGGCGATACCGCTGGTGGCGAAATCCAACAGCAGCGGCGTGCGGCCCGGCCGCGGGAAAATGGCGCAGAACGGGTTGGTGCCGAAGCGGCGATCGCTGCCGCCGAACGGCGCCACCATCGGATCGCCCACCACGTTGACGAAGTGAATCGAGATGAAACCGGCGCGGGCGCACTGCTCCGCCCAATGGCCGATGCGGCCGATATGGTGTGCGTTGTGCAGCGCCACCGCCGCCAGCCCCAGCTTGCCGGCGCGTTCGATGCCCAGCGCCATTGCTTCGCTGGCCACCACCTGACCGAAACCGCGCGCACCGTCGAGCGTCAGCACCGCGCCGGCGTCGCGCACCACTTCGGCGTGCTGATTGAGCTGCAATTGCCCCTGCGCCAACGACGCCATGTAGCTGGGGATCATGCCGACGCCGTGCGAGTCGTGCCCGGCCAGATTGGCCTGCACCAGATGATCGGCCACCAGCTCGGCTTCGCGCGCCGTACTGCCGGCCTGGCGCCAAATCGCCTGAACGAACTGCGCCAAATGCGGGCTGGCGATACGGTATTCGGTGCTCATCATGCGGTCCTTATGCGTGGGAAATGAGCTTCCACACTATGAGCAACGCCTTGTTGCGGCAAGCGATTATGCCGATCGCAAGCGTCCCGTTTACCGCGCCCGCTCGGCGGCCAGCGCCGCGATGCGCATGATCACCGCCACCGCTTGCTCCATGCCTTCCAGCGTCACGAACTCGTGCTTGCCGTGGTAGTTGTAGCCGCCGGTGAACAGGTTCGGGCACGGCAGGCCGCGGAACGACAGCTGCGCGCCGTCGGTGCCGCCGCGGATCGGCTTCATCACCGGTTCGATGTCGCAGTCGCGCATCGCCTGCTGCGCCAGCGCAATCACGTGCGGGTGCTCCGCCACCTGTTCGCGCATGTTGTAATAGCTGTCTTCGATGCTCACTTCGATATAGCAATCGCGCGGCAGGCCTTTGCCGACCTCGCGGGCGATGTCCACCATCTTGCGCTTGCGCGCCTCGAACCCTTCGCGCTCGAAGTCGCGCAGGATATAGTGCATTTCGGCGCGCTCTACGCTGCCCTTGATGCTGCTGAGGTGATAAAAGCCCTGGTAGCCTTCGG
Organism: Serratia sp. CY31944; assembly: GCF_052169175.1. Lineage (NCBI taxonomy): Bacteria > Pseudomonadati > Pseudomonadota > Gammaproteobacteria > Enterobacterales > Yersiniaceae > Serratia > Serratia sp. CY31944. The sequence goes on from NZ_JBJNLG010000021.1 coordinate 2,885, forward strand.
TGGTCTCCGGCGCTTCGTCCGCCGGCAGCGCCTGATGAATGCGGGTGGCCAGCGACAGCGCGTTGACCATCACGCCCTTGGCGCTGCCGGGGTGCACGCTGTTGCCGAGGATTTTGATCGTCACCGAGGCGGCGTTGAAGTTCTCGCACTCCAGCTCGCCGACGCCGCCGCCGTCCACGGTATAAGCCCATTCGGCATTGAAGGCCGCCACGTCGAACAGCTGCGCCCCCTTGCCTACCTCCTCGTCCGGGGTGAAGGCTACGCGGATGTCGCCGTGCGGGATTTTGCGCGCGCGCAGGCGCACCATGGCGGTGAGGATCTCGGCGATGCCGGCCTTGTCGTCGGCGCCCAGCAGCGTTTTGCCGTCGGTGGTGATCAGGGTCTGCCCCAGCATCTGGTGCAGGATCGGGAACATCACCGGCGACAGCACTTCATCGCCGATGCCGAGCGCGATGTCGCCGCCGCGATAGTTCTCGACGATCTGCGGATTGACGTGTTTGCCGCTGAAATCCGGCGAGGTATCCAAATGGGCGATAAAACCGACCGCCGGCACCGGCCAGGCGACGTTGCCCGGCCAGGTGCCCATCACGCAGCCGTGTTCGCTGAGCGACACCCGCTCGAAGCCGAGCGCGATCATTTCCTGCTGCAACGCGCGCGCCAGCTTCAACTGCCCGTCGGTGCTCGGCACATGCTTTACGTTCGCTTTGGACTGGGTGTCGAAAGAGACGTAGTTGAAAAAGCGGTCAAGTAATTTGTCCATGGTAGCGGCCCCTCAGAATATCGCGTTTCATTATGCGGAACCGATCAGGATCAAATATTGCGTCAGGTCATTTTTAACCAGAATTCGCCAATATCATTAATCTTTGTGATGATTTCTGAGGGAAATAACACTGTCATCACAGGGTCATTTGTCGCTATCATGATGAAAAACGCGGCATCTGGGCCGGATCGGCTTTCAATTCCGGCATTCAGCGTCTATCATGCGCGCTCGAAAAATTTCCATTGGCGCAACTGGTTTGAGCTTCATTTGATCAGCGGGCATCCCGCAAGCTCCGGCAGTCTTTTCCAGTTGCGGTTCTATCTGCATTAGCCCACGGGATAGAGTAATACGATAAATGACTGAGACATCCTCTCGAGCACCCCTTGTTGAACTGCATGCCCTGAGCAAAGCGTTCGATGGCAAAACCATCATTGCCGATCTCGAACTGACGATTAACCACGGCGAATTCCTCACCATTCTCGGCCCCTCCGGCTGTGGCAAAACCACGGTGCTGCGCCTGATCGCCGGTCTGGAAGACGCCGATTTGGGCCGCATCGTGCTCGACGGCCAGGACATCACCGCCATTCCGGCCGAGCATCGCCACGTCAACACCGTGTTTCAGAGCTATGCGCTGTTTCCGCACATGTCGGTGTTCGACAACGTCGCCTTCGGCCTGCGCATGCAAAAGGTGCCGGCGGCGGAACTGACGCCGCGCGTCGAAGAGGCGCTGCGCATGGTGCAGCTGGATGCCTTCGCCCAGCGGCGGCCGGGCCAGCTCTCCGGCGGCCAACAGCAGCGCGTGGCCATCGCCCGCGCGGTGGTCAACAAGCCGAAGGTGCTGCTGCTGGACGAATCGCTGTCGGCACTGGACTATAAGCTGCGCAAACAGATGCAGAACGAGCTGAAGGCGCTGCAGCGCAAGCTGGGCATCACCTTCGTGTTCGTCACCCACGATCAGGAAGAAGCGCTGACCATGTCGGATCGCATCGTGGTGATGCGCGAAGGCCGCATCGAGCAGGACGGCACGCCGCGCGAGATCTACGAAGAGCCGAAGAACCTATTCGTCGCCAGCTTTATCGGCGAGATCAACATTTTCGACGCGGTGGTCTTGCAGCGCCTCGATCCGCAGCGGGTGCGCGCCAACGTCGAGGGCCGCGAGTGCGACATCTACGCCGATCTGCCGGTCGAGCCGGGCCAAAAGCTGAAGGTGCTGCTGCGCCCGGAAGACCTGCGGGTGGAAGAAGTGAACGACAGCGCGCAGCACGACGGGCTGATCGGCTACGTGCGCGAGCGCAACTACAAAGGCATGACGCTGGAATCGGTGGTCGAGCTGGAGAGCGGTAAAACGGTGATGGTCAGCGAGTTCTTCAACGAAGACGATCCGGACGTCGATCACTCGCTCAATCAGAAGATGGCGGTGACCTGGGTTGAAAGCTGGGAGGTGGTGCTGGCCGATGAAGAAATCGCGTAAAGTCTTCCAGAATGTGGTGATCGTCGGCGTCGTCGCCTGGCTGCTGCTGTTCGTGTTCATGCCGAACCTGATGATCATCGCCACCAGCTTCCTGACCCGCGACGACGCCAATCTGGTGCAGATGGTGTTCACGCTGGACAACTACCGGCGCTTGTTCGATCCGTTGTATGCCCAGGTGCTGCTGCACTCGCTGAACATGGCGCTGATCGCCACCCTGTGCTGCCTGGCGATCGGCTACCCGTTCGCCTTTATCCTGGCGCGGTTGCCGCAGAAGGTGCGGCCGCTGCTGCTGTTTCTGCTGATCGTGCCCTTCTGGACCAATTCGCTGATCCGCATCTACGGCCTGAAGCTGTTTCTCAGCACCCGCGGCTATCTCAACGACGCGCTGCTGTGGATCGGCGTCATCGACAAGCCGCTGCGCATCATGTACACCTCGGAAGCGGTGATCCTCGGCCTGGTGTATATCCTGCTGCCGTTTATGGTGATGCCGCTCTACTCCAGCATCGAAAAGCTCGATAAGTCCTGCCTGGAGGCGGCGCGCGATCTCGGCGCCGGCAAGCTGCAGACCTTTATCCGCATCATCGTACCGCTGACCATGCCGGGCATTATCGCCGGCTGCCTGCTGGTGGTGCTGCCGGCGATGGGGCTGTTCTTCGTCGCCGATCTGATGGGCGGCGCCAAGAATCTGCTGATCGGCAACGTGATTAAAAGCCAGTTCCTCAATATCCGCGACTGGCCGTTCGGCGCGGCCACCAGCATCTGCCTGACGCTGGTGATGGGGCTGTTGCTGCTGGTCTATTACCGGGCCGCCCGCCTGCTGAACAAGAAGGAGGATCTGGCATGATCGGACGTCTGCTGCGCGGCGGCTTTATGGCGCTGGTATACGCTTATCTGTATATCCCGATCGTCATCCTGATCGTCAACTCCTTCAACGCCTCGCGCTTCGGCATCAGTTGGCAAGGAGCCACCACCCAGTGGTACAGCACGCTGCTCAACAACGACAGCCTGCTGCAGGCCGCCGGCCATTCGCTGACCATGGCGGTGCTCTCCGCTACCTTCGCTACGCTGATCGGCTCGCTGACCGCGGTGGCGCTGTACCGCTACCGCTTCCGCGGCAAGCCGTTCGTCGGCGGCATGCTGTTCGTGGTGATGATGTCACCGGACATCGTGATGGCCATCTCGTTGCTGGTGCTGTTCATGCTGCTGGGCATTTCGCTCGGCTTCTGGTCGCTGCTGTTCTCGCACATCACCTTCTGCCTGCCGTTCGTGGTGGTGACCGTCTACGCGCGCCTGAAAGGCTTCGACGTGAAGATGCTGGAGGCCGCGCGCGATCTCGGCGCAAGCGAGTTCACCATTCTGCGCAAGATCATCCTGCCGCTGGCGATGCCGGCGGTGGCGGCCGGCTGGCTGCTGAGCTTCACCCTGTCGATGGACGACGTGGTCGTCTCCTCCTTCGTTACCGGCCCGAGCTACGAGATCTTGCCGCTGAAGATCTATTCGATGGTGAAAGTCGGCGTCTCGCCGGAGGTCAACGCGCTGGCCACCATTTTGCTGCTGCTGTCGCTGGTGCTGGTGATCGCCAGCCAGTGGGTGATGCGCGATCGCGCGCCCAAGGCCGAATAATCCTCCCCGCCGGGCGCTGCGGCGCCCGGTTGTGATCCCCTTCACAACCGGCACCGGTTGTCACTCCCTGACCATCGGTGCCTATTTCCGCCCCGCCGATTGCAGCGGCGAAAACTTCCCCCTATAACTGAACCCAGGCAAGGTGCCTTATTTTTTTCTCGCTTCCAGGGAGTTTATTCAGCAACGTCGTCATCCATTAAAATATAAAAGGAACTGCCATGAAAGGTATTATCGATAATATCTTAAGCAAGCTGCAGCTTTTCTCCAAAGCCATGATGGGGCCGATATTTTTCCTGCCAGTGATCGGTCTGATTCTGGCGCTCAGTTCTATTCTCACCAATGCCACACTTATCAATGAACATTCCGCCGTGTTCTCTATCGGTAAAATGATCGGCGATACCTTCTGGCCGTTATTCGGCAATCTCGGGCTGATTTTCTGCATCGGCATCACCTACGGCCTGGCCAAAGACAAAAAAAGCGAAGCGGCGCTGGTTGCGGTGATGTGCTTTATCATGTTCCTCGGCGCCAATTCGTCTTATCTGCAGCTCAGCGGCCACGTCGCGGCCAAGATCAACGGCGAATATTACGGCACCGGGCAGACGGAACTGCTGGGCTTTACCGTGGTGGATATGGGCATTTTTCTCGGTCTTATCCTCGGCGTCACCATCGCCTGGGTGCACAACCGCCTGTGCAACGTCGAGCTCAACGGCGTGTTCTCGGTCTACGGCGGCGCCAAACTGGTGCTGATCGCCATGACGCCGATCATCATGCTGTACGCCGTCGCCTTCAGCTACCTGTGGCCGGCCATCTCACAGGGCCTGATCGCGCTGACCGGCTTTATGAAAAGCTCCGGCTCGCTCGGGGTTTTCGTCTACGGCTTCTTCGAAAAATTCCTCATCCCCACCGGGCTGCACCACTTTATCTGGTCGCCGTTCCAGCTCACCAGCATCGGCGGTTCGATCGTGCAGGACGGCCAGACCGTCTCCGGCTCGCAGGCAATTTTCCTGGCCTATATGCGCGACCCGAGCATCTCGCCGCTGATGAACGAGGCGCTGCGCTTCTCGCAGCAAGGGATGGTGACCATCTTCGGCCTGTCGGGCGCGGCATTGGCTTTCTATCACACCGCCAAACCGGAAAAGAAAATGCTGGCCAAGGCGATTCTGATCCCGGCCATCACCACCTCGATCCTGGTCGGCATCACCGAGCCGATAGAGTTCACCTTCCTGTTTATCTCTCCGCTGCTGTGGGTGATCCACGCCGTGTTGACCGCGCTGTCGCAGGTGGCCTGCAACCTGTTCCAGGTGCGCCCCTGGGGCGCCAGCGGGCTGGTCGAGTTCCTGGCCTACAACCTGCCGCTGCCGGTCTCCCTCACCCGCTGGCCGCTGTATGTGGTCATCGGCCTGGTGCAGTTTGCGGTGTATTACCTGGTGTTCAAAACGCTGGTGCTGAAGCTCAATCTGAAGACGCCGGGCCGCGAAGATGATCAGGACGTCAAACTCTATTCCAAACAGGATTACCGGAACCGCAAAAATAACCCGGACGAGCTGAGCGGCATCATTATTCGCGCGCTGGGCGGCAAGGAAAACATTATTTCCGTCGACAACTGCTTCACCCGGCTGCGGGTGGAATTAAAGGATATGGCGCGGGTGGATGAAGCCGCGTTGAAAAGCACCGGCGCCAAAGGCGTGGTGAAGAATCGCCGTGAAGTGCAGGTGATTTACGGCGTCACGGTCGGCAAGGTCAAAAATCAGGTAGAGAAATATTTAGCGGCACTCTAACGCTTTATTAATGGGAGATATCGAATGAAATTAACCGTTCTCGGCGGCGGCGGCGTGCGTTCCCCGTTCCTCGCAAAATCCATCGCCTATAACGCCCATCGCATCGGCATTACCGAAGTGGTGTTTATGGATACCGATGAGCGCCATCTGGCGATCTACGGCGCCCTCGCGCAGGGCGTATTCCAGCGCATTCGCGGCGACATTGCTTTCAGCCTCAGCAGCGATGCGCGCCAGGCGCTGCAAGGCGCCGACTACATCATCACTACCCTGCGCATCGGCGGCGAGGAAGGCCGCATCCATGACGAGCGCATCGCGCTCAATCACCAGTTGCTTGGGCAAGAAACCACCGGCGCCGGCGGCTTCGCCATGGCGATGCGTTCGATTCCGGCGATCCTCGACTATTGCCGCCTGATCGAGCAGCTTTCCTCGCCGGACGCGGTGTTGTTCAACTTCACCAATCCTTCCGGCATGGTGACCGAGGCGATCATCAAATCCGGCTTCCAGCGCCGGGTCTACGGCATCTGCGACGCCCCCAGCGAGTTCATCCGCGAACTGGCCGAGCTGCTGGACTGCCGCGAAGACCAGCTGAGCGTCGACTGCTTCGGCCTCAATCACCTTTCCTGGTTCCGCAATGCGCGCGTCAACGGCGAGCCGGTCACGGAACGGCTGCTGGCGGATCCGCGCCTGTATCGCGAAACCTGCATGAAATACTTCTCGCCGGAGCTGGTGGCGCTGTCGGACAACCTGATGCTCAACGAGTATCTCTACTATTACTACTACCGTGAGCAGGCGATCGCCGCCATCGTCGAGGGCGGCGAGACCCGCGGCGAACAAATCGCGGCGATCAACCGCCAAATGCTGTCGGCGTTGGGCGAGCTGGACATCCCCCGTCAGTTGGAGCATGCTTTCTCTGTCTATTTCAGCCATTACCTGCAGCGCGAAAATTCCTATATGCAGCGCGAGTCCAGCCAGGGCAAGGTGAAAACGCGTGAGATGCTGACGCTGCAACAGTTTATCGAACAGCCGGACAGCGGCGGCTATGCCGGGGTGGCGATCGATATTCTGGAGGCGGTCAACAGCGGCCGGCAAAAACGCGTGGTGGTATCGATGCAAAACCGCGACACGCTCGATTTTCTGCACCCGGAAGACGTGATCGAAATCAGCTGCGAATTGAGCAGCGCCGGCATTCAGCCGGTCAAAATGCGCGATATTCCCGACACCCAGAAGAACCTGATTTCGCAGGTGAAAGAGTACGAACGGCTGGCGGTGGCGGCGATCCTGACCGGTAACCGCCAGTTGGCCATCAAGGCGCTGATGGTGCACCCGCTGGTCAACTCCTACTCGCTGGCGAAAACGCTGGTGGAGGAGTACCTGCAGGCTCACCGTCAGTATGCCGGGCACTGGCGCTAAACGGCGCGGCGCGGCCGTCAGCGGCCGCGTCGTTCAAACCAGGCGGTGATCACATTCTCGAATCCCAACAGACAGTGGCCGAAAAACGGATTGGGATAGTAGATATCGTGATCGTATTTTTGCCGGTCCTCAAACAGAAAGGTCATGTCGGCCTGCTGCGCCAGCGGGCTGTCGCCGTCGCCGCAGAAGGCCGCCAACAGGATGCGGTTACGCTTCACCGCCTCGCTCCAGCTCAGCGCCGAGCCGCTGTTGCCCGACTTTGAAATCACGATCACCATATCGAAGCGAAAGCGCGTCTCACGGTCAAGAATGTCGAAATCCGGCCACAGCGACAGGTAACTGTCTACGCCCAGCGTCATAAACTTGTTGTACATATACTGCGCCACCAATTGCGAAAAACCGCTGCCGTGGATCAGGATTTTGCCGCTGTCGAGCAGATCGAGAAACTGCGCCGGCGGTGCCGCTGGCGTAGCGCGCTCCGCCTGATAGGCCGGCGCCATCGTCAGGTTGAATTTGATGAAATAGACCAGTTCGAGATAGCCGCGAAAGCCCAGCTTTTTAGCCAGCCGCACCAGCGTCGAGGGGGAACTGTAGCAGCGTGCGGACACCGCGCGGATGCCGTCGTCGATGCAGGCGTCCGGATTATCGAGAATGCAGTGCAAAATCGTCAGATCCGTCTTGCTGAGCTCCGCCTGGCTGAAGACCTGTTTGAAATTCATCGCCGCCCTCGTTTATTCGCCAAAATTATTGTTTCGCACGCGCTTCACCGCCTGTCCAGCGCGAGACAATCAAATTGTGATGCGCTTTAAGCCGCCAAACCCCTTGATTTGCCTGCGGGATAACCGCCTTTACCCACCCCGCCCCTCCCCCTATAATGGCCCCTTTCTGGGGTATGGCGCGGCCGAAAACGGCGGCTCATACGGGTTCGGCTCACTACTGCTGAAGGATACGCTGCATGAAAAAGTGGTCACATCTGCTCGCAGCCGGGATGATGGCGCTGAGTATCTGCTCTGCAAACGCCTCTGACGGCAAAACACTGTACTTCTATAACTGGACTGAATACGTCCCGCCGGGGCTACTGGAGCAGTTCACCAAGGAAACCGGCATCAAGGTGATTTATTCCACCTATGAATCCAACGAAAGCATGTACGCCAAGCTGAAGACCTATAAAGACGGCGCGTACGATCTGGTGGTGCCTTCCACGTACTTCATCGCCAAGATGAGCAAGGAAGGCATGCTGCAAAAAATCGACAAGAGCAAGCTCAGCCACTTCAAGGATCTCGATCCTACCCTGCTGAACAAGCCGTTCGATCCCAACAACGACTACTCCATCCCCTACATCTGGGGCGCTACCGCCATCGGCGTCAACAGCGACGAGCAGGATCCCTCTACCGTTACCGCCTGGGCCGATCTGTGGCAGCCGCAGTACAAGGGCCGCCTGCTGCTGACCGACGACGCGCGCGAAGTGTTCCAGATGGCGCTGCTCAAGCTGGGCTATTCCGGCAACACCACCGACCCGAAAGAGATCGAAGCCGCCTATCACGAACTGCAGAAATTGATGCCGAACGTGCTGGCCTTCAACTCCGACAACCCGGGCAACCCGTTTATGGAAGGGGAAGTCAACGTCGGTATGGTGTGGAACGGTTCGGCCTTCGTGGCGCGCCAGGCCGGCACGCCGCTGGAGATCGTCTGGCCGAAGGAAGGCGGGATCTTCTGGATGGACAGCCTGGCCATTCCGGCCAACGCGCGCAACGTCGAGGGGGCGCTGAAGCTGATAGACTTCCTGCTGCGGCCGGAAATCGCGGTGCAGGTGGCGGAAACCATCGGTTACCCGACGCCGAACCTGGCGGCGAAGAAACTGCTGTCGCCGGAGATCGCCAACGACAAGTCACTCTACCCGGACAAGGCGGTGATTGAGCACGGCGAGTGGCAAAACGACGTCGGCGACGCCAGCACGCTGTATGAAAGCTACTTCCAAAAGCTGAAAGCCGGGCGCTAATACGCCCCGCCATCCCATCAGGGCGCGCAGTGCGCCCTGATGCCTTTCTCAGGGCCTGTCGGCCCGCGCCACCTTGCCCACCAGGAACTTGTGCACAAAGCGCGGCACCACTTCGCTGGCCAGGCCATAGTGCTTCTCGTCGAACTGGCTCTCCACCTGGCTTGGCTCCAGGTTCAGCTCCATCGCGTAGGCGCCGCCCAGCCGCGCCTCATGCACGAAGCCGGCCGCCGGGTAGACATGGCCGGAGGTGCCGATGGCGACGAAGAAATCGGCCTTGCTCAGCGCCTGGTAAATGTCGTCCATGCCCAGCGGCATCTCGCCGAACCATACCACGTGCGGCCGCAGCGGCGCCGGGAACTGGCAGCAGTGGCAACGGTCGTCAACGCTGAGATCGCCGGGCCATTCGAACACCTGCCCCGACTGGGTGCAGCGCACCTTCAGCAGTTCGCCGTGCATGTGCAGCACCCGCTTGCTGCCGGCGCGCTCATGCAGGTTATCGATATTTTGCGTGACCAGCAGGAAGTTTTCCCCCAGCCACTCTTCCAGATCAGCCAGCGCGCGGTGCGCGGCGTTCGGGGCGATCTCCTCCGTCTGCAGCTGGCGGCGGCGTTCGTTGTAAAACGCCTGCACCAGCGCCGGATCGCGCTGAAAACCTTCCGGCGTGGCGACGTCCTCCACCCGGTGCTCTTCCCATAGCCCATCCGCGGCGCGGAAGGTGCGAATGCCCGACTCGGCCGAAATGCCGGCCCCGGTCAACACCACCACAAACGGCTTTTTCAGCTCGGCCGCCGCCATGGTGTCACGGTGAAAAATGCGTGAACGAAAGCGCTGATGCAGCACATGCTTACTCTTGCGAAACTGACACAGCCGATGGCGAGTGTGCATTAACTCTCTCCTTACTTTTCCCTGTTTACCAAATTGAGGAACGCTGCGCCGCGCACGCCGCCGGCGTCGCCATAGCGCGCCTTCTCGATGCGCGGCAGCCGGGCCACCCGCAGCAGGTGCGCCGGCAACCGCTGCGGCAACGCCTGGTAAATGGCGTCGAAGTTCGACAGCCCGCCGCCGATCACCACCAGGTGCGGATCCAGCACCGTCAGCAGGTTGCCCAGGCAGATCGCCAGCACGTCCATAAAGCGGTCGACGTGAGCCACCGCCTGCGCCTCACCCGCCTGATAATGCGCAATGATCTCGGTGGCGGGCAAGTGCCGGCCATAGAAATGGGCGTACATCCATTCGAAACCGCGGCCCGATATGTAATTTTCAATGCAACCCTGATGGCCGCACCCGCAGGCGACGCGAGGCACATCACGCCCCAAGACCTCGAGCGCGTCCACCGGCAGGCGCAAATGGCCGAACTCGCCGGCGATATAGTTGCGCCCAGGCACCGTCTTGCCGTCGACGATCAGCCCCCCGCCTACGCCGGTGCCGAGGATGATGCCCAGCACCGTCGGGTAGCGGCGAAACTCGTCGTCCCAGGCCTCCGACAGCGCAAAGCAGTTGGCGTCGTTGTCGACGCGCACCTCGCGCCCGATCAGCGCCGCCAGATCGCGCGGCAACGGCCGCCCCATCGCCGCCGGCACGTTGGCGGTAAACAGCGTGCCGTCATCGTCGTTGGGCAGGCCCGGAATGCCGATGCCGACGCTGCCGCGCCGGCCACAGAACGCATCCGCCTCGAGGGTCAGATCGCCCAGCGTGGCCAGCAGTTGCCGGTAGTCTTCACGCGGCGTCGGCACCCGTTTTTGCCAAATGCGCTGCAGGTTGTCGTCGAATACCCCCAGCTCAATCTTGGTGCCGCCCATATCGAAACCGTAGTACATAACCCATCCCCAGGCTAAAAAAACGGGGCGGCATCGCTGCCTCCCCGTAGGTTTTATTGTCCGCTGAGCACCCGCGCCGGATCGATGCGGCTGGCGCGCCTCGCCGGATACCAACTGGCCAACAGGCTCAGCACGATGGCGGTCGCCAGCACGATCAGCACATCCAGCCAGTGCAGCTCGGAAGGCAGAAAATCGATGAAGTAGATATCGCCCGACAGGAAGGAGTGGCCGACCAGTTTCTCGATGCCCCGGATAATGTTGGTCAGCTGCAGCGAGGCGATCACCCCGATCACCACGCCGCTCAGGCTGCCCAGCAGCCCGGCCAGCAGCCCGTACCAGATGAAGATGGCGCGGATAAAGCCGTCTTTGGCGCCCAGGGTGCGCAGCACCGCGATGTCGGCGCTTTTGTCTTTCACCGCCATCACCAGCGTGGAAACGATGTTGAAGCAGGCCACGCCGATCACCAGCACCATCGCCAGGTACATGATGGCGCGGATCATCTGGATATCGCGGTACATGTAGCCGTACTTGCCGATCCAGCTCTTGATGTAAATGTAGGCGTTGGTCACTTCGCCGGCGTCGCGCACCAGTTTGTTGGCGGCAAACACGTCGTTCATCTTGAGGGCGATACCCGTGACGCTGTCACCCATGTCGAGATACTGCTGCGCATCGGCCAGCGGCACCAGCGCCAGGCTGTGATCGAGCTGGCCGCTGAGCTGCAAAATGCCGGTCACGTGCAGACGGATGCGCTTCGGCTGCAGCAGCTTCATGTCCGGGTCGCTGTTGGGGATCATCACCGTCACATAGGCGCCTTGCTTCACGCCCAGCGCGTCGGCCACGCCCTTGCCGAGGATCACCTGCTGTTCGCCGGCCTTGAAGTTGGCCCAGGCATCACCCTGCACATACTGCGGCAGCGCGCTCAGCCGGCTCTCCTGCTGCGGATCCACGCCTTTGACTTCCACCGCGCGCAGCTGCGCGCCGTTCTCCATCAGGCCGGTAAAGTTGATGTACGGCGCGGCGGCCACAATGCCCGGCACCTTCTCCACCCGCTGCAGAATCGACGGCCAGCCGCTGAACGGCTGATTGACCGGCTCGAGCTCGCCGTGCGGCACCACCGCCAGAATGCGGTTTTTCAGCTCGCGCTCAAAGCCGTTCATCGCGCTCAGGCCGACGATCAACACCGCCACCCCCAGCGCGATGCCGATGGTGGAGATGACCGAAATCAGCGACACCATGCCGCCGCGTTTACGGCCGCGGCTGAAACGCAGGGCCGTCAGGAAGGACAGTGAGGCTCCCGCCATTACTCGGCCCCCATCAGGGTCAGCTGCGCCTGCAGGTGGCCGTCGGCCATTTCCAGCTGGCGGCTCAGGCGCTTGGCCAGTTGCAGATCGTGCGTCACCACCAGAAAAGCGGTGCCCTGACGCACGTTCAGCTCGCCCAGCAGATCGAAGATGCTGTCCGCGGTGCGTTTGTCCAGGTTGCCGGTCGGTTCGTCCGCCAGCACCAGCGCCGGATTATTGACCAGCGCGCGCGCGATCGCCACGCGCTGACGCTCGCCGCCGGAAAGCTCGGACGGGCGGTGCTTGCTGCGTTTTTCCAGCCCGACCGCCGCCAGCATCTCCCGCGCCTTCTCCTGCGCCTGCGCCGGCTTGGCGCCGCCGATCAGCAGCGGCATGGCGGCGTTTTCCAGCGCGGTGAAGTCCGGCAGCAGATGGTGAAACTGATAGATGAAGCCGAGCTGGCGGTTGCGCAGCTCGGCCTTGGCCGCCGAAGACATGGCGTTCAGCGATGCGCCCTTGAAGATCACCTCGCCGGAGGTCGGCGAGTCCAGTCCACCCAGCAGGTGCAACAGGGTACTCTTGCCGGAACCCGAGCTGCCGACGATCGCCATCATCTCGCCCTGCTGCATGGCAAAGCTGACGTTGCGCAGCACGTCGGTGTGCAGATTGCCTTCCTGATAGGTCTTGCACAGGTTGTCACACTGCAGCAAAAGATGGTTACTCATAACGTAAAGCCTCAGCGGGTTGTACGGCGGCAGCGCGCCATGAAGGATAAAGCGTGGACAACAGGGAAACCGCCATCGCCACCACGGCGATGATCGTCACCTGCAGCGGATCGACCGCCACCGGCAGCGAAGCGCCGTCGATCAGGGCGCCGAGGATCGGCATCAGGTTATTCAGGTTGGTGGCCAGCAGCACGCCGAGCAGCGTGCCGAGCAGCGAGCCGATGATGCCGGCGCTGGCGCCCTGCACCATAAACACCGACATGATCTGGCGGCGGGTCAGCCCCTGGGTCTGCAGAATGGCGACCTCGCCCTGCTTCTCCATCACCAGCAGGCCGAGCGAGGTAATGATGTTAAACGCCGCCACCGCCACGATCAGGCTGAGCAACAGCCCCATCATGTTCTTCTCCATGCGCACCGCCTGGAACAGCTCGCCCTTGCGATCGCGCCAGTCTTTCCAGATCGTGCCCGCCGGCAACGGCTGTTGGCTGAGGGTATCGACCGCCAGCGGCTGTTGCAGGAACAGGCGCCAGCCGGTGATGTTGCCGGCCGGGTAGCGCATCAGGCGCGAAGCGTCCTGTTGGTTGACCAGCAGCTGATAGCCGTCCACCTCGCTGTTGGCATGGAAGGTGCCGATGAGGGTGAACAGGCGCTGGCTGGGAATGCGGCCCATCGGCGTGAACTGGCTGGCGCTCGGCACCATCACGCGCAGCGAATCGCCGCGTTTGACGCCGAGTTGCCCCGCCAGCTGTTCGCCGATGATGATGTTGTATTGGCCCGGCTGCAGCTGCTGCTGCTTGACGTTGACCAGATACGGGGTCAGCGGATCGGCCTCGTCGGGATTGACGCCGAGCATCACCCCGACCGCCACGCTGCGGGCGCTTTGCAGCACCACGTCACCGGTGGTCAGCGGCGCAACGCGCGTGACGCCCTGCAGCTTCTGCACCTCGGAGGCCGGCAGCTGCTGCGGGTTGACCGATCCTTGCGGGCTGGTGATCAACGCCTGCGGCATCAGGCCGAGGATGTTGTTCTCCAGATCCTTTTCGAATCCGTTCATCACCGACAGCACGGTGACCAACGCCATCACCCCCAGCGTAATGCCGATGGTGGAAAGCCAGGAAACAAACCGCCCGAAGCGGTCTGAGGCTCGCCCGCGCATGTAGCGCAGGCCAATGAATAACGCGACAGGTTGATACATGAAATCCGTTTGATAGCCGTGGCTTAAGCAAAGTGATCATGGATGATAAAGGCTCTCCCTCGTTTAGGGAACACCCGACGGCCTTTTATTGCGTGGCGCAGAGGAGAACGGCGGCGGCAGATGAGCGCAATATTGCCCCGTTGCCGCAAAAAGCCGACGGCGTCAACCGGTTAAATAATCGGCAAAAAAGCGATGAGCAGCGCTTTTTGCTGTGTCAGTTTGCCGGCCGCTGGGCTACTATAAACAGCATAAAGGCGCTGGGTTATCCGTGCCGGAACGCCCTCTAACACATTGATTAAAGATACCTGAATGAGCACTTCCGATAGCCGTAACCGTTCCTCATCCCCTCGTTATTCTCTGCCCGATCGCGCAGGCGATCTGCGCCAGCTGGGGCAACTGACCGGCGCGGCCTGCGCCGTGGAGTGCGCCGAGATCGTCGAACGTCACCCTGGCCCGGTGATGCTGATCGCGCCGGACATGCAAAACGCCCTGCGGCTGCGCGACGAGATCCAGCAGTTCACCGACCAGATGGTGACCACGCTGTCCGACTGGGAAACCCTGCCGTATGACAGCTTCTCGCCGCATCAGGAAATCATCTCGGATCGTTTGTCGAGCCTGTATCATCTGCCGACCATGGCGCGCGGCGTGATCATTTTGCCGGTCAATACCCTGATGCAGCGCGTCTGCCCGCACGAGTTCCTGCACGGCCACGCGCTGGTGATGAAGAAAGGCCAGCGCCTGTCGCGCGACAAGCTGCGCGCGCAGCTGGAACAGGCCGGCTATCGCAGCGTCGATCAGGTGATGGAACACGGCGAATTCGCCACCCGCGGCGCGCTGCTCGATCTTTACCCGATGGGCAGCGATGAGCCTTACCGCATCGACTTTTTCGATGACGAAATCGACAGCCTGCGCATCTTCGACGTCGATACCCAGCGCACGCTGAGCGAAGTCGAGGCCATCAATCTGTTGCCGGCCCACGAGTTCCCCACCGACAAGAACGCCATCGAGCTGTTCCGCAGCCAGTGGCGCGAGCAGTTTGAGGTGCGCCGCGACGCCGAACACATCTATCAGCAGGTCAGCAAAAGCGCCTGGCCGGCCGGCATCGAATACTGGCAGCCGCTGTTCTTCAGCCAGCCGCTGCCGTCGCTGTTCAGCTACCTGCCGGCCAACACGCTGATCGTCAATACCGGCGATCTGGAGGGCGCCGCCGAGCGCTTCTGGCAAGACGTCAACCAGCGTTACGAAAGCCGCCGCGTCGATCCGATGCGCCCGCTGCTGGCGCCGGATACGCTGTGGCTGCGCGTCGACGCGCTGTTCGGCGAGCTGAAGGCCTGGCCGCGCATCGCGCTGAAAACCGATGAGCTGCCGGCCAAGGCCGGCAATACCAATCTGGACTACCATGCCCTGCCCGATCTGGCGGTGCAGGCGCAGCATAAATCCCCGCTGGATAACCTGCGGCGCTTTATCGAAGGCTTCGACGGCAGCGTAATTTTCTCCGTCGAGAGCGAGGGGCGGCGTGAAACGCTGCAGGATCTGCTCGGCCGCATCAAGCTGGCGCCGGCGCTGATTCAGCGCCTCGATCAGGCGGAAACGGTGGGCCGTTACATGATGGTCGGCGCCGCCGAACACGGCTTCCTCGACGGCCTGCGCCGGCGGGCGCTGATCTGCGAAAGCGATCTGCTTGGCGAGCGCGTCAGCCGCCGCCGGCAGGACAACCGGCGCACCATCAACACCGATACCTTGATCCGCAACCTGGCGGAGCTGCATCCCGGCCAGCCGGTGGTGCACCTGGAGCACGGCGTCGGCCGCTACGTCGGCCTGACCACGCTGGAGGCCGGCGGCATCAAGGCCGAATACCTGATCCTCTCCTACGCCGGTGAGGACAAGCTGTACGTGCCGGTTTCTTCGCTGCATCTGATCAGCCGCTACGCCGGCGGCGCGGACGAAAACGCGCCGCTGCACAAACTGGGCGGCGACGCCTGGACGCGCGCGCGGCAGAAAGCGGCCGAGCGGGTGCGCGACGTGGCGGCGGAGCTGCTGGATATCTACGCCCAGCGCGCCGCCAAGGCCGGTTTCGCCTTCAAACACAACCGCGAACAGTATCAGCTGTTCTGCCAGAGCTTCCCGTTCGAAACCACGCCGGATCAGGAACAGGCGATCAATGCCGTATTGAGCGACATGTGTCAGCCGCTGGCGATGGATCGCCTGGTGTGCGGCGACGTCGGCTTCGGCAAAACCGAAGTGGCGATGCGCGCCGCCTTCCTGGCGGTGGAAAACGGCAAGCAGGTGGCGGTGCTGGTGCCGACCACCCTGCTGGCGCAGCAACACTTCGACAACTTCCGCGATCGCTTCGCCACCTGGCCGATCCGCATCGAGATGATGTCGCGCTTCCGCAGCGCCAAAGAGCAGCAGCAGGTGCTGGACGACGCGGCAGAAGGCAAAGTGGACATCATCATCGGCACCCACAAGCTGTTGCAGAGCGATCTGCGCTGGAAAGACCTGGGGCTGCTGATCGTCGATGAAGAACACCGCTTCGGCGTGCGCCATAAAGAACGTATCAAGGCGATGCGCGCCAACGTCGATATCCTGACGCTGACCGCCACGCCGATCCCGCGCACCCTGAACATGGCGATGAGCGGCATACGCGATCTGTCGATCATCGCCACCCCGCCGGCGCGCCGGTTGGCGGTGAAGACCTTCGTGCGCGAATACGACAGCCTGGTGGTGCGCGAGGCGATCCTGCGCGAAGTGCTGCGCGGCGGCCAGGTTTACTACCTCTACAACGACGTCGAAAACATCGAGAAAGCGGCGCAGCGCCTGGCGGAGCTGGTGCCGGAAGCGCGCATCGCCATCGGCCACGGCCAGATGCGCGAGCGCGATCTGGAACGGGTGATGAACGATTTCCACCACCAGCGCTTCAACGTGCTGGTGTGCACCACCATCATCGAAACCGGCATCGATATTCCCAGCGCCAACACCATCATCATCGAGCGCGCCGATCGCTTCGGCCTGGCGCAGCTGCACCAGCTGCGCGGCCGCGTCGGGCGCTCGCACCACCAGGCTTACGCCTATCTGTTGACGCCAAACCCGAAAGCCATGGGCGCCGACGCCCATAAACGGCTAGAGGCCATCGCGTCGCTGGAAGATCTCGGCGCCGGTTTCGCGCTGGCGACCCACGATCTGGAGATCCGCGGCGCCGGCGAACTGCTGGGCGAAGACCAGAGCGGCCAGATGACCACCGTCGGCTTCTCGCTCTACATGGAGCTGCTGGAAAGCGCCGTCGATGCGTTGAAAAACGGCCGCGAACCGTCGCTGGAAGATCTCACCAGCAGCCAGACCGAGGTGGAACTGCGCATGCCGACGCTGCTGCCGGAAGATTTCATTCCCGACGTCAATACCCGCCTGTCGCTGTACAAGCGCATCGCCAGCGCGAAGAGCGACGGCGAGCTGGATGAGCTGAAAGTCGAGCTGATCGACCGCTTCGGTCAGTTGCCGGACGCGGCGCGCAACCTGTTGCAGTGCGCGGCGCTGCGCCTGCATGCGCAGAAGCTGGGCATCAAACGCATAGAGAGCAACGAGCGCGGCGGCTTTATCGAGTTCGGCGACAACAACCGCGTCGATCCCGGTTATCTGATCGGCCTGTTGCAAGGCAATCCGCAGGTTTACCGCCTGGACGGCCCGAGCAAGCTGAAGTTCACGCTCGATCTGGCCGATCGCCAAAAACGCCTGACGTTCACCGAAGAGCTGCTGGACGCCTTCCGCGAACACACGCTGGCGGCCTGAAGCCACGCGCCCCGCTCGCCGGGGCGCACGCTCCCATCCCCGGCAGCGGCCGGGCGGTTCTATCTTATCGCCAAGCCTTCTATCCCTCCCCAGGCGCTTCAGGCTACTCTGTGCCCTGTGTTATCGGGGGAGAACCGCATGAATATCGACGATGAACTGCAGGCGCTCAGCGAACAGGAAGCGACGCTGGCCTTTACCCATTTTGATGCCGCCACCGCCTGGGAACTGGGCGCGGCGCTGAAAACCGCCGCCGAGCGGCGCGGCCTGAGCATCGCCATCGAGATCCAACTGGCCGGGCAAACGCTGTTTTATTACGCCATGCCGGGCGCCACGCCGGACATTGCCGACTGGGTGCGGCGCAAGCGTAATCTGGTGAATCATTTTCACAAAAGCTCTTACGCCATCGGCCTGCGCCTGCAGCAGCGGCAAACGTCGCTGGAGGAACGCTACGGGCTGAACGTGCGCGACTATTCGGTGCACGGCGGCGCCTTCCCGCTCACTCTGACCGGCCTCGGCTGCGTCGGCAGCATCAGCATTTCCGGCGCGCCGCAGAAGGAAGATCACCAGCTGCTGGTAAGCACTTTAGCCCACTTTCTCGGCTTATCCCTGCCCGTACTCCACTAGCCGTTAAAACCTTGATTATTCCTTTCCTTTTCAGCCGCAGAATCTGCGGCTGACTTATCTGTTATTCGCATTTAGCGCCAAACAAAAGGGCGACTCTCCGATTTCCTGCGCCAAATTGACACAGGTCTGGTAATCCGCTGAACAAAAGGCGTATGGTATCTGTCACGTGACAAGACGGACCTCATCGGGCCCGCCATTCCTTTCACTTTTGAAGATTTGGTACGCACCGTAGATGAAAACGCATGAAATAAACAAAATTCGCCCCTTCAGCGCGCTGATAGACGCCTGCTGGCGGGAACCTTATAGCCTGGCGCGGTTGCTGAAAGACGCTATCGCCGGGGTGACGGTCGGCATTATCGCCATCCCGCTGGCGATGGCGCTGGCGATCGCCAGCGGCGTGCCGCCGCAGTACGGCCTGTATACCGCCGCCATCGCCGGCATCGTCATCGCCGTCAGCGGCGGTTCGCGCTACAGCGTCTCCGGCCCCACCGCCGCCTTCGTGGTGATCCTGTATCCGGTTTCGCAGCAGTTCGGCCTGGCCGGCCTGCTGGTCGCCACGCTGATCTCCGGAGTATTTCTGCTGCTGATGGGGCTGGCGCGCCTGGGCCGGCTGATCGAGTACATTCCGCTGCCGGTGACGCTCGGCTTTACCTCCGGCATCGCCATCACCATCGCCACCATGCAGATCAAGGACTTCTTCGGCCTGCAGCTGGCGCACACGCCGGAAAATTACGTCGGCAAACTGCACGCCCTGCTGCAGGCGCTGCCAACGCTGGATTTCGGCGATACCCTGATCGGCGCGGTGACGCTCCTGATCCTGATCTTCTGGCCCAAGCTCGGCCTGCGGGTGCCTGGCCACCTGCCGGCGCTGCTGGCGGGCACCGCGCTAATGGGGCTGCTGGCGCTGTTTGATCACCCGGTGGCGACCATCGGCTCGCGCTTCAGCTATCTGCTGGCCGACGGCAGCAGCGGACAGGGCATCCCGCCGATCCTGCCGCAGTTGCTGCTGCCCTGGGATCTGCCGGGCGGCGGCGGGCAGCCGTTCACCCTGAGCTGGCAAACCGTTTCCGCCCTATTGCCGGCGGCGTTTTCGATGGCGATGCTCGGCGCGATCGAATCGCTGCTGTGCGCGGTGGTGCTCGACGGCATGACCGGCAAGAAGCACAACTCGAACAGCGAACTGATCGGCCAGGGCGCGGGCAACATCATCGCGCCGTTCTTCGGCGGCATTACCGCCACCGCCGCGATTGCCCGTTCGGCGGCCAACGTGCGCGCCGGTGCCACCTCGCCGGTGTCCGCCATCATCCACGCGCTGCTGGTGCTGCTGGCGCTGCTGGTATTGGCGCCGTGGCTCTCTTACCTGCCGCTGGCGGCGATGGCGGCGCTGCTGCTGATGGTCGCCTGGAACATGAGCGAGGCGCACAAGGTGGTTTACCTGCTGCGCCGGGCGCCGAAGGACGACATTCTGGTGCTGCTGCTGTGCATGTCGCTGACGGTGCTGTTCGACATGGTGATCGCCATTACCGTGGGCATCGTGCTGGCGTCGCTGCTGTTTATGCGCCGTATCGCCCGTATGACAAAGCTGAGTGAGCTGAGCGCCGACCACGGCCGCCTGGTGCTGCGGGTGAACGGCCCGCTGTTCTTCGCCGCCGCCGAGCGCATCTTTACCGAACTGCTGGCGCGCAGCGAAGGCTACCGCACGATCGTGCTGCAGTGGGATGCGGTGCCGGTGCTCGACGCCGGCGGCCTGAGCGCCCTGCGGCGCTTTATCGACGAGCTGCCGGCGGACAAAAAGCTGGTGATCACCGACGTGCCGTTCCAGCCGCTGAAAACCCTGGCGCGCGCGCGGGTGCAACCGATCGAGGGCCGCCTGCAGTTCTACCCGACGCTGCCGGAAGCGCTGGCGGCCACCGGCGCCTAAACGTAAAAAAGCCCGACGAGTCGGGCTTTTTTTTATGGTGACGAGCGCTTAGTTGCTGGTATCCAGCTCCGGGAAGCTCTTCACCAGGTCGTCGATGGCTTTCATCTGCGCCAGGAACGGCTCCAGCTTGTCCAGCGGCAGCGCGGACGGGCCGTCGCACTTGGCGTTGTTCGGATCCGGGTGCGCTTCGAGGAACAGGCCGGCCAGGCCGACCGCCATGCCGGCGCGCGCCAGCTCGGCCACCTGAGCGCGACGGCCGCCGGACGCGGCGCCGAACGGATCGCGGGTCTGCAGCGCGTGGGTCACATCGAAGATCACCGGATGGCCGCCGGTCACGTTTTTCATCACGTTGATGCCCAGCATGTCGACCACCAGGTTGTCATAGCCAAAGTTGCTGCCGCGATCGCACAGGATCACCTGGTCGTTGCCGCCCTCTTTGAACTTGTCGACGATATTGCCCATCTGCCCCGGGCTGACGAACTGCGGCTTCTTGACGTTGATCACCGCGCCGGTTTTCGCCATCGCTTCCACCAGATCGGTCTGGCGCGCCAGGAAGGCCGGCAGCTGGATCACGTCAACCACTTCGGAAACCGGCTGCGCCTGCGCCGCTTCATGCACGTCGGTGATGATTTTCACGCCGAAGGTTTTTTTCAGCTCTTCAAAGATCTTCATCCCTTCTTCCAGGCCCGGACCGCGGTACGAGTGGATGGAAGAGCGGTTGGCCTTGTCGAAAGAGGCCTTGAATACGTAAGGAATGCCCAGTTTTTGCGTCACGGTGACGTAGTGTTCGCAGATGCTCATCGCCAGATCGCGCGATTCCAGCACGTTCATACCGCCAAACAGCACAAACGGCAGATCGTTTGCTACGTCGATATCGCCAATGCTAACCACTTTCTGTTTCATGCTTTCGCCTTTGTTAAGGTTGTAACCGTCGCCTTGCACACTGCGCGGAGTCATTGAATTAATGCAGCGTCACCTGTTTCGGCTCAATCGAATGGATCTGCACTTTGATCACTTCGCTGACCGGGTCTTCAGGACACTGCTCGACAAAATAGTTGAGATCGGAAATCGCGATATGGTTGCACTCCAGCTGGGCGTAAATCAGCCCGCGGTCGCGGATCTCGTACGGATCTTCAGGATCGAAGCACAGCACCGTTTCGCTGGTGCGCAGCGCCATTTCCAGCTGTTTTTCTTCCATCAGGGCGGCCTTCAGCGTATCGAGCATCTTGCGCACCACCATGATGTTCTCCGACTCGTCGAGGTCGTCGTCTTCCAGCTCGGCGCCCAGCCCCAGGTTGCCCTTGATCCACACTTCCAGCTGGTGTTCGCTCAGGGTTTCGCCGTTAAGCGGGTTGATCAGCCACAGCTCCTCGTCCAGCCAGTCGGCGCGCAGGATCAGCTGAGTGGGGAAAATCACCGGCAGCAGCGGCAGATCCAGCGCGTTGGCGATGTGCAGGAAAATGGTGCCCAGCGAGACCGGCGTGCCCTGCCGCCCTTCCAGCACCTTGTCCAGCCAGATGGCGTCCGACAGGCGGTACACGCCGCTGGCGCCGCCGAAGCCCCAGGTCTTGTAAAACAGCTCGATGAGCGCATCCAGTTGCTGCTCCTGAGTGATATCGACCGGCACCGCCGCGCGCGCTTCGTCTACCAGCTGTTGCAGCTTGCGCTCCACGTCGGCAGCCGGGAAATCGCGCCGCACCGACTGCGACACCAGGATCACCCCTTCGCTCAGCGGCGAGGCGTTAAATTCAAAATCAGCAATGCTACTCATAGGTATCCCATCAGAAACGGTATTTTCGTCGTGGCAAGTTTAATTATCAGGTACAGGCAGCCCAACGCCAGCACGAACGCCACGGTTCGCAGCCGCTGACTTTTGGTCTTCTTGCCCAATGCGACGTAGCCAAGCAGGATATAGATAATAACGCCAAACAGCTTCTCGGTCAGCCATGAGTCCATACCCAGCAGCGGATAAAACCCGAACGTCACCACCAGCGCGATGCCGCTGACGAACAGCAGCGTGTCGTTCAGGTGCGGCGCTACCTTGACCCAGCGGCGGCCCATGATCGGCGAGCGGCGCCACTGCCAAAAGAAACGCAGCACAAACAAGGTAATACTGATGGCAACCGTCAGCAAATGGAAATGTTTCAACGCGGTGTATGCAGTCATGATGCTCCCTTAAATGGCCCGGGCGTCGTTATTATCAGTGGCGATTATCCCGGCCATTGGCCGAGCGTCACGCGGTCGTTGTCGCCGTAATCGCGGTGGGTGGCGACAGCGGAAAATCCGGCGGCCTGCAGCAGCGCGCGCACGCTCTCGCCCTGCTGCCAGCCATGTTCCAACAGCAGCCAACCCTGCGGCTGCAAATGGTGCGGCGCCTGGCCCACGATGGCGGCCAGATCCGCCAGCCCATGATCGGCGGCGACCAGCGCGCTGCCCGGCTCGAAGCGCACGTCGCCCTGCGACAAATGCGGATCGGCGGCGTCGATATAGGGCGGATTGCTGGCGATCAGCGCGAAGCGTTGCCCCGCCACCGGCGCAAACCAACTGCCCTGTAGAAATCGGACGTTGTCGATCTTCAGCTTGCGCGCATTATGCTGCGCCAGCGCGACCGCCTCCGGCTGCACATCGACGCCGATTGCCGAACAATCCGGGCGCTCGCTGGCCAGCGCCAGCGCGATGGCGCCAGTGCCGGTGCCGAGATCGAGGAAATGGCAGGGTTGCGGCGGCAGGCGCGCCAGCGCCAGTTCCACCAGGCATTCGGTATCCGGGCGTGGGATCAGCGTTGCGGGCGAAACCGACAGCGGCAGCGACCAAAACTCGCGCTCGCCCACCAGATAGGCCACCGGCTCACCGCGTTCGCGGCGCGCCAGCAGCGTCTCCAGTTGCTGTTGCTGCGGCGGCGTCAGCAGGGTTTCCCCGAACGCCATCAGGAAAGTTCTGGCCTTGCCGGTCACGAAACCCAACAGGATTTCCGCGTCGCGCCGGGCGCTGTCACTGTGGGTCAAACGCGCGGCGGCGGCTTTCAGCCAGTGTTGATAGTCCATCACTCTTGCTCGGCGGACAGCGCAGCCAGCTGGTCGGCCTGATACTCCTGCACGATCGGCTGGATCAGCATGTCCAGTTTGCCTTCCATCACCTCGTCCAGACGGTAGAGCGTCAGGTTGATGCGGTGGTCGGTCACCCGCCCCTGCGGGAAGTTGTAGGTGCGGTTACGGTCGGAACGATCGCCGCTGCCCAGCAGGTTGCGGCGAGTGGACGCCTCGGCCTGCTGGCGCTTGGCCATCTCGGCGGCGCGAATGCGCGCGCCCAGCACCGACATCGCCTTGGCTTTGTTTTTGTGCTGTGAACGTTCGTCCTGGCACTCCACCACGATGCCGGTCGGCAGGTGGGTGATGCGGATCGCCGAGTCGGTGGTGTTAACGTGCTGGCCGCCGGCGCCGGAGGAGCGGAAGGTGTCGATTTTCAGATCGCCCGGGTTGATGTCCGGCAGCTCGGCTTCCGGCACTTCAGGCATCACCGCCACGGTGCAGGCGGAGGTGTGGATGCGCCCCTGGGATTCGGTTTCCGGCACGCGCTGCACGCGGTGGCCGCCGGATTCAAACTTCAGCTGACCGTACACGCCGTCGCCGGAGACTTTGGCGATCACTTCTTTAAAGCCGCCGTGCTCGCCTTCGTTGGCGCTCATCACCTCGACGCGCCAGCGGCGGCTTTCCGCATAGCGGCTGTACATGCGGAACAGATCGCCGGCGAAGATCGCCGCCTCATCGCCGCCGGTGCCGGCGCGCACTTCGAGGAAGCAGCTGCGCTCATCGTCCGGATCTTTCGGCAGCAGCAACACCTGCAGTTGCTGCTCCAACTCTTCGCTGGCCGCCCGCGCCTGTTTCAGCTCTTCCTGCGCCATCTCGCGCATCTCCGGATCGTCCAGCATCATTTCCGCCGTCTCCAGATCCTCCTGCACCTGACGCCATTCCAGGAAGCAGCGGCTGACGTCAGTCAGCTGCGCGTATTCTCGCGACAGCGCGCGGAACCGGTCTTGGTCGGCGATAACGCCGGCATCGCCGAGCAGCGCCTGCACTTCTTCATGGCGCTCTTGTAACGCTTCCAGTTTGGCAACAATAGAAGGCTTCATGCGTGGTAATAAACCCTGTTAATAGAGAAAACTAATGCTGATCCAGCCCGAGGCTGTCGCGTAATAACTGCAACCGCTCCACGTCGCCGTCGCCGGCGGCCTGCTGGAGGGATTTGGTGGGGGCATGAATAAGACGGTTGGTCAGTTTATGGGCCAGCTCGTGTATCACCTGCTCCACGTTGGCGCCCTGCGCGATGGCGGCCAGCGCTTTGGCCTCCATCTCTGCGCGAATTTGGTCGGCCTGCGAACGGTAGTCGCGGATGGTTTCCACCGCGCCCTGCGAGCGCAGCCAGGCCATGAAGTTGGTACTTTCCTGCTGCACGATCGATTCCGCCTGCACCGCCGCCGCTTTGCGCTGCGCCAGGTTGCTTTGAATGATGGCGTGCAGATCGTCCACGCTGTACAGATAGGCGTTGGCCAGTTTGCCGACCTCCGGCTCGATGTCGCGCGGTACGGCGATATCCACCAGCAGCATCGGCTGGTTGCGGCGCGCCTTCAGCGCGCGCTCCACCATCCCCTTGCCGATGATCGGCAGCGGGCTGGCGGTGGAACTGATGATGATGTCGGCGTCCGCCAGACGTTCGTCGATCTCAGGCAGGGTGATCACCTCCGCGCCGACCTCGTCCGCCAGCAGCTGCGCGCGCTCGCGGGTGCGGTTGGCGATGATCATGTGCCGCACTTTATGCTCGCGCAGGTGGCGCGCCACCAGCTCGATGGTTTCGCCGGCGCCCACCAGCAAGACGTTGAGATCGGCCAGCGATTCGAAGATCTGGCGCGCCAGCGTACAGGCGGCGAACGCCACGGAGACCGCGCTGGCGCCGATGTCGGTTTCGGTGCGCACGCGCTTGGCGACAGAGAAGGATTTCTGGAACAGACGCTCCAGCTCACCGGACAGCGACTGGCCGCGTTGCGACTCGGCGAAGGCCTTTTTCACCTGGCCGAGGATCTGCGGTTCGCCGAGTACCAATGAGTCCAACCCGCTGGCCACACGCATCAGATGGCTGACCGCGTCGTTGCCCTGATACCAGTACAGGCTTTTCTTCACCTCTTCCGGACGCAGGTTGTGGTAGGCGCACAGCCAGGCGACCAGCTGCTCGTGCATGTGTTCCTGCTGCTCTACGCTGAGGTACAGCTCGGTGCGGTTGCAGGTGGACAACACGACGCCACCCTGCACCAACGGTTGTTGGAGCAAGCTGGTCAGCGCCTCATCGATGGACTCTGGCGAGAAGGTCACCCTTTCACGCAGAGAAACCGGAGCGGTTTTGTGATTTATACCTAACGCCAGCAGGGTCATTGCTTCGAGTAATACTTATCTTGGTACGGGTTCTCGTTGAACGGCATTCTACTTGATGCGCGGGATCAATAAAAGTAACAACCGCATCTTCCGTTCAATCGCTGTCATAGATGACATCAATTAATGAATAAGCAATAAATACAGCAGGATAAATAGCCATGAGGTAGGTCGATTGCTTAAATTTTAGCGCAGTTTGCGATAACGCGCACGCTATTCGGCGTACACAACGGCGGCGTTTGCGCAACGAAGGCACCGCTTATCGGGCGCGCCTCCCCCGCCTTCAGGCGATTGTGTTACGCTTAATGGCGACCCCGACGGCGCGTGCCGGGTTGGCATTGCGCCGATAAAAGCGGCAAGATTCAACGCGATGCAGCAAAAAATTGACGCGCCGCCGCCGCCCCGTTAGCGTGAGCGCTGAATCCGGGTTTCGTCGCGCATGCCCGCAAGGACAAAAGGACAAGAGAAAGTTATGCCAATACGCAAAGTTAGTTTGCTCCGTCTGATCCCGCTGGCCAGCCTGGTGCTGGCCGCCTGTACCACCACCAAGCCGACCGGCCCGGCCACCAGCCCGACCTCACCGCAGTGGCGCGCCCATGAGCAGGCGGTGCAGCAGCTCAGCACCTATCAGACCCGCGGCTCCTTCGCCTACTTGTCTGATCAGAAAAAAGTCTACGCCCGCTTCTTCTGGCAGCAGTTCTCGCCGGAGCGCTACCGCCTGCTGCTGACCAACCCGCTGGGCAGCACGGAAATGGATCTCAACGTGCAGAAAAACGTGGTGCAGCTGACCGACAACCAGGGCAAACGCTACGTCAGCGACAATCCGGAAGAGATGATCCGCAAGCTGACCGGCATGGCGATCCCGCTGAACAACCTGCGCCAGTGGATGCTCGGCCTGCCGGGCGAAGCCGGCGATTTTGCGCTGGATGACCAATATCGCCTGAGCAAGCTGACCTACCAGCAAGGCGGCCAGACCTGGAAAGTGGATTACCAGGGCTACAGCAACGCGGTGCAGCCGACTCTGCCGAATCGCCTGGAGCTGCAGCAGGGCGACCAGCGCATCAAGCTGAAAATGGACAACTGGACGCTCAAATGATCCGCCAGTGGCCCTCCCCCGCGAAACTCAACCTGTTTCTGTACATCACCGGCCGTCGTGAAGACGGCTATCACCTGCTGCAGACGCTGTTCCAGTTTTTGGACTACGGCGACACTCTGACCATTGAGCCGCGCCAGGACGATCGCATTCATCTGCTGACGCCGGTCGACGGCGTGCCGGACGAGCAGAACCTGATCGTGCGCGCCGCCCGCCTGCTGCAGCGCTATTGCGATGAACGCGGCCTGCAGACCGCACCGCGCGGCGCCGACATCAGCATCGACAAGCGCCTGCCGATGGGCGGCGGTTTGGGCGGCGGCTCCTCCAACGCCGCCACCGTGCTGGTGGCGCTGAACGAACTGTGGCGCTGCGGTCTTGGCGACGACCAATTGGCCGAGCTGGGGCTCAGCCTCGGCGCCGACGTGCCGGTGTTCGTGCGCGGCCACGCCGCCTTCGCCGAAGGCATCGGCGAGCGCCTGCAGCCGGCCGAGCCGCAGGAAAAGTGGTATCTGGTGGCGCATCCCGGCGTCGGCATCCCGACGCCGGTTATCTTCGGCGATCCCGAATTGAAAAGAGACACCCCGGTTCGCTCCTTAAGTGAGCTGTTGCAGGCACCGTACGCAAATGATTGCGAACCGATCGCAAGAAAACGTTTTCGCGAGGTTGAACAGCTTCTTTCATGGCTGTTAGAATACGCCCCGTCACGCCTGACTGGCACAGGTGCTTGTGTGTTTGCTGAATTCGACACAGAAATCGCCGCCCGTCAGGTGTTAAATCAAGCCCCGGAGTGGTTGTGTGGTTTTGTAGCGCGCGGCGTTAACGTCTCCCCACTACATCGCATTCGTTCCGGGCGGTTTGAGTCGTAGCTCAACGTTTCGCTGCGCAGGGTCATGCACACCTGGCCCTGTTATCCCTGCGCTGCCTGCGGTCTCAATTTTAGTTTTACATACCCGTATGTATATTGCGCCGGCGTCGCCGACTGCCCCTTGGCGATGTCGTATGACAATATCTTCTCTGGACGCAAGCCTGAGGTTCTTCTCGTGCCTGATATGAAGCTTTTTGCTGGTAACGCCACCCCGGAACTAGCACAACGTATTGCCAACCGTTTGTACACCAGCCTTGGTGACGCCGCTGTAGGTCGTTTTAGCGACGGCGAAGTGAGCGTGCAAATCAACGAAAATGTACGCGGCGGTGATATTTTCATCATCCAGTCCACCTGTGCCCCGACCAACGACAACCTGATGGAACTGGTTGTGATGGTCGACGCCCTGCGTCGCGCCTCCGCAGGTCGTATTACCGCCGTTATCCCTTACTTCGGCTATGCCCGCCAGGATCGCCGCGTGCGTTCCGCGCGTGTGCCAATCACCGCCAAGGTGGTTGCCGATTTCCTCTCCAGCGTAGGGGTTGACCGCGTTCTGACGGTGGATCTGCATGCTGAGCAGATTCAAGGCTTCTTCGACGTTCCGGTAGACAACGTGTTCGGCAGCCCGATCCTGCTGGAAGACATGCTGCAGCAGAACCTGGAAAACCCGATCGTGGTTTCCCCGGACATCGGCGGCGTAGTGCGTGCCCGCGCCATCGCCAAACTGCTGAACGACACCGACATGGCCATCATCGACAAACGCCGCCCGCGCGCGAACGTTTCTCAGGTGATGCACATCATCGGTGACGTGGCAGGCCGCGACTGCGTGCTGGTCGACGACATGATCGACACCGGCGGTACCTTGTGCAAAGCGGCTGAAGCGTTGAAAGAACGCGGTGCCAAGCGCGTATTCGCCTACGCGACGCACCCGATCTTCTCCGGCAACGCCGTGGACAACATCAAGAACTCGGTGATTGATGAAGTGATCGTCTGCGACACCATTCCGCTGTCGCCGGAAATCAAGGCACTGAAAAACGTTCGCACTCTGACCCTGTCCGGCATGCTGGCTGAAGCCATTCGCCGCATCAGCAACGAAGAGTCGATCTCTGCAATGTTCGAGCATTGATGCGTCGTCTTTCCGGTGCGGCGCCCACCGCGCCGGAAAGATAGCGTGCCCGACAGCAGAAAAAGAAAAACCCGTTGGTGCGTAAGCAACAACGGGTTTTCTACTCGTAGTCCAACATGACCTCAAACCTTAATGCACGGCAGATTTTCCCTTGCCCTGCTCTCGCTTCCCTTCTGATTTTTTAATCAATGCGACGAACGATGTTGGTCGTTACGGCACCGTTTATCAAAGTGTTTTACCCACCAGTAGCGATCCGCCACCTGCTCGCGGCCGCCGATACGCGCGCCCACCAGCCACAACAGCGCGCCGACGAAGATACTCATGATGGCGCCGTGGGCGAAAAATTGCGGTAAATTGAACTGGGATACTTCAGCAATAATGGAGTATCCGACACCGCCGATCATCACGACCAGCCCCAGCCCCATAAAAAAGTTGCCCATTCTGTCCGCGCTTCTACGTTTCATATGCCACCTCCATGATTGCCATGTGCCAACCGGGATAACGCTGCAACTTGTTAACCCACTTTGATAAGTTAAGTATAGTCCTTGTTGCGGCAAGGGGATTGCGGAGGCGATCACAAATGGTAAAGAATTATTGACACTTCTTAACGCGCCGCTGAAAATTAGCGGACAAATTGAATTATTCAGCTAATGAATCATTCGTCTTTCTTACCTAAGGCGACGGCGGGGATCGGATTTTGTCATTCGCCGCCCCGGCAGGTAGACTAAGGCCCTTTCCATTACCCTGATCATAGTGAATCTCCCAGTGAGCAGTATTAAATTGATAGTTGGCCTGGCCAACCCGGGCGCGGAATATGCCCAAACGCGCCACAACGCCGGCGCCTGGTACGTCGATCTGCTGGCCCAGCGCCACAATCAGCAGTTGAAAGAAGAGAGCAAGTTCTTCGGCTATACCGCTCGTTTGAACCTGGCGGGCAACGACGTGCGCCTGCTGGTGCCGACCACCTTCATGAACCTGAGCGGCAAAGCGGTGCTGGCGATGGCCAACTTCTACCGCATCGAACCGAACGAGATCCTGGTGGCGCACGACGAGCTGGATCTGCCGCCCGGCGTCGCCAAAATCAAGCTCGGCGGCGGCAACGGCGGCCACAACGGCCTGAAGGACATCCAAAACAAGTTCGGCAACAACCCGAACTTTTACCGCCTGCGCATCGGCATCGGCCATCCGGGCGACAAGAACAAGGTGGTGGGCTTCGTGCTCGGCAAGCCGCCGGCCAGCGAGCAGAAGATGATCGACGAAGCGATCGACGAGTCGCTGCGCTGCACCGAGATGCTGATGAAGGACGGGCTGGAAAAAACCGTTCAGCGCCTGCACAGCTTCAAGGCGCAGGCCTGAACCTTGCCGCAGCGGGCGCCCTGCCCGCTGCCTGCTTCTAGCCGCGCGGGTTGAAGGTCTCCTCGCTCACGCGGCGGTCATCGGCGGTGAAGCCCTCTTCCGCCACGTAATACTGCGGATCGTCCAGCTCATGGCTGCAAAACGGCCCGGCGCGCTTAAGTAAACGCACGCAGTCGCCGCTCAGGTGGCGCAGCCGAATGCTTTTCCCCGCCGCCAGGTAACGCGCCGTCAGCTTATCGATCGCCTCTACGCCGCTGGAATCCATCACCCGGGTGCCGGCAAAATCCAGCACCACGTTCTGCGGATCGCTTTGCGGCTCGAACAGCTCGGCGAAAGCGGCGGCAGAGCCGAAGAACAGCGGGCCATCGAGCTGATACACCGCCACGTCGCCCGTTACCTGCCGCTGGCGCACGCGAATGCGCGCCTGCTGCCAGGCGAACACCAGCGCCGAGATAATCACCCCGCTGATCACCGCCACCGCCAGATCGGTAAAGATGGTGATCAGCGTGACGGCGAGCATCACCAGCGCGTCCGCCTTCGGCATACGGCGCAAACGGCGCAGCGAACTCCACTCGAAGGTGTTGTAACACACCACCAGCATCACCCCGGCCAGCGCCGCCACCGGCAGCAGGCCGATATAGCGCGACAGGCTGACCACGAACAGAATCAGCAGGATGGCGCCCACCGTGCCGGAGAGGCGCCCGCGCCCGCCCGAGGTGAAGTTGATGATCGACTGGCCGATCATCGCGCAGCCGGCGAAGCAGCCGAACAGGCCGCACACCGCGTTACCGGCGCCCTGCGCGATGCTTTCGCGATTGCCGTTGCCCTTCTTGCCGCCCATTTCATCCAGCACCGTCATGGTCAGCAGCGATTCAATCAAACCGACCAGGGCAATCACCACCGCATAGGGCAGCACCACCCGCACCATTTCCAGGGTGAACGGCGCCGTCGGCAGGCTGAAGTGCGGCAGCGCGCCGGAAATATCCGCCAGATCGCCCACCCGCAGCGTGTGCAGATTGAGGCCGATCGCCAACGCCGAAACCACCAGCAGCGCCGCCAGCGAAGACGGAATGGCTTTGGTCAGGCGCGGGAACAGCACCACCACCGCAATCGCCAGCGCCACCAGGCCGTACATCAGCGGCCCCTGCCCGGCGATCATCTTCAGCTGCGCCAGCATGATGACGATCGCCAGACCGTTGACGAAGCCGTGGATCGCCGGCAGCGGCACCAGACGAATGAACTTGCCCAGCCGGAAGGCGCCGATCAGGATTTGAATGCCCCCGGCAAACAGCGTGGCCCACAGCACGTAGCCCATGCCATACTGCGCCGCCAGGCTCATCAGCACCACCACAATGGAGCCGGCGGCGCCGGAAACCATGCCCGGCTTGCCGCCGAACAGCGCCGTGACCAGGCCGATAATAAACGCGGTATGCAAACCGACGATCGGCGAAAGACCGGCGACCAGCGAAAAGCCGACCGCCTCGGGGATCATCGAAACCGCCACCACAAAGCCCGCCAGGACTTCATTTTTAACGTCCGCGATCCTGACGTTACTCAGGTTAAACATGCATTATTCACTTATGACAGATGACATCATCTCCCCGCGTAGCGGGTATGGGGTACCGCAAGGTGCGGCAGACTGCAGGCGGGCACAGCTCAGGGTGGCGTAGGCAAGAAATACATCCGGCGCGTTTCCTGTCGGTTAATCGGAACGGCCAGTATGGGTAAATGTGATCCAAATCTCAATCAAAAACCGGCCGCGGGCGCTGCGCTCGCCCCGGCCAAACAAGTCTGATCGAGATAAACGCTCATTACGTGTATAATGGCGGCATTATTTTGCCCTTTATGCAGTTGGTTAAATCTAACCAACTGATAGTTAAGATATTTAAGGTGATTACAACATGGGATTCAAATGCGGTATCGTCGGCCTGCCTAACGTAGGCAAATCCACCCTGTTCAACGCGTTGACCAAAGCGGGCATTGAAGCAGCCAACTTCCCGTTCTGCACCATTGAACCGAACACCGGTGTGGTGCCGATGCCCGATCCGCGTCTGGATAAGCTGGCCGAGATCGTCAAGCCGCAGCGCATTCTGCCGACCACCATGGAATTCGTCGACATCGCCGGCCTGGTGAAAGGCGCGTCCAAGGGTGAAGGCCTGGGCAACCAGTTCCTGACCAACATCCGCGAAACCGAAGCCATCGGCCACGTGGTGCGCTGCTTCGAGAACGACAACATCATTCACGTCAACAACAAGGTCGATCCGGCCGAAGACATCGATGTGATCAACACCGAGCTGGCGCTGTCTGACCTCGACACCTGCGAGCGCGCCATCCACCGCGTGCAGAAGAAAGCCAAAGGCGGCGACAAAGACGCCAAGGCCGAGCTGGCGGCGCTGGAGAAATGCCTGCCGCACCTGGAAAACGCCGGCATGCTGCGCGCGCTGGATCTGAGCGACGAAGACAAAGCGGCGATCAAATACCTGAGCTTCCTGACCCTGAAGCCGACCATGTACATCGCCAACGTCAACGAAGACGGCTTCGAGAACAACCCGTACCTGGACACCGTGCGTAAAATCGCCGACGCCGAAGGCTCCGTGGTGGTTGCCGTGTGCGCCGCAGTGGAATCCGACATCGCCGAGCTGGAAGACGAAGAGCGCGACGAGTTCATGGCCGAGCTGGGCCTGGAAGAACCGGGCCTGAACCGCGTGATCCGCGCCGGTTATGAACTGCTGAACCTGCAGACCTACTTCACCGCCGGCGTGAAAGAAGTGCGCGCCTGGACCATCCCGGTCGGCGCCACCGCTCCGCAGGCGGCCGGCAAGATCCACACCGACTTCGAGAAAGGCTTTATCCGCGCGCAAACCATCTCTTATGACGACTTCATCACCTACAAGGGTGAGCAAGGCGCCAAAGAAGCCGGCAAAATGCGCTCCGAAGGTAAAGACTACATCGTCAAAGACGGCGACGTGATGAACTTCTTGTTCAACGTCTAAGCCCTTCCCCGCAGCATTGCTCTCGGCTGCCGGAAACGGAAAAATCCACGCTTCAGCGTGGATTTTTTATTTTAGGGAGGGAACGCGCCGGCACTTAAAGCAATGCGGCATCATCCCAGCAGAAACCTTTATTTATTTAACCGCGGGAAAAGCGCGAGACCGTTATTCCGATTGAAGTTTACTTTCTGCGCATCGGTCAGGTTTGTCTCGGCGTCGAGAATATGATTAAACTTAGCGGCGACGGGCTCAGGTGCATAAGGATAATCGCTGCCGAACAGAATATTATTATGATTCGCAAACGCCAGCAGGCTGGAGAATGCATTAGGGCCGGAAGACAATGCGGTATCAAAATAAAAGCGCTTAAATTTACCGTTCAACTCCTGAGCTGATGCCCCATTTGGATTAAGTGACTCTGCCAGCAGAGTAAAGCGCAAAACGGCATAAGGCAAGAAACCGCCGGCATGCGAAAGAATAATTTTCACATTAGGATAATTATCCATAACGCCGTTCAACACCATATGGACGGCATTGCGGGTAGTATCAAACGGATAATCAACCAAGGGGCCCGGTACGCCATCCAGCAAATCCATGATGGGATGACCCGGGTGAATGAAAACAACGGCAGAGCGTTGGTTAAGCGCAGCCCAAAGCGGAGCCCACTTTTTATCACCTAAATAGACCCCTTCATAATTGGTTAATAACACCACACCATCGGCTTTCAGCACATCCAGTGCATACTCAACTTCACGCACCGCCCCCTCAACGTCCGGCAACGGCACGGTCGCGAAGTGACCAAACCGCGTGGGGTATTTCGCCACCAGATCCGCCGTATATTCATTGACTTTCCTGGCCATATCGCGGCGAGCCTGACCTTCCCAGCCAACCACGCTTGGCGCGGTTAACGATAGGACGCTGGTCGCTATTTGCTGTTTGTCCATATAGCGAAGATGGTCGTCCGCCGTCCATTTGGGCAAGGTCCAGCCGGACGGATCGCCGCCGTGGCTCGGCAGCGCGCTGCCCCAAAAGGGCGGGACCAGGTGAGTATGAACGTCGATTCTGGCTAATGAATTCATTTAGCGCCTCCACTATGCATATATTTGATCGTTGAAATATATAGCAACACGCTGAGTGTTGTTGACTAGCCCGCATTTAAGAAATAACCTACACTTTAACGCGAGCTCTATTAGAGGGTATTTTCATGGAAGCTATATATCCAATTCATTTTTTTGAACGACTGATACAGGAATCCAATCCATGAATTTTCGCCATATCCAGGCATTTCTGGCCCTCGTCGAAGAAAAACATTTTGGCAAAGCGGCCAAGCGAATTCATATTACGCAGTCGGCTTTCAGCATGCAGATAAAAGCGCTAGAAGAAGAGATCGGCGCACCACTCTTTATTCGCAACAACCGCAATGTCGAACTAACTGAGGTGGGAGAGGTATTTTTAAAAAACGCGCCGGATATTTATGAGAAAATAAAAAGTACGCTTGACGAAACCAAAGCGGCGGCGAAAGGTGAGAATGGCAATGTGCGCATCGGATTTGTCGGCAATGCCGTGGCGTCAGGATTAGTCACCGCCGATATTCATCGATT
This sequence comes from Serratia sp. CY31944, assembly GCF_052169175.1. Classification (NCBI taxonomy): domain Bacteria; kingdom Pseudomonadati; phylum Pseudomonadota; class Gammaproteobacteria; order Enterobacterales; family Yersiniaceae; genus Serratia; species Serratia sp. CY31944. The sequence goes on from NZ_JBJNLG010000021.1 coordinate 37,716, forward strand.
TAAAGCAGAGCACCCCGGCGTTAACTTCCGCGCCAAAGAGATGCCTTACTGGAAACAAATCGATGAGATCGTCAACGGAAGTATCGACGTCAGCTACTGCCCCAATCTGGATCTCAATATCCCACCGGAGCTCGGCTTTATACCCATAAAAAAACTTGACTGGGTCGTCGTGATTCAGGAAGACTCCGATCTGGCGAAAAAAGAGGCCTTGAAAAAGGAAGACCTCTCTGGACGCGACTTTATCATTTACTCGGAAAACAGCAGAGACGATGGCCAGCTTCGTATCCTGAACGCCATTATTGAAGAAGACATCAAGGTGGCCTATCGGTTAGACAGCACATTAAGCGTGCTCGGCATGGTGGCCTCCGGCCTGGGCATCGCCATCGTTCCCTCTTCGCTATCCTCAATCAAACTGCCCAACATCACCTACAGGCCAATCCCCGCCGTCGATAACGCAACTGAGGTGTTTTTCATCTATCGTAAGAATGAAAAATCCGCCATCGTAAATGCATTCATATCAGATGTACAACATAGCCTATGATGCCTACCGGGTTACCCTCGCAGCCCCCACGCGGTGATGCCGACTTTGTTTAAGCGAAGATAAAAATCGGCGTTCATCGTCGCTTTTAAGCATTGGGAATTCCGCCAGCGCCGCTCCCCCACACACCGAAGGCCGGTTCTCGCTACGCCATTTCTCACCCGCCGCCGTCCCCGGCAACGGTGGCTTCAAACCTTCGATAGTCCACAGCGAGAACGGCGTTTCGCCCACGTGCAGCCCGCGCGCGGCGAGGTAGGGTTGCAGGATGCGGGTACAGCCCGCCAGGAATTGCTGCTGCTCCGCGTCGCTGCCCATGGCTCGGGCGATTTGGTCGATGGTCACCCGCACGAAGTCATCGGCCTGTTCGCCGCCGGGTTACACCGTACCGGGCGGCAGCCGGTATCAAAAAACTCCAATAATAAGAGTAATAACTCCAATCATTGAAGTGATCAAGCCGAGGAGATAAAATTATCCGCATTAGGGCGGCAAACGGAGGCAAGGCAAAGTGAAAGCAAAAGGGTTTGAAGGCATGACGTGCTCGGTGGCCCACGTGCTGTCGGCATTGGGCGATCGCTGGGGCGCGATTCTCATGCGCGATCTGTTGCTGGGGCTCTCGCGCTATGACGATCTGCGCCAGTCGACCGGCATCACCAACAACACGTTGGCCGATCGGCTCAAGGCGCTGCAAGGCAGCGGCCTTATCGAAAAGCGGCAATATCAGGTGCGCCCCGATCGCTACGAATATCTGCCGACGGAGAAGGGGAAAGATCTCGGGCTGCTGGTGATGGCGATGATCCAGATCGGCGACAAATGGAACCTGTCCGAGCTGGCCGGGCCGCCGCTGCGCGTGGTTGACCGCGCAACCGGCCACCCCACCACCCTGCGCGTGGTCGATGCCGTGACAGGCGAATCGCTGCCGCCGCAAAACCTGGCGCTGGCCGCCGGGCCTGGCGCCGATGAGATCACGCGATGGCGGCTGGCCGTCGGCAAAACCCGCTAACGGCACGCTACAACAGCGCAATCATCTTCAGCAGTTCCATCCGATTGCGGGTGCCGAACTTCTTCCCGGCATTGTTGAGGTGCGAATAAACGGTTTTCGGGTGCAGGTTCAACCGCCGCGCGGTCAGGCGAATATCTTCGGTGCGCGCGGTTTCACACAGCACCGCCGTCTCGCCAGGCGTGATCGCCGCCACCCGATGCCGGTTCATCACGCGCCGCTCACCTTCCTCCTCACGGCAGACCAGCGCCGCGCAGGTTTCCCGCACCACCTGCAGCGTTTCCCGTTTGTGCAAAATCGCATCCGGCTGCGCCGCAGCGATAAACGCCAAGATCAGCGGCGAAGTCTTATCGATAAAGAACAGTAACCGGACATCTTTATATTCACCACGTGAATATTTAATGAAATTTAAATACGCCTCGAACCGGTAAATCTCCTGAGGAAACTCCGTAATAATTAAATCAGGCGCCGGAATTATATTTTTAATAATATTCATATTGGGTGAGGATAGGGTTATCACCCCGCCGCCCAATAATGTTTTCATGCCCAGCCGGCAAAGCGGTGAACCGTCGATATAAATCACTCTCACTTTAAGTCTCCTTATCAGCATGAAAGCATGCTTCCACACCTCAGGCGGCTTGTCGCTGCTCTTTTTTGGGGTAATTCGCCTGCAAAGCACACCGATATAAAACATCTTGATAACATGTTTTTCAAATAATCAGGCAACCGTCAGCACGTTGATTAATACGCAAAAAAGGCATAAATGTTTCAAATTATTTCCACAGGAAAAACTGACGATCCAATAAAATCGCAACGCAATGATATAGATCTATTTTCTATTTTGTATGATATAAGCACAAATGAAAAAAAATGTAACAGCAGGCCTTCTTGTCTTATTGCCTTATTCAAAACACCTATAGGGAAAATTCTTAGTTTGTTAGGATGAAAATCCATGTTTGCCGACGCGTTTAAAAAACAATTGCGCAACATGATTAATCAACAACCGCACGTCAGTAATTTATTACTGTCAGGAAAGCTTTTATCTAAAGTAAATTAAAGGGCATTTCACATGAATGTTAAATTAGTCGCATTATCCATGCTGGCTCTCTCCGGCGCCTGTGCGGCCGCTTCGTCCAATACGGTGCAATTTAAAGGCGAAGTCAGCACGCAAACCTGCTCGGTGAATATTAACGGTAACCAATCCAACCCGGTCGTTCTGCTGCCGACCGTCGCCGCCAGCAAACTCGCCACCAAAGGCGCCACCGCCGGTGACACCACCTTCACCGTCAACGTGACCGGCTGTGCGGCGGCAACCAGCGATACGGCGATCAAAACCGTGCTGGCGGGCAACAACCCGACCACCAACGGCAACCTGGGCAACGCGGGCGATGCGGCCAAGGTGTCCATTCAACTGCTGGACAGCGACGCCACTACGCCGCTGTCGTTCGCCAGCGGTTCGACCGTCACCACGTCGGCGATGACGCTGGCCAAAGACGCCACCTCCACCTCGCAGAACCTGGTGGCCCGCTACTACGCGGAAGACACCGGCGTGGCGGCCGGATCGGTGATCGCCACCGCACAGTTCGCCATTAGCTACAAATAAGCCGGCGTCAGGCGCCATACCTGTTGATGCCAGCGCCGCCCTTCGCCGGGCGGCGCTGAATGACTCGCTCCCTTTATCGGTTCACGTTTATGCCGCAGATAACCCGCTCCGCCCGCCGATGGGCCGCCCTGTCGCTTTGCCTGATGAGTTTTGCCGCTACCCACGCCTCGGCCAGCGTGACGCTGCTCGGCAACCGCGTGATCTACCCCGCCGAGGCGCGGGAAAAAACGCTGCAGTTCACCAACGACGACGGCACCCCGGCGCTGATGCAGATCTGGCTCGACATCAATAACCCCAAATCCACGCCGGAAAACGCCGATGCACCTTTCGTCGCCTCGCCGCAGATCTTCCGCATGAATCCGCACAGCGGGCAGATGGTGCGGCTGTCGTTCGTCGGCCAGCCGCTGCCGCGCGATCGCGAATCGCTGTTCTATCTCAACTTCCTGCAGGTGCCCGCCGTGCGCCAGACGGACAGCGACAAGAACAAACTGCTGCTGGTGGTCACCAATCGGCTGAAGGTGTTCTATCGCCCCGCCGGGCTGGCCGGCGACGCCAACCACGTCATCGATCGGCTCAGCCTGCGCCAGGCCGGCAACGCGCTGCGCGTCGACAACCCGACCGGCTACTACGCCAACGTCAGCCAGGCCGCGATCCTGAGCGGCGCGAAGCGCATCGCCATCCCGCAGGCGGATCTGATCCCGCCGTTTTCACAGGCCAGTTGGCCGGTGAACGGGGAGGTGCGGCAGGTCGCACTGCGCGTCATCAATGACTATGGGGTGGAAATCTCACGCACCCTGAACGTCGCGCGCTGAAACCAGACAGGGAGGTATTCATGTTCGATGCTCGCAAGGCGACGCCGCTGCCCACACGCTGGTGTTGCGCGCTGCTGGCGCTGCCGCTGGGCTGCGCCGCCGCCGACGGCTATACCTTCGATCCCGCGCTGCTGCGCGGCAGCGTGCTGAGCAACAGCGCCCTGAGCCAGTTCAACCAACAGGACGCCGTCGCTCCGGGCAGCTATCAGATCGATCTGTACCTCAATGGCCAGTTTCTCGAACGCGATCAAATTCGCTTCGTACGCGCAGGCAAGCAGGTGCTGCCCTGTTTCGATCGGGCGCAGCTGGCGCGCTTCGGGCTGAAAAATCCGCCGGCGGCCGCCGAAGCGGAATGCCTGCTGCCCGGCCGGGATCTGAAGGACATCACGGTGAACGCCGATATCTCGCGGCTGCGGCTGGATCTGAGCATTCCGCAGGCGCTGTTGAACGGCCGGCCGCGCGGCAGCGTCAATCCCGCCAGCCTGGACAGCGGCGAATCGATGGCCTTCGTCAATTACAACCTCAACCAGTACCACGTCAGTTACCGACAGGGGCAAACCCGCAATCTCGACTCGACCTACGCCAACCTGAACGGCGGCTTCAACCTCGGGCTATGGCGCTACCGCCAGCAGTCCAGCTACCGCTACGATCGGGAGTTCGGCGGCCATCTGGACACCAGCCGCCGCTACGTGCAGCGCGCCATCTTGCCCTGGCGCAGCGAAATGCTGTTGGGCGAAGGCTTTACCGACGGGCACTTCTTCTCCGGCCTGGGCTTTCGCGGCATTCAGCTCAGTTCGGACGACCGCATGCTGCCGGATTCGCAGCGCGGCTATGCGCCGGTGGTGCGCGGCGTGGCGAAAAGCAACGCGCGCGTGACGGTGCTGCAGGGCAAAAGCACGCTGTATGAAACCACCGTCGCGCCGGGGCCGTTCGCCATCAACGATCTGTACGCCACCAACTACGCCGGCGATCTCACCGTGGTGGTCACGGAAGCCGACGGCAGCGTCAGCACCTTCACCGTGCCGTTCGCCGCGGTGCCGGAATCCATCCGCCCCGGCCAGTCGCGCTACTCGGCGATCGTCGGCCGTTCCCGCTACGTCGGCGACAACGATCTGTTCAGCGAAGTGACCTGGCAGCACGGCCTGACCAACGCCCTGACCTTCAACCTCGGCAACCAGCTGGCGGACGGCTATCAGGCGATGATGCTGGGCGGCGTGTACAGCAGCTGGCTGGGCGCCTTCGGCATGGATACCACCTATTCCCACGCCAGCCTGCCGGACGGCGGCGCCGCCGGCTGGATGCTGCACCTCTCTTACAGCCGAACCTTCAGCCCGACGGACACCACCTTGTCCATCGCCGGCTACCGCTACTCCACCGAAGGCTTTCGCGATCTCAGCGACGTGCTCGGCGTGCGGCGCGCCGCCGCCACCGGCCAAAGCTGGCAGTCCGACTCTTACCGCCAGCGGTCGCGTTTCGAGGTCGCCGTCAATCAGGGAATGGGCGCGTTCGGCAGCCTGACGATGTCCGGCTCGACTCAGGACTACCGCGATCAGCGCGGCCGCGACAATCAGCTCCAGCTGGGCTGGGGAAAAACCTTCGGCAACGGCGTGGCGCTTAACCTCTCCGTCACCCGCACCCGCAGCCTGGGCTACAGCAACGGCGACTACCGCGGCTACGGGCCGCTGGATAACGTCTACAGCGCGCCGCTGGCGCAAAACGCGCAGACCGTCACCGCCCTGTCGCTGAGCTTCCCGCTCGGGCGTTCATCATCCGCCCCCAGCGTCTCGCTGTTGGCCAACCACAGCCAGGGCCAGGGCGGCAACTATCAGGCCGCGCTGTCGGGCAGCGTCGGCGACGAACAGCCGGTCAGCTACGGCCTGAACTTCACCACCGATGACGATCGCCAACAAAGCATCTGGGGCGGCAACCTGCAAACCCGTCTGCCTTACGCCAACGTCACCGGCTCGTTCTCCACCGCGCGCCAGTACCGACAAGGCTCCCTGTCGTTGCAGGGGGCGGTGGTAGCTCACCGCGGCGGCGTGACATTAGGGCCGTATGTCGGCGACACCTTCGCCCTGATCGAGGCGCCCGGCGCCAGCGGCGCACGGGTGATGGACGGCCAGGGCGCGCGCGTCGATCGCTTCGGCTATGCCCTGGCACCGTCGCTGGTGCCCTATCACTACAACACCGTCGCGCTGAACCCCGAGGGCATGAACGACAAAGCGGAGCTGGAAGACGGCCAGCGACGCGTCGCCCCGTACGCCGGCGCCACGGTGCGCCTGCGCTTCAACACCGTGCGCGGTCAGGCGCTATTGATCACCGCGCAGCGGCCCGATAACGCGCCGATCCCTATGGGCGCCAACGTCCTCGACGCCGCGGGCAACAGCGTGGGCATGGTCGGCCAAGCCAATCAGGTGTATCTGCGCAGCGACCGGAATGCCGGTGCGCTGACGCTGAACTGGGGCGACGCGCCCGGCCAACAGTGCACGCTGCATTACCGCCTGTCTGCCGGGGAAGACGGCCCGATTCAACGGCTCAGCGCCCCGTGCCGCTAGCCCGTTAAACTTATTTTCAGGAGAGACGATGAAACGCATTTTTTACCCGATCGCCGCCCTGGCGCTGCTCGCCCTGTCGCTGTTCGGTGCGCCCGCCGCGCTGGCGCAATGCACCCGGGTCGCCCCCTGGATCGATTCCGGTTGCGATCCCTGCGGGGTGGGCACGGCGCTGGGCCGGGTTAACCTGACCAGCACTTACCTGCAGCCCGTCGGCACGCCGCTCGGCACCAGCGTGTTCGATCTCACCTCCGGCACGCGCTATCCCGACCCCAACAAGGTGTTGTATGAATGCGACGCCGGCGACGCGGGACAGATCTATGAAGTCTTCGCCACCAACGGCGACGATCGCGTCGGCGGCTATTACGATCTGGGCGCCCAGGACGGTAACCCCAACTACTACGCCACCTACTTCCCCTACGTCGGCATCCGCCTGACCCATCTGGATTCCGGCAAGGTTTTTACCCGCTACTGGCAGTCGGCGCCGATTACCCGCTACGCCACCGTCGGCAGCAAAATTCAGATCCGGGTGAAAGACTTCAGCGCCATCCGCGCCGATCTGATCCGCATCAGCTCGCTGCCGGGCGCGGGCGCCAGCAACTACTGCGGCTACAGCGCCAGCAACCCGCTGGTGGGCATGGCCTCGACCACCGGCAATTCGAACTATACCTGCACGCAGCCGAACGGCTATGTCACCTTTCAGGGGCCCGGCATCGCCTCGGATCCTATCGGCAGCGACTCCGCCACCAACTACGCCACCTGGGGCACCGGGCGCTGGAACGCGATGGGCATGGGCACCGCACCGATTTCCTCATTGACCTATACCGCCACCTGCGTGGCGCGCAACGTCACGCCGCTGGTGATCCTGCCGACCATATCCGTCAGCCAGTTGACCGCCGGGCAAACCTCACAGGCGCAGTTCACCATCAATATCGAATGTGACAATGCCGCCGTGTCCGGCGTCAGCAGCAACAATACCGCCCTCGGCCTGCAGGTGCCGTATGAAAGCTATGTCGCGGCGCAGCAGCTCGGGCTGGTCAGCGCCAACGGCGGCGTGAGCTACCTGCTCTCCAGCGGCTACGGCACCGACAGCAGCGTCGCCACCGGCGTGGGCATCGCGCTCGCCAACGCCGGCAACGGCGCGCCGATGAACTTCGTCGGCTGGGCGCGCTGCAGCGCCGGGCAATGCCCGCAGGGCAACGACGCCGGCTGGTATCCGGTGCTCAACGGCGCCAGCGGCGGCGGCAGCACCGCGGCGGGGTTCACCCACTACACCACCCAGCTCACCGCCACGCTCGCCCGGCTGCCCGGGCAAACCGTCACCGCCGGCAAAGTGGACGCCAGGGCCTACGTCTGGGTTAAGGTGCAATGATGAGAAAGAAATATCTGACGATGGGATGCGCCCTGCTGCTGGCGCTGGCGGCCATGGGCGCGCAGGCAGGCATCATCGCCTCCGCCACCCGGGTGATTTTCCGCGAGGGCGACACGGAAAAAACCCTGATGTTGCTCAACACCAACGGCTATCCGATCGTGGCGCAAACCTGGGTCGATGACGGCGACGTCAACGCCGCCCCCGAGCTGTCACGCGCGCCGTTTGTCACCCTGCCCAGCGTTTTCGCCCTGCCGCCTTCGGCGCTGAAAGGGCTGCGGATCCTGTTTGCCGGTGCGGCCCTGCCCACCGACCGGGAGTCGGTGTTCTGGCTTAATCTGTATGAGATCCCGCCCAGCCAGCCGACCACGCCGCCGCTGACGTCGCGCGTGACGCTGGCGATGAACACGCAGATGAAAATCTTCTACCGCCCCAAAGCGCTAAAGGGAAACGCCGAAAACGCGGCCGAGGCCGTCTCGTTCTCGCTGCAAAAATCGCCTGGCGGCTATCTGCTGCGCTGTCACAACCGGTCGGCGTTTTATCTCTCCTTCGCCCGCATCGCCGTGCAAACCGGCAGGCGCGATTACCCGGTGCGGCAAGAAAGCGACATGATGACCGCACCGTTCAGCATGCGGGATTATCACCTCGACGGCGTTGCGGCGCCGACGCTCCCTTCTCAGATCACCGTTCAGGCCACCTTCATCAACGACCAGGGCCAGCAGATCGTCAAGTCATACACAGCAACCCCATAACGATAAAAAGCAGTACATTTTTTAAGTACAGGAAATAGGGAAAAATGAGTCTAAGCAGATTCCAGCTACAGTTTCACCTGGAGAAACAGGCCAACAACATCAGGCAGTCACCGGCATTTCATACCGCCATCGTCAAACACGGGGAATTATTGAAGGAGACCTACAAGAAGCATCCGCTGTTTTACAAAATCATCTTCAGGAACAGCCGGTTCATCATTTGTTCCACCATCCTGTCCATTTACTACCACCAGCCCGCCGCCGGGCTGAAAGACATCAAAGCCTTTTTTAAAGGGAAGAACATCATCAGCGAGAACTCCCTGGACTCCTTTCTGTTCTTTTTGCGGGTCGGCCGCCGGCTGGAGGTCAAACCCTGTGAACATGACAAGCGCCAGCTGCGCTATAAACCTACGCCGCACGCGCTGGCGGAAACCCAGGCGCTGATCGCCTCGATGGCGCGGCCCTATCAGGCGCTGGCGCCACAGATGCCTATCGCGGCGCTGCTGGCGGCGCCCGACTTTCTGCCCACCTTTTTCGCCGCCTACGGGCAACTGATGCTCAAGGAGATTTACCTGATCGATCTGGTGCCGCAATCCGGGCTGTTTATCAGCAAGGACGCCGGCCACATGGTGCTGCTGATGCTGCATATCGAAAGCATCCGGCAGGACTCCCCCTTTCTGCTGCTCTCCTCGGCGAAAATCGCCAAGTCGTGCTCCGTCTCACGCGCGCACGTGAATCGCATTCTGCAGGCGGCGGAAAAATCCGGCCTGCTGACCACCACCAATAACGTGGTGATCGAACTCAACAGTTCGTTCTTTATCATGGCGGAGCGCTATTTCAGCCTCTATTTCGCGATGGTCGAATTCGGGCTTGAACGAGTTTGGCACACGCCGCAGGCCGCCGAGCCCCGCTGAGCCGTTTACCTTTCCCGCAGCACCCGATCGATCAACCCCCAAGCCGCCGCTTCGTCGGCGGTCATAAAGCGATCGCGATCCAACACCCGCTCCACCTCTTCGTAGCTGAGGCCGCAATGTTTGGCGTACAGCCGGATCACCGTGTCTTTGGTGCGTTTCATCTCTTCGGCATGAATCAAGATGTCGGAGGCCTGCCCCTGAAAGCCGCCCAGCGGCTGGTGCACGTGCAGGCTGGCGTTGGGCAGCGCCATGCGGTGGCCCGGCTCGCCGGCCATCAGCAGAAACGACCCCATCGAGCGCGCGGTGCCCATGCACAGCGTATGCACCGGCGCGCGGATATACTGCATGGTGTCGTAAATCGCCAGCCCGCTGGTGATCACCCCGCCCGGCGAGTTGATGTACAGGTGGATCGGTTTCTCCGGGTTTTCCGCTTCCAGAAACAGCAGTTGGGCGCACAGCATTTCGGCCACGTCGTCGTTGACTTCGCCATTGAGGAAAACGATCCGGTCGCGCAGCAGGCGCGAATAAATATCAAAGGAACGTTCTCCCCGGCTGGTCTGTTCCACCACCATCGGGACGAGCATCATCTTCTCACGCATCGGTGAACTCCTGGGTTGGCAAAAGGGAAATGAATTTAACGCGTCAGGCGGCGAGCATCATCGTCACCGAACCGTCATTGGCGGCGTCGAGCTGGTGGATAATCCGCAGCAGGCTGCCGCCAGCGGCGTCCGGCACTATCTGCAGCGTCACCACGCTTTCAAGGAACGGCGGCCGGTCGTCACGCAGACGGTAGCTCACCGCTTCGCCCGGCGTGGCGGCCAGCGGTTCGGCCTGCGCCAAATCCCCCGGAGGCAGCCACTGCTCGCGCAGCTCGGGAATGCTGAGCGCTCGCCACACTTTTTCCGGCGGCGCATCGAGCGAATACTCCAATATCAGCCGATCGCGCGGCGGCTGCTCAGCCTGTTTGTTCATTGATCCATATCCTTCAGCAAGGTTTGCAACGCGTCGATGCGCGCCGGCCACCAGGCGCGGTACTTCGCCAGCCAATCGGCGATCTGCGCCAGCCCTTCCGGGTCGACCTGGTAATTGACGAAGCGCCCCCGCTTCGTCTCGCGCACCAGCCCGGCATTGCGCAGCACCGCCAGGTGTTGCGACATCGCGGACTGGCTGATGGGCAGCCCTTCGCGCAGCGCGCTGGCGTTCATGCTGCCGACGGCGAGCTTGTCGAAGATGGTGCGGCGAGTCGGATCGGCCAGCGCCTTGAAGATGTCATTTTCGTTCATACAAACACATTAGTATTCACTTATGTATTATGCAAGCGCCAGGGCAGGATTTTTGCGCAAAGCGAGACTCCGCGCCGGGGCACGGAGCCGATAGAGGAGAAATTACAGCGGTTTATTGCAAACGGGCGTGGTCAACGCGGATTGCCCGGCCTGCGCCCCTTCCTGCGCTTCGAGCGCGAGGCGCGCCAACGGCATGTCTTCGTGGTAGCGCGCCTCGGCGCTCAGGCTTTTCGCGTAGCGGTTGTACTTCCACCAGGCGTAGCCGAGGAACACCACCAGCCCGCCGACGTTATAGAACACGATGGTCATGATGCTGGCGCCGGTCGGGAACGTCGAGGCAAAGAAGCCGACGGTGAAGATGGCGATCAGCACGCTGACGATGGCGATGCCCTGCAGGCGCGAGCCCATTTTGAAATCGCGCGCCACCCGGTCGTACTTCAGCCGCAGATTCAGGTAGGCCAACATGATGAACAGCGGCGGCAGCATCGAGGCCGCGGCGGTCATGTTGATCAGCGTGTTCATCAAATCCTGCACGCTGCTGGAACCCAGCGTTGGGATCAGCATCAGCGGGATGACGATGAAGAACTGGATCCAGGCGGCGCGAGTCGGCACGCCGTGCCGGTTCAGACGAATGGTTTTCTCGCCGAAAATGCCCTTCGGGATCTCGGTGAAGAAAATCTTCACCGGCGCCGCCGTCCACATCAGCAGCGAGCCGAACATGGCGGTGAAGGAGACGATGCCGACAAAGCGGTTCATCAGCACCGTCGGCAGGCCGAAGTGCGCCGACAGGCCTTCGAACACCTGCACCGTGCCGCCGGTGAAATGCAGGTCAGCGCGGTGGACGAACACGTTGATCAGCAGCGAAGACACCGAATACAGCACGCCGATGAACAGCCCGGAAACGATGATCACCTTCACGAAGGCGCGGCTGCCGCCTTTCACATCGTTCACGTACACCGCCACGGACTCCGCCCCGCCCGCCGCCTGGAAGATCCAGGCGGTAATGCCGAGGAACGCCCAGTTGAAGTTCGGCGTCATCGCCTGCACGTTGATCGGGTCGGCCGGCTCGATGCCGCCCAGCACCGCCGCGCCCGCCAGAACGATGTAGGAAAACGTCAGCAGCAGCATCAGCGACGAGGTCACCGAAGTCATCGGCCCCAGCAGTTTTGCGCCGCTGTTGGAAATGTAGGTCGAGAAGGCGAACAGGAAGATGCTGATGATCGCCGTGGTCAGCGGGGTAAACACGTAGTCATAGCCCAGGAACGCGTAAGAAGCGTAGGCGATGACGCGCGGCAGCAGCGCGGTGAAGAAGAACAGGTTCACGAACCAATAGGTGTAGGCGGTGATAAACGCCCAGCGCCCGCCGAGCGCGCTTTTCACCCAGGCATAAACGCCGGCCTCGGAGTTGCGGTTGAGCGAGACGAACTCGGCGATGATCAGGCAAAAGGGAATGAAGTAAATGATGGTCGCCACCAGGAACACCGGCGACGAGGCGACCCCGAGCTGAATATTGTTGTTAATCACGTTGTTGAAACTGAACACTGCCGCAAACGTCATCGACAGCAGGCCAAACTTGCCGATGGTGTTTCTGTTCGACGCAGCCATAGAGATTCTCCGAATGGTGTAGGGGACTTCGGTTTGTTGTTATCGATCGGCGAGCGCGCTATTTGTTAACGAAATAGCTGTCTTCCACCGTCACTTTTAAAATGACTTTTTTTACCTTGCCGCTTTCTGTGAAGCGGTGAGCCTGGTGATTTTCGAAGATCGCCACGTTGCCTTTGCCGACCCGGCGCCTCTCGCCTTCGCCGCTGAAAAACTCGCGGTCGGTTTCGTCCTGATAGGGCGCCACCGTCGTCAGCGCCCGCTTGTCGGCCACCTCGACGGTCTCTTCCCCCTCGAGGTAATAGTGCACGTCGAAGTAGCGGCGGTTGCCCTCCAGCCAACCGTGCTGGCGGCCGGCACCGACGCTCAGCCGATACGTCAGCGAGTCGCCGATCGAATGGCACACGTTCGGGCTGATGCGATCGACATTGGCGATCGCCTCCATGCAGCGCAGCCACTTCTTGCCGCTGTGATAGATGCGCTGAAACTCCGCCAGGGATTCGAGAATGATCATGCGTTTTCCTCCGCAGACTGCGGGTGGTGGTGAGCGGGCGCGAAGTCATAACCGGCGAGCGCGGCGCCCTGCGTTTGCCGCCCGTCGAACGGCACCAGCGTGAAACCGTAGCTGAACGGCGCCAGATAGACCCGGTGGGTATCCAGCACTTCGGAGCCCCAGGAGTTGGAGCCGAGGCCGAGGATCTGGTCGTCCAGGTTCAGCGTCAGGCAGTCGCTAGGCTCCAGCTCGTTGATGTGCTGGGCCTGGTGCAGCATCTCGGCGCTGTAGGGCCACAGGCTGAAATTGATCGGCCGCTGCGGCTGGATGAAGATCCCCTTGCCCGCCGCGTCCTGCAAACTCAGCCAGCGCACGTCCTGCCGATTGCCGTTGTCCTGCGGGAACGGATAGTGTTCGAACAGCGCGTCGGCGCGCTGCCGGTAGTGGCCGATCAGGTTGGCCCGGCAGCTGTCACGGTAGTTCTCGCCCGGCCCGCGGCCGTAGTATTCCACCTGTTCGAAACGGCGGCTGATGCCGAAATCGAGGCCGATTTTCGGGATAATCTGGCGGAAATCGCCGTAAGGCTCACCGGCCAGATCCAGGCTGACGTAGCCCTCCGGGGAGATGCGCCAGCGGTAGGTGCAGCGCATGCCGAAGTCGAACACCGGCGGTGCGATCAGGCTATGTACCTCGAGCAGCAGATCCTCGCCCTGCCATTGCCGATTGAGGCGGCGGAAGTGCTGCTGCATGATGGGGAAGTGATGCGGCAGCCAAATCCCCTCATATTCCTGTTTATGGTTATCGATCACCGGTTTGAAGAAGGTGATGCGCGGCGCGCGCCCCACCACTTCTTCATCGTCTACCCGCCACGACAGCAGTTCGCCGCTCAGCAGCGAGAACGCCAGCTGGAACCGGCCGCCGCTGACGATCAGCCGATGATTTTCCTCGCGGCATTGCAGCACCGGCGCATCGGCCGGTGGTGGAGCCGGTCGCCGCGTCGCCGCCCGGCGCAGATGCTGATAATGTCCCAGCCGCTGGCCGCTCTCGCTGTAGCGGGTGGCGCTATCCTTATGCACCGCCACGTCGATCAGCGTTTCCCCCTGCCCCAGCGCCAACACCGGCAGGTGCATGTCTTCGCTCTCGCCCGGCTGCAGGTGCGGCAGCTTGAATTCGTAACTCGCCACCTGGCGGCCGTCGGTCTTGACGCTGACCTTCAGCGTGATGTCCGCCAGCGAGCTGAACCAATAGCGGTTTTTCACCCGCAGCACGTCGCCTGCGCCTTCCTCCGCCGTCACCTCCACCGGGCACAGCACCTGCTGGTATTCACGCAGGCCGGGGCCGGGGCGCTGGTCCGGGTAGATCAGGCCGTCCATGCAGAAGTTGTAGTTGTTCGGGTAGTCGCCGTAATCGCCGCCGTACTGGTAGCGCTCGCGCCCCTGTTCGTCGTGGCTCAGCAGACCGTGATCGCACCACTCCCAGATGTAGTGCCCCTGCAAACTGGCGTGGCGGTTAAACACCGACTGGTATTCGAACAGCCCGCCGGGGCCGTTGCCCATCGCGTGGGCGTATTCGCACAGGATGCGCGGTTTGGGGTGCGGGTATTCGCCGAAGGCGTTCATCATCGCCACGCGGGAATACATGGTGCTGATCACGTCGGTCACTTCGGCGTCGCGATCTTCTTCATAGTGGATCAGACGGGTCGGATCGAGCGCCTTGCAGCGCCGGGCCATGGCGCGAATGTTGCAGCCGTAGCCGGACTCGTTGCCCAGCGACCAGATAATGATCGACGGGTGATTTTTCTGCGCCGCCACGTGGCGTTCGATGCGCTCGACGTAGGCCTGCTCCCAGCGCGGATCGTCGGTGATGCGGCTCAGATCGCCGACGTTGGCGAAGCCGTGGCTCTCCAAATCGGTTTCCGCCATCACAAACAGGCCATAGAGATCGCACAGCTCGTAAAAGCGCGGATCGTTGGGGTAATGGGCGGTGCGCACCGAGTTGATGTTGTGCTGCTTCATCAGCACGATATCGCGCTCCACCCGCGCCATATCGACGGCGCGCCCTTTGCGGTGATCGTGATCGTGCCGGTTGACGCCGTGCAGCTTGAGGTAGCGGCCGTTGACGTACATCAGCCCGTCGCGCACCGCAATCTCGCGGAACCCCACCCGCTGCGGCACCACGCCCAGCAGGTTGCCGGCGCCGTCATACAGACTGAGCAACAGCTGATACAGATAGGGATTTTCCGCATTCCACTGCTGCGGGCAGCTGACCGGCAGTTCGAAACGGCAGTTCAGCGCCCGCTCGATGCGCAGATCGTCGTGCCACTGCTCCGCCACGCAGCGATCGCCGTCGAACAGCTGCGCCTGCAGGCGGCAGCCCTCGGCGGCCTGCACACCGAGATGGCGCAGCTCGGCATCGATCGCCAACTGCGCGTCGCAATAGCGCTCATCGAAGGTGGTGACCAGCGTCAGATCGTGAAGGTGGGTAGCGCTCTGGCCGATCAGATAGACGTCGCGGAAAATGCCGGCCATCCACCACATGTCCTGATCTTCGATGTAGGTGGAGTCGGCCCACTGCATCACCCGCACCGACAGCAGATTCTCGCCCTGCCGCACATAGGGGCTGATGTCGAACTCGGCGCACAGTCGGCTGCCCTTGCTGAAGCCGACATAGTCGCCGTTGACGTACACCTCGAAGTAGGTTTCCACGCCGTCGAATTTGATCAGCACTTGCTGATCCTGCCAGCCGGCGTCGAGCGTAAAGTGGCGTTGATAGGCGCCGGTGGGGTTATTGGTCGGCACGTAAGGCACGTCGATCGGGAACGGGAAGCCCTCATCGGTGTACTGCAGGTGGCCGTGCCCTTCCAGCTGCCACATGCCCGGCACCGCCATATCGCCCCAGTCGTTCATCGGCTCCCGGTAAAATGCCGCCGGCACCTGCGCCGGGTGCTCGAAGAAGCGAAAACGCCAGCGGCCGCTCAGCAGTTGGAAACGCCGGCTGGCGTTGCGATCGAAGCTCAGCGCCTGCCCGGCGTCCGCGTAGCTGAAGAAGCTCGCGCGCGGTGCCAACCGGTGCTCCGACTGTTTTTCAATGTTTTCCCAATTATTCACGTCACGTCTCCCGACACCTGTGCAATGCGGAAACGATAGTAAATATTTAGTAAAAATTACAGTTGATATTTACCAAATGACGACAGGATCACAATAAATCTCAAAGGCCTTTTTTTATCATGACGTTAATTTTGAGCGCCAACGCCCCCGCCGAGGCGGGGGCCGGTCAGGCGACGGTGGTGTCGCGCAGCTGCAGCGAGCTGGGAACGAAGATCGACAGCGGGACGGCGCGCTCATCGCGCAGCCGCTCCGTCAGCAGGTTGACGGCCTGTGCGCCCATGGTTTCCGAAGGGATGCGCACCGTGGACAAGGCGGGGAAAATAAAGCGGGCGGTGGGAATATCGTTGACGCTGATCAGCGCGATCTGCCCCGGCACCTGAATGCCGTGTTCGTGCAGCGCGCGCAGCACGCCGATCGCGATCGAATCGGTCGCCACCAGCAGCGCCGGCGGATAGCCATTCTGGCTCTGCAACATCGCTTTCGCGCACTGGTAGCCCGACTGGCTGCTGAAATCGCCGTGGTAAATGTCCTGCGCTCGCACCACATTTTGCTGCCGGCCATACTCGACGAATGCCTGCTCGCGCTGGTCGATGCCGGCCGGATGGTCGCGCCCGCCGATAAAGCCGATGCGCTGATAGCCGCGGCCGATGAAGTAGTCGATCACCTTGCGGCTGATCTTGTACAGGTCGACATTGACGCAGTCGAACCGCTCATCCTCCACCACGCCGTCGATGAACACCACCGGCGTTTCCTGCTGCCTGAGCTGCTCATACAGCGCGGGCTGTGGCCGGCCGATCACCAGCAGGCCGTCGGCCGCCGGCAGCGCCTTGTCGCCGTTGAAGTCGTAACCGGCGCTCAGCGCGACGCCCAGCTTTTCGCACTGCGTCTCGATGCCGTAGCGCATCGCCAGGTAATAGGGATCGTTGATCTCCACGCCCTGCGTATAGGTGAACAGCGCGGCGAAATGCAGGCGTTGCCCGCTTTGCCGTTTGGAAGGCGCGATCTTGTATTCGAGGCGTTCCGCCGCTTCCAGGATCTTCTGGCGGGTTTGCGCCTTCACGCTCAGGGTGGGGTCGTCATTCAACACGCGCGAAACGGTGGCGACGGACACATTAGCGGCTTCAGCAATTTCCTTCAGTGTGGCCATAGAGTCCCAATGCACAGACGAAAAACGGTAGCTTAATCGGATAGCGATGCGGCGTACAGCGCCGCCCGCCTCCTCTCCTTCCCAGACCGGGCCAGAACACGCTCATGCCAGCCGTTGCCGGGCGCCTGCAGCGAAAGATACCCATTTCGCCCGCTGTGATCAAGTTAACGATTTACTGATTAAAGCATATTTTTTACTAAAAATTTTACTAATATACCTGCCGTTTACCGCCCCGTGAAGGCGGACTTTTTCTCTTCTCCCAGGGAGCCGGGAGCGACCTCGCGTGAGCCGCCGCTCGGCTGACGTTCCGATCCATCCAACATCAGGCCTATGCCCCATGAAACCACTAAGCCATCACGCCCTGTTGCCCTTGTTGCTGCTCGTTAACGCGCCCGCCTGGGCGGCGCAGGAACCGGTGACCCCGGCGGAGCGCAATCAGCTCCCACCGCCGCCGCTACCCGATAGCGCCGCGACCGCCCTGCGTTTTTACGGCGAGCTCGGCATCGGCGGCAGCGTCTATTTGAACGGCGAACATCAACATAAATACAGCGACGGCACCTATATCGAAGGCGGCCTGGAGATCAAACGGGGCCACTGGTTCGGCCTGATTTACGGCGAAGGCTGGACCGTGCAGGCGGACAGCCAGGGCCACGCCTGGACGCCGGGCCATGGCTGGGGCGGCTTCGAGGGCGGGTTGAACCGCTTTTACGGCGGTTACCGCACCGACGACGGCACCGAGATGATGCTCAGCGTGCGCAACGACTCGTCGCTCGACGACCTGCAATGGTGGGGCGACTTCACGCCGGAATACGGCTACGTGATCCCCAACACCCGCGATCTCAGCTACGCCGCCAAGCTGCAAAACCTGACCGGGCGCTTTCGCTACAGCGTGACGGCGGCGCCGGAAAGCCGCATTGACGAGAGCAAGGCGCTGCTGCACTTCGGCAAATACGATCGCTATTCCGACAAGTACACCTATCGGGCGATGATCAACGGCTACACCCAGTACGACCTGCAGGACAATCTGACGCTGCTGAACGGCCTGGAAGTGACCGACGGCCTGGGGCAGCTGTTTTTGCTGGGGCTGCGCGGCCAACACCTGGCCGGCCGCGTCTGGCACCACACCGGCAAAGGCGACAGCGGCGGCCATCCCGGCAGCGAATCGGGCCTGATGCTCAGCGCGATGACGGAAACCGCCAAAGGGCTGTATCTCTCCACCGCCTACAGCTACGCCCGCCACCGGTTTGATAATGCGGCGGATACCGCCACCTCATACGCCCAGTTCGGCGTCTGGTATGAATACGCCGGCGGCAAGCTGGCCACCGCGCTGGACAGCAAATTCTTCATGCGCAACGACAGCACCGGCGCCAGCAACTCGGTGTTCCTGATGCAATATTTCTATTGGTAACCGTTGAGGCTCCTACGATGAACATGACTCCCCTGACCCCGCTGGCCACTGCCCTCACCCTCGCGCTGACGCTGACGGGCTGCGCGCCGAAAACGCCCGACGCCGACGCCCCGTTGGCCGAGCGCTATAAAAACGTCATCGACCGCCGCGGCGCGCCGCACTTTATGCTCGATTATGATTTCGACGATCACCAGCGCTTCAATCCGTTCTTCGATCTCGGCGCCTGGCACGGCCACCTGTTGCCGAGCGGGCCGGAGGGCATGGGCGGTTTCCCCGGCCCGGCGCTGCTGACCGAAGAGTACATCAACTTTATGGCCAACAATTTCGATCGGCTCAGCGTCTATCGAGACGGTAAGCCGGTGCATTTCACCATGACGGCCTACAGCCTGCCCGGCGCGCTGGTGCAGCGGCTCAGCGCGCCGGGCGTGACCGTCAACCTGACGCTGCGCTTCGCTGGCGCGCGCACCTCGCTGCTGGAAACCCAAATCCTGACCGACACGCCGCTGGAGCTGGTGTGGGACGGTGAATTGCTGGAGCGCTACGCGGCCAAAGAGCAAAAACCGCAGCCGCCGGCAACCCTCGAGCAGGCGTTCCCGGACTATACCCGCCGCATTGTGCCAACGGCTGACGGCCTGCGCGTCACCTTCGGCAAAGTGCGCGCACCGTCGCAGCTGATGACTTCCGGCCAGTCCGAGTATCAGATCCACAAATCGCTGCCGCAGCGCACCACGGTCGACGGCCATCGCTTCCGCGCCACGGCGCGCATCGCCGGCTCCACCACCCTGTACACCACCTACTCGCACCTGCTTACCGCCGAAGAAGCGCGGCGCGAACAACGCGCCATCGCCGACATCCTCGCTCACCCGCAGCGCTATATGGCCGCGTCGGCCCAGCGTTGGGAACGCTATCTCGCCACAGGGCTCAGCAACCCGCACGCCACGGCGGAACAAACCCGCGTGGCGGTCAAAGCGATGGAAACGCTCAACGGCAACTGGCGCGGCGCCGCCGGGGCGATGAAGTTCGACTCGGTCACCCCGTCGGTGACCGGACGCTGGTTCTCCGGCAACCAGACCTGGCCGTGGGACACCTGGAAACAGGCCTACGCCATGGCACACTTCAACCCGGACGTGGCCAAGGACAACATCCGCGCGGTGTTCGCCTTTCAGATCCGGCCGGGCGATGCCCTGCGCCCGTGGGACGCCGGTTTCCTGCCCGACCTTATCGCCTACAACCCCAGCCCGGAGCGCGGCGGCGACGGCGGCAACTGGAACGAGCGCAACACCAAGCCGAGCCTGGCGGCCTGGGCGGTGATGGAGGTGTATCGCGTCACCGGCGATAAGGGCTGGCTGGCGGAGATGTACCCGAAGCTGGTGGCCTACCATGACTGGTGGCTGCGCAACCGTGACCACAACGGCAACGGCGTGCCGGAGTACGGCGCCACCCGCGACAAAGCGCACAATACCCCCGACGGACGCATGTTGTTCACCGTCAAGCGCGGGCAGCGCGAGCAAACGCTGGCCGGCCTCGACAATTACGATCGCATCGTGCGCGAGGGGCAGTACGACAGCATCGAGATCCCGGCGCAGACCGCCGCCTCCTGGGAGTCGGGCCGCGACGATGCGGCGGTATTCGGCTTTATCGATCCGGATCAATTGGCGCGCTACTTGGCGCAGGGCGGCAAACGCGAAGACTGGCAGGTGAAATTCGCCGAAAACCGCGCGCCGGACGGCACGCTGCTCGGCTACTCGCTGCTGCAGGAGTCGGTGGATCAGGCCAGCTACATGTACAGCGACAACCGCTATCTGGCGGAGATGGCCGATATTCTGGGCCACGGCGCCGAGGCCGCCGCCTTCCGCGCCAAAGCCGACCGGCTGGCGGCCTACATCAACACCTGCATGTTCGACAAGCACAGCGGTTTCTTCTATGACATCCGCATCGAAAGCCGGCCATTGGCCAACGGCTGCGCCGGCAAACCGATCGTCGAACGCGGCAAAGGGCCGGAAGGCTGGTCGCCGCTGTTCAACGGTGCCGCCAGCCAGCCGCACGCCGATGCGGTGGTCAGGGTGATGAAGGATCCGCGCGAGTTCAATACCTACGTGCCGCTCGGTACCGCGGCGCTGACCAATCCGGCGTTCGGCGCGGACATCTACTGGCGCGGCCGCGTGTGGGTCGATCAGTTGTATTTCGGCCTCAAGGGCATGGAACGCTACGGCTATCGCGACGATGCGGTGGCGATGGCGCAGGCTTTCTTCCGCCACGCCGACGGCCTGGTCGCCGACGGGCCGATCCGCGAGAACTACAACCCGCTCACCGGCAAGCAACAAGGCGCGCCGAACTTCTCCTGGAGCGCGGCACACCTGTACATGCTGTATAACGACTTCTTCACGCAATAAGCCGCAGCGGCCACCGCCATCGTTGCCCGGCGGTGGCCCGCGTTTATGAGCGGATCGGGATCACCAGCACGTCGATATTCAGCTGGTTGATGGCGTTGCGGGTGGAAGAAAACAGGTTGCTCCACAAATCGTGGTGGTGGCCGAACACCAGCAGATCGATATTCTTGTCCACCACTGCCGTGCGCAGTTCGTCAACAAAGCCGCCGCGCCCGATAATCACCTCCGCGATCGGGTAATTGACGTTTTGCGTAGTGGGTTCCAGCTCTTTGCGGATCTTCTCTTCGAACGACGCGCCCTCATAGCTGTGCTCCGAAAAGCCGATCGCCGCGTGGTAGGTGTCGTAGTGAACGTCCACATAGATCAGCGAGAGTTTGGCCTTCAGCGCCTCCGCTAACAGCGCCCCCTTTTCGACCAATCGTTTGCCGTCATCGCTCAGATCGGTGGCAATGACAATATGGTGGTAACACATAGCGCCTCCTGTCATGGACTCGGTAGAGCCGAGGCTCCGATATCACGTCAGAGTCATATCGTTATGGTTAATTTTAGTTCAGAAACGGCGCGCGCGGCGGGAGAGATAACGGCGGGAAAGCCCCGTTGCCGGGGCGGAAGGGAGAGGTTACTTTTCGCGCTGCGCCTCAAACCAGACGTTGCACAGCGACAGGATCAGCGTGTTGGCGTCTTTCACCAGCACGTTATCGCCGGGCACCCCATCGGTGCCCTGATCGGTGATGCCTTTGATGACGGTATCCGCGTGCTGAATGGCCACGCGCTCGACCGACGGCGTGCTGATGCCCAGCATCGGGAAATCGATGTAGGAACTGCTGCCGGAATTGTCCTCGACGAACTCCTGCGCTTCTACGGTGCTGACGGTGGCGCCTTCGCTTTTCAGCGCCGTGCCGTTCCAGCTGAATGCATCCGCCTTATAGCTGATTTTACCGCCGATCAGGCTCTGCGCCTGCTGTTGATCCCAGCAGCCGGTGGTCTGAGTCGGCACAATTTTACTGACGCGCCAGTTGCCCAGCAGCTGTTTGGGGATCGGCCCGGTATCGCTCTCCGCCGCCCGAACCTGAGTCGCCGAGACGCAGGCCAACACCACCAGCGGCAGCAGCGCCTTGCTCCAAGTGTTCAATCGCATTGTTTTTTCCTTCGTTTCAGTACCCAGTCTGCCCTCGCGGGCCAACGGCTATCATAATAAGCCCGCCGATTCGCCGTCAAAACAATCCGCACCGCGCCAGGCGGCGGCCGCTCATAGCTAATCGCTATGAGTCATAGTGAATCAGTATTTTGTTTTATCCCGACGCTCACCTACAGTCACTGCCACTATTCTGTCCGCCAAAATTAGCAGGCAATGTTGACAAGGACCCTGGGAAAATGACATTTACGCTGAAAAACCTCACCCTGGCGCTGGCCGCCGCCGGCACACTGCTGCTGACCGCCTGTGGCCCGACGGCACAGGACGATCACCACATCAAGGTCGGCATCAGCGCCGGCATCGATCAGTCGCTGTGGGCGGTGGTGCAAAAGGTCGCCAAGCAGAAATACGATCTGGACGTGGAGGTGGTGACCTTCAACGACTACGTGCTGCCAAACGAAGCGCTGAATAACGGCGATCTGGACGTCAACGCCTTCCAGCACAAGCCGTATCTCGACAAGCAGATGCAGGAACGCGGCTACAAGCTGGCGGCTGTAGGCAACACCTTCGTCTACCCGATCGCCGGCTATTCGAAGAAGATAACCGCACTCAGCCAGCTGCCGGACGGCGCGCAGGTGGCGGTGCCGAACGATCCGACCAATCTGGGCCGCTCGCTGCTGCTGTTGCAAAAACAGGGGCTGATCACCCTGAAAGACGGCGTCGGCCTGCTGCCGACCGCGCTGGACATCGTCGGCAACCCGAAAAAGCTGAAGATCGTCGAGATTGAAGCGCCGCAGCTGCCGCGCGCGCTGGACGATCAGAAAGTGACGCTGGCGATCATCAACACCAACTATTCCAGCCAGATCGGCCTGTCGCCGGCCAAGGACGGGCTGTTTGTCGAAGACAAAAACTCGCCGTACGTCAACATCTTCGCCAGCCGCATCGACAACAAAGACAGCGAGAAAGTGAAGGATCTGGTCAAGGCCTATCAGACCGACGAAGTGGCGGCCAGCGCCGCCGACATCTACAAGGGCGACGCCGTCAAAGGCTGGTAACCCTCCCCCGCATGCCCGTGGCGCCCGCCACGGGTTTTTCATTTCCGCCCTCCGCCGCGCCGTTCAATTTTCGCCCACTCAGATCACAAATCAAGCATGGCGCTTTAGGTGAATAAAGCTGCCATGTTGTATACAAGTTTGCGTAAATGTTTTCTATTTGTTTCAAAAAACCGCTGGGGAAAATAATGAAAAATAGAAAAATCAAAGCGTTGCTTGTTACCTGCGCCGTGGTCGGCGCCGCGTTGCTGGCCATCGCCGGTAAAGCGGAGAACGCCGATAAAACCTTCCTCTCCGTCGCCACCGCCTCCACCGGCGGCACCTACTACCCGATGGGCGTCGGGTTGGCCAACGTCTGGAGCAACCGGCTGAAACGCCAGGGGATACAGGTCACCGGCCAATCCTCCGACGGTTCGATCGAGAATATCGACCTGCTGCAAAAAGACGAGGCGCAGCTGGCGATTTTGCAGAGCCTGATCGCCGTCGAAGCCTATCAGGGCGTGCGCAACTTCGACGGCCGCGCCTACGGCGATCTGCGCTCCATCTCCATGCTGTGGCCCAACGTCGAACACTTCGTAATGCTGGAAAGCCGGGTCAAAGACGGCACGCTGAACGATATCGCCGGCACGCGCTTTTCCGTCGGGCCGCAGGCCAGCGGCACCGAACAGTCGACGATGATCATCCTACAGGGCGTCAACCTGACCAAGAAGTCGCTGTCGGCGGAATACCTCGGCTACGGCGACACGGTTTCCGCGATGCGCGACGGGCGCCTGGACGGCGGCGCCCTGCCCGCCGGGGTGCCGGCCGCCGCCGTCACCGACATGTATGCCAGCGGCGTGCCGGCACGCATCCTGGAAGTCACCGACGAACAGCTGGCCAGCATCAACGCCATCGCCAACTCCTGGTTCCGCTTCGACATCAAGGCGGAGACCTACCCCCGCCAGCCCAAAGCGGTCGCCACCATCGCGCAGCCCAATATTCTGGTGGCCCTCAGCCGGCTCGATGAAAAGCTGGTGTACGACCTGACCAAAACGATGTTCGAGAACCTGCCGGAAGTGCACCAGGTGCACAGCTCGGCCAAATACATCTCGCTGGAGAATGCGCTGAAAGGCGTTTCCGTGCCGCTGCACCTCGGCGCCTATCGCTACTACCGCGAAGCCGGCGTCGAGATACCCGATTATCTGATCCCGCCGGAAGCCGCCGCGCTGGCCGCCAACCCCTAACCCAGGAGGACGTATGAGCACTCACCCTTCTTCACCGCAGCCCGCCGTCGATCTGGACAAGGAAGCCGGCGCCGGCAACCGGCCGCTGAGCGGCATCTATTTGCAGCTGGCAACCGTCCTGGCGATCGCCATTTCCGCCTATGCCATCTACGCCAACGCGCTGTCCAACACGCAGGAGTTCTACCGCAACACCACGTTCCTGAGCGGCATTCTGATCCTGGGCTTTATCCTGTTCCCTTTCTCGGCCCGACACGCCACCCGCAGCTTCAACCGCTGGGACTATCTGTTCATCATCCTGACGCTGGTCAGCTACGGCTATTTCTACGTTAACTACGTCGATCTGCACGTGGTGCGCAAGAGCATCCCCAACGCCACCGACTATGTGATGGCGGCGATCGGTATCGGCGTGCTGTTCGAAGCCGCGCGGCGCACCACCGGCTATTTCATCCCCGGACTGGCGACTTTCGCCATCCTCTATGCGCTGTTCGGGCAGTACTTCATGGGCATCTTCGGCCACGGGGGCTTCTCGGTGGAACGCCTGCTGTATCGGCTGTTCATGACCAGCGAGGGGATTTTCGGCATCACCCTGTCCACCGCCTCCACCGCCATCGTGGTGTTTATTCTGTTCGGCGCCTTTCTCAGCGTCAGCGGCGCAACCGCGCTGTTCAACGATCTGGCGCTGGCCGCCGCCGGACGCCGCCGCGGCGGCCCGGCCCAGGTGGCGGTGATCTCGTCGGCACTGACCGGCTCATTGAGCGGCAGCGCGGTGGCCAACGTCGCCACCACCGGCACCTTCACCATTCCGCTGATGAAAAGCATCGGGCTGTCGTCCCGCTTCGCCGGCGCCGTGGAAGCCACCGCCTCCACCGGCGGCATGATCATGCCCCCCATCATGGGCGCGGCGGCGTTTATCATGGCCGGCTTCCTCGGCATCTCATACACCACCATCGTCATCGCCGCCATCGTGCCGGCGCTGCTCTATTACGCCGCGCTGATCATGGCTATCGACCTGGAGGCCAAGAAACAGGGCCTGAAGGGCATCAACAAGGAGAACATTCCTCAGGTGCGCGCGGTGCTGAAGGCGCGCGGGCTGTTGCTGCTGCCGCTCGTCATCGTCATCGGCACGCTGCTGCTGGGCAAAACGCCAATCTATGCCGGCTTCCTCGGCATCATTGCCATCATCGTCGCCAGCTGGCTCACCCCCGACAGCTCGGTGCGCATGACGCCGAAAAAAATCGCGCTGGCCCTGAACGACGCGGCGCGCGGCTCGATCCAGGTCACCATCGCCTGCGCCGCCATCGGCGTGATCATCTGCGTGGTGACCATGACCGGCATCGGCTCCACGCTGGCGTTCAACATCGTCGCCATGACCGACAACACCCTGTGGATGATCCTGCTGGTGGTGATGCTGGTGTGCATCGTGCTCAGCATGGGGCTACCCTCCACCGCGCTCTACATCGTGGTGGCGGTGACCGTGTCGCCGATCCTGATCAAAGCCGGCGTGCTGCCGCTGGCGGCGCATTTCTTCGTGTTCTGGTTCGGCGCGTTGTCCAACATCACGCCGCCGGTGGCGCTGGCCAGCTACACCGCCGCCAGCATCGCCCGCGCCGATCCGATGCAAACCTCGTGGGACGCGGTGCGCCTGGCGCTGCCGGGCTTTATCATCCCGTTCATTCTGGTCTACAACCCGATGCTGTTGATGCAGGGCGACGATCTCAACCCGCTGTCGGTGCTGCATATGGTGATCAGCGCGCTGGTGGGGATCTACGCCCTGTCGATCGCCAGCGCCAATTTCTGGCTGATGAAGACCCACTGGCTGGAGCGGGTGCTGTTTACCGCGGCGGCGATTTTACTGATCAAACCGGGCCTGATGACCGATCTGGGCGGCGCGGCCCTGATCGCCGCCGCCGCCGCCATGCACCTGCTGCGCTATAAACAGCGCGCCGCGCTGCCGGGAGGCGCGTCATGATCCGCAAGGTCACGCGCCAGAAAGCCTCTCATCAGGTGCTGGCGCAGCTGAAAGCCGGCATCAACGACGGCACCTTTCCGGTCGGCGAGAAGCTGCCGTCGGAAAACGTGTTGGCGGACGCGTTCGGCGTCAGCCGGGTGCCGGTGCGCGAGGCGCTCGGCGTGCTGGAGGTCAGCGGCATCATCTCCTCACGCCAGGGCGGCGGCCACCGGGTGGAACAGCATTCGCTGCTGAGCAAATACGAACCGCTGGTGATGGAGGTAGCCGACCGCTGCGAGGTGGAAGCGCTGCTGGAAATGCGCGAAGTCATGGAACAGCAGGCGGCGCGCATGGCCGCCGAGCGCCGCACCGAACAGGAGTTGCAGGCGATCGAACAGGCGCACCTCGCCTTTCGTGACTGTACGCTCAACGACGGCCAGATCGGCTATCGGCAGGACTACCTGTTCCACCGCGCCATCATGCAGGCTTCGCATAACCCCTTTTTCGTGCAGATCCTCGATAACATGCACGAGCTGTATCTGGGGGTGCTGGTGTACTCGCTCAGCAAAAACCTAGGGCGGCAGGCCGAGCGCCAGCGGGTGATCGACGAACATGAGCGGGTATTTATCGCCATTCGCGACGGCGATGCGGCGGCGGCCACCGCCGCCATGCAAAGCCATCTGAACAACGTACGTGGCAAATTACGCCGCCTGGAAAACGAGGAGCAAGAGCCGTGATGTACGACGCGATCGTTATTGGTGCCGGCCTGGTGGGGCTCGGCGTGGTGAATGCGCTGCAGGAAGCGGATCCGCAGCGGCGCATTCTGATCCTGGAAAAAGAGCGCGGCCCGGCGGCGCACCAAAGCGGCCACAACAGCAACGTGGTGCATTCCGGCATCTACTACACGCCCGGCAGCCTGAAAGCGCAGTTGGCAAAACAGGGCAACCGCAGCATGTTCGCCTTCTGCCGCGAACACGACCTGTATCACGACCAATGCGGCAAGGTGATTGTCGCCACCCAGCTAAACGAACTGGATCGGCTGGAGAACATCTATCAGCGCGGTCTGCAAAACGGCCTGCAGGTCACCCGGCTGTCGCAGGCGCAGCTGCGGGAGCGCGAACCGCACGTCAATGGCCTTGAAGCGCTGCTGGTGCCCGACGCCGGTATCGTCAACTACGCGGAGGTGGCCGCCAAGCTGGCGGAGATCATCGTGCGGCGCGGCGGCGAGATCGCCTACGGCCATCAGGTTGAGGCCATCCGCGAACACGCCGGCGGCGTCACCGTCACCGCCGCCGGCGACACCTTCGAGGGAAAACTGCTGATCAACTGCGCGGGGCTGTTCAGCGATCGCATCGCCAAACTGGCCGGTTACGAAACCGGCATGAAGATCGTGCCGTTCCGCGGTGAATACTATGTGCTGGACGACGCGAAAAACCACCTGGTCAACCATCTGATCTACCCGGTGCCCAACCCGGATTTCCCTTTCCTCGGCGTGCATTTTACCCGTATGTATAACGGCAAGCGCGACGTCGGCCCCAATGCGGTGCTGGCCTTCAAACGCGAAGGCTACCGCAAATGCGACTTCAGCCTGCGCGATCTGAGCGAGGTGCTCGGCTATCGCGGCTTTTGGAAAATCGCCGGCAACTACCTCGGCGAAGGGCTGGCGGAAATGCGCCGTTCGCTGTCGCGCCGCCGCTTTGCCGAGAACGCCCGTCGGCTGATCCCGGCGCTGCAGGAGCAGGATATTCGCCCCGGCCCGGCCGGCGTGCGCGCCCAGGCGCTGACCGCCGACGGCAAGCTGGTGGACGACTTCCACTTCGTGCAGGGCCAACGCTCGCTGCACGTATGCAATGCCCCCTCTCCGGCAGCGACCGCCTCGCTGGAGATCGGCCGCGAGATCGTGCGCCGCCACCTGTCCGCTTTCTGACGCCCGTTGAGGCCACGGCGCCCGTGGCCTCAGCCGCGCTGGATGGACACGCCGCCGTCCACCAGCATCGCGGTGCCGGTGACGAATGAAGCTGCGTCGGACGCCAGATACAGCGCCGCATGCGCGATCTCCTCCGGCATCGCCAGCCGCTTCAGCGCGTGCAGATCGGCCACCTGCGCCAATGCCTCCGGGGTATTGCTCATCTGCCGCCCCATTGCCGTATCGGTGCCGCCCGGCAGCAGCGCGTTCACCCGAATGCCGCGCCCGCCGAATTCCACCGCCAGCGCCTGCGTCAGGCCGATCAGCCCCGACTTGCCGGCCGCATAGGCCGCCGTGCCGGGAAACGCCGCGGTGTGGCCGACGAAGGTGGAGGTGAAAATCACCGAGCCCGCGCCGCGCGCCAGCATGGCGGGGATTTGATATTTGGCGCCGTAGTAGGCGCTGGACAGGTTGGTTTCCAGCACCTCGCGCCACTCTGAGGCACTCAACGCCAGCGACGGCCCCAGCGGCCCCAAGGTGCCGGCGTTGTTGAAGGCGATATCCAGCCCGCCGAATTCGTCGACCGCAGTCGCCGTCAGCCGTTCGGCGAAGGCTTCGTCGCGCACGTCGCCCGCCACCGCAAGCGCCCGGCCGCCCTCGCGCCGAATGTCCTCCACCAGCTCCGCCAACAGCGGCTCGCGCCGCGCGCCCAACACCAGCGCTGCGCCCTGGCGGGCGAACAGCAGCGCCGCCGCTTTGCCGATCCCCGAACTGGCGCCGCCGATCACCGCCACCTTGCCGTTTAATGCGTTCATCGCTCATCCTCACACGGTTTAAAGATCCTCAGTGTGAAGCAAGATCCGGCACCGCGCTGGCCGCAAGCGGACATGTAACTGACGCCAATAAAAAAGGCGCTGCAAGCAGCGCCCCGGCAACGCGAATCTGACGGTTAACTCACGGCCTGGCCGCATACTTCTGCATCGTGGCCGGCGTCACCAGCTCGAACGGGATCCAGTAATACGGTTCGAGTTTTTCCCCGTTGATCATGCGCAGCGCCACATCGACCGAGGCTTTGCCCTGGCCGACCGCGTCCTGGAACACCGTGACCTGCATCTTGCCGGAGGCCAGCGCCTTGAGGCCGTCCGGCGTGGCGTCGATGCCGCCGATCAGCACTTTCCTGTCCGCCTTGCCCGCCTGCTGCAGCGCCATGATTGCGCCGATCGCCATCTCGTCGTTGTTGGCGGCGACGATGTCGATCGCTTCGCCGTTGGTCAGCCAGTTCATCATCAGATCCATGCCTTCACTGCGTGAATAGTTGGCGCTCTGCTTCTGCACCACCTTCATTTTCGGGTACTTGCTCACCACCTGCTCCACGTCTTTGGTGCGCTGCAGCGCGCCGGCGTCGGTCAGGTTGCCGATCATCACCGCCACGTTGCCCTGATAGCCGGCCAGCCGCGCCAGCTCTTCCATCTGCAGCGTGCCGGATTCCCGCTCGTCGGAGCCGACGAACACCACGCCCTGCGGCAGTTTGGCGTCGCCCGGCGTGCGGTTCACGTACACCAGCGGCACGCCGGCGGCCTGCACCATTTTGGTCATCACCGGCGTGCTGGCCGAGTTGACCGGATCGACGATAATCGCGTCCACCCCGGCGCTGATAAAGCTCTGCACCTGATCGGTCTGGCGGCCGACGTCGCCGCGCGCGTCCTCAAACTGCACGGTGATGCCGCGCGCCTTGGCCTCCTTGTCGATCGCCTGGCGGATGATGGTGAGGAAGTTCTGGTCGAAATAGGCCATCGACACGCCGATGGTTTGCGCCCATGCCGGGGTAGACGCGCACAGCGCCACCGCCAGCCACAGCCCTTTCAGGTAGTTCATGATGTGCCCCCCAGGTAAAAAAAACGCCGCCGGCCAACCCTGGCACCGGCGGCAATTCACGGCAATCAGTGTTTTTTGCGGTTGCGCCGCATGTCGATCGACACGGCGGCGACGATAATCACGCCCTTGATGATGTCCTGAATGTAAGAGTCGACGCCGATAAAGGTGAAGCCGCTTTTGATAAGGCCCAGGATCACCGCGCCGATCAGCGTGCCGGTGATGCGCCCGACGCCGCCCATCAGGCTGCTGCCGCCGATCACCGCCGCGGCGATGGCGTCCAGCTCATACGACATCCCCATGCTCGACTGGCCGCTGCTGACGCGCGCCGCCAGCACCACGCCCGCCAACCCCGCCAGGCCGCCGGCGATGGTGTAAACCGTCACCAGGTACTTGTTGACGTTGATGCCGGAAACCCGCGCCGAGGTCATGTTGCCGCCGATGGCGTAGATGTATTTGCCGTAGCGGGTATGCTTGAGCGCGATATGGAAGATCACCGCGATCACCAGGAAGATGATCACCGGCATTGCGCCCTGGCCGATTGACGTGAAGCCGTCAGACAGGAAGCTGACCGGGTTGCCCTTGGTGTAGTACTGCGCCAGGCCGCGCGCCGACACCATCATCCCCAGCGTAGCGATGAACGGCGGAATGCCGGTGCGGGTGATCAGGAAGCCGTTGATAAAACCGCAGACGATGCCCACCCCAATCCCCGCGCCGATCGGGATCGCCGCCGGCAGATCGAGCAGCCCCGGGTACATCGGCGAGATGCTGTCCGAGGTCTGCGCCAGGCTGGCCGCCACCACCGCGGTCAGCGCAATCAGCGAGCCGGAGGAGAGATCGATGCCGGTGGTGATGATCACCTGGGTGACGCCCACCGCAATGATGCCGATGATCGCCACCTGCAGCACGATCAACAGCAGGCGGTTCGGATTCAGCAGGAACGACTGATCGCGCATGTACCAGCCGAGGATTTCGAAGATCAGCGCGATGCCGATCATCACGATGAAGATGCCGGTATCCTTCGGCATTTTGCCGCTCAGCCCGGAGAACAGCGTTCCCTTGCCCGTTGAATCGGCGGAGAGCGGCTTCTCAATCTTTACGTTACTCATGATGTTCACCCTTCGTTATTCTGAGGCCAGCGCCAGGATCTTCTCCTGGTCCGCGTCGTCTTTGTCCAAAATGCCGGTGATGCGGCCGCCGTGCATCACCATCACCCGGTCGCTCATGCCGAGGATCTCCGGCAGCTCGGAGGAAACCAGAATGATGGCGACGCCGCGGTTGGCCAGCTCGCTGATCAGGCGGTAGATTTCCGCTTTCGCCCCCACGTCGATGCCGCGCGTCGGTTCGTCGAGGATCAGGATTTTCGGCTGCGCCAGCAGCCAGCGCGCGATCAGCACCTTCTGCTGGTTGCCGCCGCTGAGGTTATTGATGATCTGATCCATAGTCGGCGTTTTGATGTTGAGCTTTTTAATCTGATCCATGCAGTCTTTGGCCATCTGCACGTGGCTGACGAAACCGTTCTTGCCGATGTATTCCGACAGGTTGACGATGCTCATGTTCTCGACCACCGACAGCACCAGAAACAGGCCGGATTTCTTGCGGTCTTCGGTGAGAAACGCCAGCCCGCTCTCGATCGCCTTCGCCGGGGAGTCCACTTTCACTACCTGGCCTTCGATAAAGACCTCGCCGCCGTCCGCCGGGTGCATGCCGAACAGGCTTTCCATCACTTCGCTGCGCCCGGCGCCCACCAGCCCGGCGACGCCGAGGATCTCGCCGCGCTTGACGCTGAACGACACATCCTGGAACCAGCCGCTGCGGCGCAGCCCCACCACCCGCAGCACTTCCTCGCCGATATTGTTGTTGAATTTGGGGAACATCTGCGTCAGTTCGCGCCCCACCATCATGGTGATCAGCGACTGTTTGGTCAGGTTTTCGGTTTTGTCGCAGGCGATGAAGGTGCCGTCGCGGAAAATGCTCACTTCGTCGGTAATGGCGAAGATCTCGTCCATCTTGTGGCTGATATAGATGATGCCTTTGCCCTGCTCGCGCAGTTCGCGAATGATGGCGAACAGGTGCACCACTTCGCCTTCGGTCAGCGCCGAGGTCGGTTCGTCCATGATCAGCACGTCGGCGTTGTAGGACACCGCCTTGGCGATCTCCACCATCTGCTGATTGGCGATGCTCAGCTCGCCCACCAGCGTGTCCGGCTGCAGTTTGATGTTCAGCCGCGCCAGCAGTTCGCGGGTCTGTTCGTTCAGCTGTTCGTGGTTGACGAACCCCAGCCGCGCCGGCTCGCGCCCCAGCCAGATGTTTTCCGCCACCGTCATGTAAGGCACCAGGTTCAGCTCCTGGTGGATCATGGAAATGCCCGAATGCAGCGCCTGCAGCGTGTCGCTGAAGGTGACCGGCCGGCCTTTGATTTTGATCGAGCCTTCGTCCGGGTGGTAGATGCCGATCAGGCATTTCATCAGCGTCGATTTGCCCGCGCCGTTTTCCCCCATCAGCGCGTGCACGCTGCCGGGTTTGATTTTAATCGAGACCTTATCCAGCGCTTTGACGCCGGGGAACTGCTTGCTGATGCCTTCGGCCTCAAGAACATAAGGGTACATACCGCTTACCTCCGCACTGACCCACGTTTTCCGCCGCGCGCGCCCCACACCGGCGCCCGCGGCGGGCTTCAAGGCTTATTTCTTGTTTTTATCGGCGAATTGCTGGTAATTGGCCTGGGTGATCAGCTGGTAAGGGATCAGCACGTTGCTCTCCACTTTCTCGCCTTTCACCAGTTGAACGGCGGTCTGCACCGCGCCTTCGCCCTGGCCTTTGGCGTCCTGGAACACGCTCAGCGCCAGATCGCCCTTCTTGATGAACTCCAGCGCGTCGGGCGTGCCGTCAACGCCGGCCACCAGCACGCCGGATTTCTTGGCTTGCTTCAGCGCCAAAATAGCGCCGATGGCCATTTCGTCGTTGTTGGAGGCGATGGCGTCGATCTGCTGGCCGGACAAAATCCAGTCGGTGGTGACGTCTACCGCCTCTTTGCGGAAGAATTTGGCGGTTTGCTTATCGATAATCTTGATGCCGGGGTAGTTGGCCGCCACCTCTTCCACGCCGCGGGTGCGGTCGCGCGTGGCTTCGCTCGACAGCTCGCCCATCAGGATCATCACGTTGCCCTTGCCGTTCATCAGCTTGGCCAGTTCCT
This sequence comes from Serratia sp. CY31944, assembly GCF_052169175.1. Lineage (NCBI taxonomy): Bacteria > Pseudomonadati > Pseudomonadota > Gammaproteobacteria > Enterobacterales > Yersiniaceae > Serratia > Serratia sp. CY31944. The sequence goes on from NZ_JBJNLG010000021.1 coordinate 71,012, forward strand.
CCATCTGCAGCTTGCCGGCCAGCTTGGAGTCGGAGCCGACGTAGGCCATGCCGGCCGGCAGCGCCACTTCCGGCTTGCGGTTGACGAACACCAGCGGGATCTTGGCCTTCTCGGCCAGCTTGATCATCGGCTTGACGCCCTGGGTATCCACCGGGTTGAGGATGATGGCGTCGACGCCCTGGCTGACGAAGTTTTCGATTTGTTGAATTTGCTGCGCGATGTCGCCCTTGGCGTCTTCGAACTGGCCACTGACGTTGCCGTCGGCCTTCATTTTGTTTTGCATCGACTGGCGCAGAATGGTGAGGAAGTTGTCATCGAAGTAAGCCATGGAAACGCCGATCTTGATGTCTTTCGCCAGCACGCTGGCCGGCAGCATGCACATCAGTACCGAGGCGGCGATCAGTTTCTTCAGCTTCATGTTCGTTACCCTTTAATCGTTAGAATGAAGAGGTCTGTTGGTTGACAGCTAATGAAAAATATTTTTTACATTCAAACAACAATACGGTCGGTGTTATCCCTTTGATACGGCGAATTTACCGCGTTATCGCCGTATCAAGGCCGTTGTAAAAATGGTGATCGATGTCTCAAAACAGATTAAAAACAACCAATTGAAATAAACCCCTGGCACAACAAACGGCGTCTTTACCGCTTTTTTAAATGTTTATTTCATAATTTAGGTTATTGAAACTTTTTAACCCAAACAAGCGAAACATGCATTTTGGAATGGCTTATTAACAAAAACATGACACGGATCTAACAAATGAAGTGCAAGCCGCTGGCGAGCGTTCCCCTTTCGTGCGCCGGCAAAAACTGCGAGCGGCCGCGCAGTTTGCGGTTTCCGCGTTTCCCGACCATCCTTACTCGGCAATAATGGACATATCCCTATCTCAGGAGGACCTGACATGCAGCTCAGCAGCAAGGTGCGGATGAACCGCCTGTTCAACAACGGCAAGTGCCTGGACGTGGCGATCGATCACGGCATCGCCAACGAACCGGATTTCTTGATCGGCCTGGAAGATATCGAACGGGTGATGGGCAACCTGATCGCCGCGCGCCCCGACGCCATTCAGGTCAACTACGGCCAGGCGGATCTGCTGCAGCGCGCGCCGCAGCGCGAAAAACCGGCGCTGGTGATACGCACCGACGTCGGCAACGCCTATAACGCCGCCCGCCACCGCGAGATGTGGGCAGTGCTGCACAATCCGGAGGCGCCAATCCTGGCGGCGCTGCAAATGGACGCCGCCGCGGTGGTGGTCAATCTGTATATGATCCCGGATGAGCCCGGCATTTTCCGCCAGTGCGTGGAGAACATCGGCCGCCTGCGCCACGCCTGCGATCGCTACGCCATGCCGCTGATGATCGAACCGCTGGTGATGGCGCCGGCCGGCCAGGGCGCCGCCTACGGCTCGCTCGGCGACGTGGAGAAGATCGTGCCGCTGGTGCGGCTGGCGCGCGAACTGGGGGCCGACATCATCAAGGCCGATCCAACCGAGCGGGTGGAAGATTTTCACCGCGTGGTGGAAGCGGCGCGCTGCCCGACGCTGGTGCGCGGCGGCGGCAAGGGGGAGCTGGGGCCGGTGCTGGAGAAATCCGCCGCGCTGATGGCCCAGGGTGCCTCCGGCATGGTTTACGGCCGCAACGTCTATCAACACAGCAATCCGTCGCAGGTGGTGCGCGCGTTGATGGCAATCATCCATCAGGGCGCCAGCGGCCAACAGGCGCTGGAGATCTACCACCAGCAGTGACCCGCTTTTGTAACTAAAATAAGCCCCCCGCTCCCCGGCAGCATGCTATAACCTGCTGCCGGTAACTGCAGCTTGCCTCATTCCTCGCTAGAATACGCCGTGATATCGCCATTCGGAGAACCGCCATGCCAAAACAACGGGTGCCGCTCAAGCTGAGCACCTCCATCACGCTGATGGTGTCCGCCATCATCGCTTCGGTGCTGCTGGTGGTGTTCGCGCTGTTTTTCGTGCAGATGAGCCGCGAGGGGCAAGATCAGCTGCAGCAGAAAGCCATCGCCGTCGCCAATACGCTGGCGCTCTCCAGCACCGTGGTCGACGGCCTGCAGCAGCGTGACCAAAGCGGCGCCATTCAGCGCTTCGCCGAGCAGGTGCGCCATCAAAACGAGCTGCTGTTCGTGGTGGTGGTGGATATGCAGGGCATCCGCTATTCGCACCCCAAACCCTGGCTGATCGGCAAGCATTTTATCGGCGACGATCTGGCACCCGCGCTGCAAGGCCACGTCAACAGCGCCATCAACCGCGGCACGCTGGCCCCGGCGCTGCGGGTGTTCGTGCCGGTGTATGACGCGCAGAAACAGCAAATCGGCGTGGTGGCGCTCGGCATCGCGCTGGACACCGTGCAGCGGGTGGTGGCGGAGAGCCGCTGGATCATCTATTGGACCATCGCCTTCGCCGCCCTGGTCGGCAGCCTGGGCACCTTCTTCCTGGTCTCTGCGCTCAAACGCATCATGCTGGGTTTCGAGCCTTACGAAATCTCCAACCTGTTCGAACAGCGCAACGCCATGCTGCAGTCGATTAAAGAAGGCGTGATCGCGGTCGATAATGAATCCCGCATCACCATCGTCAACGACGAAGCCAAGCGCCTGCTGCGGCAGAGCGGCCCGGTGGAAAACCTGCTGCTGGAAGCCGCCAGCAAGCACTGGCCGGCGCAGCTGCATCTGGCGGAGGTGCTGGCCAGCGGCCAACCGCTGCGCGATCGGCAGATCGGCTTCAACGGCAGCGAACTGCTGACCAATACCGTGCCGGTGATCGTCAACGGCCAGGTGACCGGCGCCATCGCCACCTTCCGCGACAAGACCGAGGTCAGCCGCCTGCTGCAGCGGCTGAGCGGCATGGCGCACTACGCCGATGCGCTGCGGGTGCAGTCGCACGAATTTATGAACAAGCTGCATGTGATACTCGGCATGCTGCACATGAAGGCCTATCAGCAGTTGGAAAACTACATCATCAACACCGCCAGCAACTATCAGGAAGAGATCGGCGCGCTGCTGCGCAAGATCCACTCGCCGGAAGTGGCGGGCTTCTTCATCGGCAAAATCAGCCGCGCCCACGAAGCCGGTGTTGAGCTGACCATCGAGGAAACCAGCCTGCTGCCGGAAACCGACGATCCGGAAACCACCCACGTGCTGATCAGCGTGCTCGGCAACCTGATCGAAAACGCCATCGACGCCATCGACGGCGTTGAGGGCCACGAGATCGGCCTGAGCTTCCATCATCACGACGATCAATTACACTGTATCGTCAGCGACGATGGCCCCGGCATCGATCCGGCGATCGGCGCGCGCATCTTCGAACACGGATTTTCCACCAAGGGAACCGGACGCGGCATCGGCCTGGCGCTGATCCGCAGCCATCTGGAGAAACTGGGCGGCAGCATCGATTTCGAGTCCGAACCGGGCGAGCTGACCCAATTTTTCGTGCACCTTCCCTATCAGGCCAAGAGCAGAACCCATGATTAACGTACTGATTGTCGACGACGACCCGATGGTGGCGGAGCTGAACAAATACTACCTGAGCCAGGTCGGCGGTTTTCACTGCCAGGCGACGGTCGCCACTCTGAGCCAGGCGCGCGCGCTGCTGGCCGATGCCGGCGTCAGCATCGATTTGGTGCTGTTGGATATCTACATGCAGCAGGAGAACGGGCTGGATCTGCTGCCCGGCCTGCGCGAGCTCGGCGAGAAGACCGACGTGATCATCATCTCCTCCGCCAGCGACGTGAACACGGTGCAAAAAGCGCTGCACTACGGGGTGGTGGATTATCTGATCAAGCCGTTCCAGTTCAGCCGCTTCAAGGAGGCGCTGAGCCACTACCGGCAGCAGTCGCAGCTGTTGGCGCAGCGCGAGTTTTCGCAGGCCGACGTCGACAGCCTGCTGCGCCGCCAGCCCGGCGGCCAAGAGAGCAAAAAGCTGCCGAAGGGCCTGACCAGCATCACCCTGAGCACGGTCTGCGAGTGGATCGAACAGCAGCACGATAACGAGTTTTCCACCGACAATCTGGCCAACGCCATCGGCATTTCGCGGGTCTCCTGCCGCAAGTACCTCATCTATCTGGCGGAGAGCGGCATTCTCGGCACCCGTATTCTGTACGGCGCCACCGGCCGCCCGGTCTATCTGTATCAGCTGAAACCGGACGCGATCGCCATGCTGAAGGAGCATTGCCGCCCGGCCTAAACGACGCCGGGCGCTGATGGCGCCCGGACGATTAATGTTAGAAGCTGTGCGTGTAACACTTCGCCTCGCGGTGAGGATCTTTCGAGTGTCTCCGCAGGCAGCGCTGCTTTTTCTGCTGCTGCTCCAGGTTCCGCTGCTGCCGCTCGGCGGTCTCTGCCGCCTCGCGCTGCTGTTCGCGCGCAATCGCCTGCTCGTTGGCCAGCGTCAGGTTATCGACATTCCACACCTTGTGGCGCAATGCGTCGCGCTTTTTCTGGTACTCCTCGGTGACCTTACTGTCCTTCGGCGGCGCCGCATGGTATTCCAAATCCACCCGCGCCTGCGCGAAGCAGCAGCTACACAAGGCCGAACCGGCCAACACTATCCTTTTCATCAATGACTCCTTTTACATCGCTTGACTCTGCGCGCACGCCGGCTCAACAACCGTTTGGCGATGCCGGCGGTTTTTCCTCTGAACGGGGCGCGCGCTGCCCGCCGGTGACGGGCGCTTTGCCGGGCTCGATACCGCACTCCGCCAAGCGCGCCAGCTCCTCCGCATCGCGCTCTGTCGGCGTCGCTTCCTCACTCATTTCCTGCCGCAAATCCTGCGCCAACGCTTTCAGGCGCTTTTGAAACAGCACCGGCGACACGCCTTCGCACGGCCTGTCGTAACGCGCCGCGCCGGCGCTTTGGCTTAACGGCAGCAACAGCAAGAGAAAGATCGCGGCCATCTCCTTCGCCATGGGCAACTCCTTTGATTACGCCGAAATAAACCGGCGGTTCCCTATAAGGAAAACGAATTGTCTGTTAACGCAATGAATGGTTGGGCCACGGCAGAATAACGCAGGAAAGGTAAACCCTCCGACAATATCGGCAGAATGCGCGCATTAATTTGGCTGAATATATTTAGCGGCTTAACGATCGAATATTTTCGCCCCATCAAAGGTGCCGCCAATGCCGACGTTTCCTTCATGTAATACCGAGGAGGCGGACTCACCCGCCATGATGCGTTGCCGCTGCTCCCGCGTGGCAGGCTGCGGCTGAGACCAGTCTGGGGACGTCGACGTCGGCTGAATCGCGCTGCAAGCGCTCAACAATAATAACGGTACCGGTGCCCAAAAACGCCATGTCATAATTTTCTCCTTAAAGGAAATAAAATACTCGCAGCTGGCGGCAAGGGTAAATAAAAAAATGACTTTCTTTAGTTTAATAACCGCCGTTATTTCACCATCCGCCCGCCGATGTTAATCACCTGGTTAACCTATTAACCTGAAATAAACATTTTCGCTTAGCCACCCGATAATTCGCAGGCAATAAAAAAGGCCGGGCTAACCCGACCTTGTTTGACCGCTCGACGCGCTTAGACTAGCTCGATCACGTCGAAGTTGGCTTCGCCGCTCAGATCGGCGTCGTAGTCAACGCCCTGCAGACCAAAGCCGAACAGGCGCAGGAATTCCGCCTTGTAGCCCTGGTAATCGGTCAGTTCGTTGATGTTGTTGTCGTTCAGCTGCTGCCAGATGGCACGGCAGGTTTCCTGCACTTCGTCGCGCAGTTCCCAGTCATCCAGACGCAGGCGGTGTTTCTCGTCGGTGTCCGGCGCCGCGCCGCTGTACAGCTTGGTGGCGAACAGACGCTGGATCTGCTCGATGCAGCCTTCGTGAATGCCCTGCTCCTTCATGATTTTGAACACGATGGAGATATACAGCGGCATCACCGGAATGGCGGAGGAAGCCTGAGTCACCACCGACTTGAGCACCGCAACGTAAGCCGCGCCGCCTTTGGCCTGCAGCTTCTGGTTGATGGCGTGCGCCGCGCGATCCAGATCTTCTTTCGCCTTGCCCAGCGTGCCGTGCCAGTAGATTGGCCAGGTCAGATCGGTGCCGATGTAGGAGTAAGCGACAGACTGCGCGTTATCCGCCAGCACGCCCGCTTCGTCCAGCGCGTCCATCCACAGCTGCCAGTCCTGGCCGCCCATCACCTTCACGGTGTCGGCGATTTCTTGCTCGTTGGCCGGCTCGACCACGGCTTCAACCAGCACGTCTTTGTTGGTGTCCAGCGCGACGGATTTGTACGGTTCGCCGATCGGCTTCAGTGCGGAACGCACCACTTCGCCGGTTTCCGGCATCTTACGCACCGGCGAAGCCAGCGAGTAAACCACCAGGTCAACCTGACCCAGGTCTTTTTTGATCAGATCGATCACGGTCTGACGGCACTCGTTGGAGAATGCGTCGCCGTTGATGCTTTTCGCGTACAGGCCTTCTTCTTTAGCTGCCTTGTCGAAACCGGCGGAGTTGTACCAACCGGCGGAACCGGTTTTGCCTTCGCTGCCAGGCTTCTCGAAAAATACGCCGATGGTGGCCGCACCGCTGCCGAAAGCGGCATTGATGCGCGAGGCCAGACCGTAACCGGTGGATGCACCAATGACCAGCACCTTTTTAGGCCCGTTTTTCAGTTCGCCGCGCGACTTAACGTAGGCGATTTGCTCACGGACGTTGGCTTCACAGCCTGCCGGGTGAGCGGTGGTGCAGATAAAACCACGAATTTTAGGTTTGATAATCATAGTAATTTTTTCTTGGTAGCTAAAAACCGAAGGACAATATACCTGATTTTCTCAATATACTTAAGAAAGTACGAAAACAAGCGCAGTGAACAGACCAGTCGGCAAGCCCACCGCCGAGGCATGTCATGATGGTAAAGGGATAATCATGGCAGGCCGGATTGCGATTACCCGGCCTGTCGAGGGTCACGCCTTGTTCTTTTCCAACTGCTCAATCAGCGTGTAACGCAGCGATGAGGCATCGGCCGGCACGTTCTCTACCGGAGTAACGCGCACTTTCAGCCGATACTGATAGCCCGGTTCGAAGGTGAAACCTTCGATGCCGGTATAGAACAACTCCCACGGCTGCTGCGCGGAGCGGCGCACCTGCATGCACTTCATCGGGGCGACGCCCACGCAGTCCACCAGCGCGCTGTTCACCAGCAACACTTCCGTTTGGCCGCCTTTCTCGTTTGCGGGCTGATTCATCGAGGTTCCCTCCTGGCTGCAGCCGGCCAGTGCGGCCAACGTAACAAATAACAACGCTTTAATTTTCAATGTACTGCACCAATAGTCATGTAGGTCGGGCGATCCTAACAAATTGACTGGATGAATTGAACCTTGCTGCGTGCCGGTGGTGGCGCCATTCATCGTAAAGAACGTCTTGTTAAGCGAAATGACTCACGCAGGAATATCAATCTCCGGCACGCTTATCAGCCTGGTAAATACCTGCAAATAAATCCCCTGTTCTTATCCGAACCGGTAATTATCCCCGCCGTTTTTTCTGTTAAAAACAGCTGGCTTGCGCAAGCTATACGCCATTTAACCGAATCGATAAAGAGGGAGTTTTATGCAAGAGATCGAGGCTAAATATTTTCACCTGATCGCCGGCGCAGGTAACTTTGCCAACAACCGCGGCAGCAATGGACGCGTCAACAACAACGGTGGCAACAAGAACAACAGCAGCAGCACAGCAATAAAGGCGGCAATACCTGCTCACGCTCAGCTGTTTTAACTAATCAGAGCTCCGGCTGAGTCTTTCCGTTCAGTCGGCGCTTTCAGCATTTCGGTGATAACAATGTTTAAACTGTTCCGTACCTTGTGCCTGCTACTCGGCTTTTGGATCGCCACCCTGCTGCTCAGCGGCGCCGGGGTTTCTTTTACTCACGGCTACGCCGCGCCGAAAAACCTGTCGCATTTCGTCGTCTCGCTGGTGGTGGTCGGCGCAATGCTGCTGTGGACCCATAAATTGCTGCGGTTCTTTTTTGCCGAGAAATTTGAGAAGAAGCCGCGCTAAGCCGTGTTCTCATTTTGGCTGTCGCCCGCAATGGTAAAACCGGCATCGCGAATTGCCGCCTTCACCTGCCTGGCGTCCATCACCGCCGTTTTCACATAGCCAAAGAAGGCTACCCGTGCGCCGGGCAAACGGATTGGCGTCGCCAGTTGGGCACTGAGCTCACGATTGCGCTGCGCCATCAGCTCGGCGCGCGCCTGCCAAAACGCGGCGGGATCGGTTGGGGTTTCAGTCGCGGTTTCGAACAGCGACGCCAATTCGCTCAGCGCCTCCCACTCCGCCAACAGGGCGGCAACCACTTCAGGATTAGCCACCTGCCCCCAGTCAGAGGGTAAAGCGCCCTCACGCCACGCCTCAAGATAGGCGGGCAACACCCTCTTCAACTGGCTCAACCGATCGTTCAACACAGGTTTCCTTTTATAACGCTTAATGCCTTGATATTCCCCATAATGCCACTCTCATTTAACCGGTGATGGGAGCAATGACCGGAGCTTATCAGCGCCATAAATGACGTAATGACTTTTGGTGCGGCTAAATTAGCGATATGTGCGGGTGAGGAGTGCGGAGCTGAGGTGTTACGACTGGAAAGAGAAACCAAAGTTTTATTGGCGCTTTAAGTGGAATTCCCTTATAAATCAATCACACAAAAAAAGACCGAATACGATTCCTATATTCGGTCTAGGGAAATGGCTCTTGGGAGAGAGCCGTGCGCTAAAAGTTGGCATTTAATGCAGGGCTTGTTCAGCCGTGCACTTTAAGAGTAGCCTACCGCGCCAGTTTTGCCAGCCGCCCGGCGGCCGCGTGATAGTTTCGTGACGAAATAACTATGCGGCAAATGCGCATCAATCCGCGCGCGCTGGGCAAGGCGTTGGCAAACAAGCGGTTAGTCAGCGCACAGCTTCTCGGCGCGTTCGATAAACGGCGCCAGGCTCATTTTTTTCCCCGGTTCGGCAGGGTCGTCCAGCAGGAGCACCTCCAGCGGCTGCGCGCGCTGATGGCCCTTCTTCACCTGCTGCTCCGCTGCGTCGTTGAGCGGGTATTGCATCAGGGTGCTGTTATTCAGCACGAACAGCGCGCCGCCGCTGCGGCACTGCAGCGTCACTTCTTCCTTGGTGAACGCCCACTGTTTGCCGTATTCCAGTTTGGTGATGTTCACCAGTTTGTCTGCCGCCAGCGCGCCGGTCGCGGTTGCCAGCAGCGTAATGCCGAGTAATACCGATTTCATGTGTTGGCCTTAAGGTTGCTATTCACGTCGATTTTCCCGCAGCTTGCCCGGTTGCGGCAAGCCGAAATGTCAAACCGGCGCATAGGTTGCAAATAAACTGACCAGCAGCAGCACCGCCACCCCCAGCCCGACTTCGAGCCAGCAAGCCAGCACCACGCCGCGCTGCGCCAGCGCCGGCACGCGGCTCATCGCCGGCACGATGGCGTAGCGATTGGCCAGCGCCACCATCACCATCAGCGCCACCAGCGCGGTTTTAATCAGCAGCAGGCGCTGATAAGGCGAACCGAGGTTGAGCGGCCAACCGCCGAGAATGATCAGGCTGTTGACGATACCGGTGACGATCACCGCCGCCACCGCCAGGTGCCCCCAGCGCGAAAAACGGATCAGCGTGGTGATGGCGTCGCTGCGCCACTGCGGCGGCTGCAGATAGCGCAGGCAAACCAGCAGCGGCGCCAGGCAGCCGAACCAGTAGCCGGCGGCCAGCAGGTGCACTGCGTGGTTGGCGCGGTGCAGCGCGCCCAGCGCGCCTTCGTGCATCGCCGCGTGGCCGATAAACGCCAGGCTCACCAGCAGCAGTACCGAACACAGCGCCAACGCCTGCGCACGCGGCCGTTCCGGCAGCAGCAGGCTCAGGATCGCCAGCAGCGACAGGCCCAGATGCCAGCGCCACACTTCGCCGAAGGTGGTGCCGAGCACCGCCCACCAGACCTCCAGCCGCCAGGCGTCTTCCCAACCGTCGCCCATTTGCCCAGCCTGAATGGCCAGCAGCGCCACGGCGGAAAGCCCGGCAATCCAGGTGCCGGCAAGCAGCAGCGGGCGCACATCGCGGGAGAGGATCGGGGAGAGGCGCTGCGGTGACAGTAAGGCGGTGAACAGACTGATGCCGAACATCAGCATCACCGCCGCAAAGTGCACCAAGCGACACAGAACGAACAGGGTCGCCAGACTCACGATCAGTTTACGGTGAAGCTGTACTGGCCTTTGGTTTTATGCCCGTCGACCGAAACCACATGCCAGCTGACGTTGTATTTGCCCGCGCTCAACTCACCTTCGATCGGCACATTGACCTGGGTGTTGTTGTTCGGATCGAGCTGCAGTTTGCCGGTTTTCACCACGGCGTTGTCCGGGCCGGTGATTTTCACGCCGCTGAAGTTCGGTTCGATGCCTTCGGAGAAGCTGAGGGTCAGCGCCTTCGGCGCCGGGCTGACGCTGGCGTCGGCCTTCGGCGTTTCCACTTTCAGGTGGGCGTGCGCCAGCGCTTGCTGCGAAGACAGGCCGACGAACAGGACGAAAACGGTGGAAAGCAGGCGACAAGAGGAACGAATTTTACCGATCACAGTGGTATCCCTTAACAGTAAAAGAGGGTCATAAGGGTTAAGGCCACAGCCAAGGCGATGTATCAGCGGCCCCAACCCACCGCAAATGATTGCGCCACGGGTAAACAGAAAAACGGGTTGTATCGGCTAACCCGCTGTTTTGACTCTACCATCCCTGTAGCGTATCGCGGTAAATCATAACGACCGCGCTGCGGCAAGTCGAGCGCATCACTGGCATTTTGCGATCCGGCAGCACGTATCGCCGCATAACCGCGATAAACGCAGGGTAAAAAAAACCGCGCGTCAGGCTCGCCCGCGCGCGGTTTTCCGATATTCTGGTGCGAATTAAGCCTGGCCGTTGCCGCCCTGGCCCATCGCGCCCATTTTCTTCAGATCTTTGTCGATGAAGAACAGGCCTTTGCCGCTGGTGCCCACCAGCGCCAGCTTATCCAGCACGGATTTGAACAGTTTCTCTTCTTCGTGCTGCTCCGCCACGTACCACTGCAGGAAGTTGAAGGTGGAATAATCGTGTGCGGTCATGGCGGCGTGCGCCAGTTCGTTGATCTGACGGGTGATCAGCTGTTCGTGTTCGTAGGTCTGCTGGAACACGTCCGCCAGCGATTCGAACGCCACCGGCGGCGCGGCGATGCTGCCCAGCAGCGGCAAAGAGCCGGTGTCGCTCAGGTAGTCGAACAGGCGTTGCATATGCTGCATCTCTTCCTGAGAGTGCTCTTTAAGAAATGCGGCGGCGCCTTCAAAGCCTTTATCGCTGCACCATGCGCTCATTTGCAGGTACAGGTTCGCGGAGTAGAACTCCAGATTCAGTTGCTCATTCAGCTTTTGAGTCATTTCTTGCGTCAGCATAATGATTCCTTTTATTTTGCAGGTCATGAATTTAATTTCCGCGCATTATGCCCTGCTGCCGTAAAAATAAAAACACCTTATTTACACCCGATCAATATTAATTATTTATTTACTTAAAATCAAACACATAAAATCATATAGAAATTCACGCTAATTATTATGATAATTATTCCCATCTTTTATTTTAATCAAAAAGCGAATCATTCTTATTTAAAAGAATAAATAGATTGCATTACTCTTTGGAAAATATCGTCCGCCGCGGCGGCGCTACGGGCTTGCCAAGCGTCGCCGGGTGGATTACCTTCTGCGCAGGTTCAATACGGCAAAGTAAGTAAGGAGCATAGCGTGGGTTACAATCTGGCCGAGCTGTCCAAAGAAGAGATGGACAGGGTGAACGTGGATCTCGCCGCCTCTGGCGTGGCGTACAAAGAGCGCTACAACATGCCGGTGATCCCGGAAGTGGTGGAGCGCGAACAGCCGGAACCACTGCGCGACTATTTTCGCGAGCGTGTGGCGCACTACCGCGCGGAATCCCACAAGTTTTCGCGCCTGCCGTACGAGCCGAAGGCCAAATAACAAAACCCGCCGTTACGGCGGGTTTTTTGCGTCACTTGCCGGCGAACCGGTCGGTGGCGATCATCAGCTGGTGCAAGATGCCCGGCTCGTCATACGAATGCCCCGCCCCTTCCACTATATGCAATTCCGCTTCCGGCCAGGCCTTGGCCAGATCCCAGGCGTTCTGCACCTGGCAGGCCATATCATAGCGGCCGTGGACGATCACCGCCGGGATATGGCGGATCAGCGGCACGTTGCGCAGCAGCTGGTCATCGCTCTCCAGGAAGCCCAGATGGGTGAAATAGTGGTTTTCAATGCGGGCGAACGCCAGCGCGAAATCATCCTCGCCGAACGAAGCGGATTCGCGGCTCGGCAACAGCGTGACCGTCTCCCCTTCCCACACGCTCCACAGCTTGGCCGCTTCGAGTTGCACCTGCGGATCGGCCGAGGTCAGCCGCTGCCGGTAGGCGGCGATCACGTCTTTACGTTCTTCATCCGACAGAATGGACAGCACGCGCTCCCATTTGTCCGGGAAGAAGCGTGACGCGCCGTCCTGATAATACCAATGCAGCTCCTGCTTGCGCAGGGTGAAGATGCCGCGCAGCACCATTTCACTGACGCGCTCCGGGTGAGTCTGCGCATAGGCGAGCGCCAGCGTCGATCCCCAGGAACCGCCAAACACCAGCCATTGATCGACGCCGGCCATTTCGCGCAGCCGCTCGATATCGGCCACCAAATGCCAGGTGGTGTTGTTGTCCAGGCTGGCGTGCGGACGGGAGCGGCCACAGCCGCGCTGATCGAACAGCAGCACCTTGTAGCGTTCGGGATCGAACAACTGGCGATGATGCGGGGAGATGCCGCCGCCCGGCCCGCCGTGAATGAAGACCGCCGGCTTACCGTTCGGGTTGCCGCTCAGCTCCCAGTAGATCCGGTGGCCATCCCCAGTGTCCAGCCAACCGCTGTCGTATGCCGCTAACGGCGGGTACAAACCTCGTAATTGTTCCATGGCGCTTTCCGTCTCTCTGTGAGTCATGCTTTCATCAAAGCGGAAGCCGCCCGGCAGGTCAACGGTAAAACCCGAAAACTAGAACGCGCACCGAGAACTCGGCGCGCGTTTGCTCAAAATCGCAACGACCTGCCGGCAAAATGCCCACAGGCGCGATCGGTTGAGGGGCGCATTCGCCCCCCGGTAACTCAGTTAGCCACCTTTGCGCATATGCGGCTCGCGCATCTCCTGCGCGGTTTTCGCCTCGATGCTCAGTTCCGCCGTCGGGCGCAGCAGCAGGCGCGCCAGCCCGATAGGTTCGCCGGTTTCCCGGCAGTAGCCGTACTCGCCGTTCTGCAACCTTGCCAGCGCCGCATCGATTTTCGGCAGCAGGCGGCTTTCGCGATCCAACTGGCGGAACAGCAGGCGCAGATCCTCTTCGCGCGCCGCCTTGTCGGCTTCATCGCCCGTCGCTTCGCCGCCGTCGATCTCTTTTTTCAGCTCATCGATGTGCAGCAGCAGCTTTTGCCGCTCATCTTGCAGCAGCTGGCGGAAAAACGCCCGTTGAACCGAGTTCATATAATCAGAATCCGGCATGGCCAGCAGTTGCTGCGCATCCGGTAACGTCATGACTGTCATTGCGCTCTCCCAACACCAAAAGTGTAACATTATAACATAATATTTATTTTTAACACCCGGTCATCCAAAAACAAAATTTCATGCACAAACAGCCGGTTAACCTAAACCTGCACTTTGCCGCTTGCATCCTCTTGGCTTTAGGCGGTTAATGGCTGAGCAAGCCACCCAATCATAGGTAACGAGAGGCCATCATGAGTAAGGGAATGGATAGCAAAAAGAATGCGAAGAAGAAGCCGTTGAAAACCCCAGCTGAGAAACGTGCGGAGAAACGCGCCAAAAAAGCGCATCCGTCTGGTGAGTAAGCGCCCTTCCATCCGTCATTAAACCCGCCAAGGCGGGTTTTTTATTGCCTACAACCTGGGTGCGGTTGGCACGGCCGCCTGCGGCGGTTAAGCTGAGGCCTGACGGCAACGCGGAGGAAAACATGACGTTACGCGTAATAGATACCGAGACCTGTGGGCTGGACGGCGGCGTGGTGGAAGTGGCCTCCCTCGATCTGCTCGACGGCCAATTGACCAACCCGATGAGCGATCTGGTCAGCCCGGATCGCCCCATCAGCCTCGACGCGATGGCGATTCATCACATCACCGAACAGATGGTGGAAGGCAAACCGCGTATTGCGGTGGCGATCGGCCGCTATCAGGGCAGCCCCTACTATGTGGCGCACAACGCCGCTTTCGATCGCGGCGTGCTGCCGGAGATGAACGGCGCCTGGATCTGCACGCTCAAGCTGGCGCGCACGCTGTATCCGGACATCAAGTACGGCAACCAATATCTGCGCTACGCGCTGAACCTGGACGTGCAGCTGCCGGCAGACGCCACGCTGTACCCGCACCGCGCGCTGTATGACTGCTACGTCACCGCCGCGCTGCTGCAACGCATCATCAAGGATTCGGGCTGGACGCCGGAGCAAATGGTGCAGATCACCGAACAACCGGTGCTGCTGAAGAAGTTCAAATTCGGCAAGTATCGCGGGCAGGAGATCGATCGCATCGCCCAGGAAGATCCTGGCTATCTGCGCTGGATGCTGAAATCCATCGACGATCTGAGCCCGGACATGAAACACACGCTGAAATACTATCTGATTGGCTAACACGGCGGGCGGCGCAGGCCGCCCGCCGAATGCCGTTACTCCGCCAGCGCCAGAATGAAGGCATACTCCAGCGCAATATCCTCATAGGCCTTGAAGCGCCCGGACTTGCCGCCGTGGCCGGCATCCATGTCGGTATACAGCAGCAGCTGCCGATCGTCGGTTTTCAGCTCGCGCAGCTTGGCCACCCACTTGGCCGGCTCCCAATACTGCACCTGCGAATCGTGCAGGCCGGTGGTCACCAGCAGATGCGGGTATTCCTGCGCCTTCACCTGATCGTACGGGCTGTACTGCTTGATGTAGTCGTAATAGGCCTGCTCGTTCGGGTTGCCCCACTCGTCGTATTCGCCGGTGGTCAGCGGGATCGACTCATCCAGCATGGTGGTCACCACGTCGACGAACGGCACCTGCGCCACCACGCCGTGGAACAGCTGAGGCGCCTGGTTGATCACCGCGCCCATCAGCAGGCCGCCGGCGCTGCCGCCCATGGCGAACACCCGCTTGCCGTCGCCGTACCCCTGGGCGACCAGCGTTTCGGTCACGTCGATAAAATCGTTGAAGGTGTTCTGCTTGTTGAACAGCTTGCCGTCTTCATACCACAGCTGCCCCAGCTCGCCGCCGCCGCGAATGTGCGCCAGCGCGAACACGAAACCACGATCGAGCAGGCTCAGGCGGCTGGCGCTGAACGCCGGATCCATGCTGCTGCCGTAGGAGCCGTAGCCGTACACCATCAGCGGGTTGGCGCCGCGCTGAAAGCTGTCCTGGCGATACACCAGCGAGACCGGCACCTCGACGCCGTCGCGCGCCTTCACCCAGACTCGCTCGCTGTGGTAGTTTTCCGGCGTGAAGTTCTTCACTTCCTGCTGTTTGAGCATCGTCCGCTCGCCGCTGTCCATATTCAGCTCGTACAGCGTGGTCGGGGTGGTCATCGACGAATAGCCGTAGCGCAGCAGCGCGGTTTCCGGATCCGGGTTGTACGCCAGCCAGGTGGTGTAAGTCGGATCGTCGAAGGCGATGCGCTTCTCTTCGCCAGTCTGCCAGTGGATCTGGCGCAGCAGCGTCAGGCCGGCGCTGCGCTCCTCCACCACCAGCCAGTCGCGGAACAGGCTGAAGCCCTCCAGCATCACATCGGCGCGCGGGGCGATCAGCGTCTGCCACTGCGCTTCGTCCGCCTGCTCGCTCTGGTACAGGCCGAAGTTCTTGCCGTCCTTGTTGGAGCGGATGTAGAAATGCTGGTGATAGTGATCGATGGCGTATTCGTGATCCTTGCGGCGCGGCACGAACAGCTGCGGCTTGGCGTCCGCACGGTCGGCGTCCAGCAGCAGGATCTCCGAGGTGGTGGTGCTGCTCAGGTGGATCAGGATAAAGCGCTCGGAGGTGGTTTTCTCCAGCCCGACGTAAAAGGTATCGTCCAGCTCTTCGTAAATCAGCTCGTCCTGCTGCGGATCGCTGCCCACCACGTGACGATAAACCTGATACGGCAACAGCGTCTTGGCGTGCTTGCGCACGTAGTACACCGTCGAGGAGTCGTTGGCCCACTCGAAGCTGCCGGAGGTGTTCTCCAGCACTTCGTCCGCCCAACTGCCGTCGGCAAGGTTCTTGAAGCGAATGTCATACTGGCGGCGCGACAGGAAATCCTCCGCCACCCCCAGCCGCTGGTTGTCGGGGCTGACGTCCAGCCCGCCCAGGGTGTAAAACTCGTGATTCTCGGCGCGCTGGTTGCCGTCGATAAGCACCTCCCAGCGCTCGCTCTCGGCCTGCGGCTGGCGCACGGAAATCGCGTATTCATTGCCCGGCTCATAGCGCGTCTGATAGCGATAGCCGTGGCGCACGTAAGGCACCGAATGTTCCTGCTGCGGAATGCGCGCCACCATCTCTTCGTACAGGGTTTCGCGCAGCGCCTGCTGCGGCTTCAGCATCGCATCGGTGTAGGCGTTCTCCGCCTGCAGGTAGTCCAGCACCTGGCGGTCTGCGCGCTTGTCGTCGCGCAGCCAGTAATAGTCATCCACGCGCGTGTCGCCGTGGATGGTGATGGGATAAGGGCGTTTTTCCGCTTTCGGTGGGGTCATCATTGCTAAATCATCCGCTTACATAGATTGCGGCAAGAGTGACACGATTCCCCCCGGCTTGCCAAGCGGCGCTACGCCAGCTCGCGCTTTTTCTCGTTGACGTCGCTCTCGATGCCCTGCTTGACGTCCGCCGGGATCTTCAGCGCCTGCGCCAGCGCGTCGAGGTAGCCGCGCTCCATAAAGTGATCGACGTCGATCACCAGGCAGCTCAAATAGTAAACCTCCAGCGCCTCGTCTTCGTTTTGCACGCTGCGGGCGATCAATTCCGGGTTGAGCGGCTGCTCGATCGCTTCTTGCACCCAGCCCTGCGCCTCTTCCCCCACCTGCAGCTGCGCCAGGCTGTGATCGATGGCGCGCTGCTCGTCGGCATCGATATGGCCGTCGCTCTTGGCGGCGAACACCAGCGCCTGCACCAGGCGTTTGGCGCGCAGATCCACCGGCGTGGTTTGCAGGCCGAACTGCGGTTCGTCCTGATGGGTCTCTTTCACCCGCTGCTTATACTTGTTCCACAGCACTGCGCCCACGGCCGCGCTGCCGCCGATGATCAGCGCATTCTTGCCGAACTTGCCCACCAGCTTGCGCGAGGACTTGTTGGCCAACAGCACGCCGACCAGGCCGCCCAGCGCCGTCGGCGCCAGCAGCTTGCCGATGCCTTCTGCCCCGCCCATCGCGCCGGCCTTCTGCCCGATCAACGTTTGAATCTGCTGCATCCAGTTACTTTTCATCATCTGCCCCTTGCGTGAAAAAGCGCGGCGCGCAGGCGCGGCCGAGCCGACGGTAAACCGCCAGATTAAGGGATCTTTTGTCAATTTACGTCTGGGGGATGCAAACCTGTGTTTAGCGGGCCGGGCGGCCCGCCTGGGTAAGCTGCGGCGTTACGCTTCTTCGTCGCCCGCTTCGTCGTCCTGCTCGTACTCCGCCAGCTCGTCGCGCATCGCCTGGATGGCGTCGCGGGTCATCAGCGCCAGCGTGCGGTAAAAACCGGTGGTGGCGTGGGCTTCCACTTTGCCGAGGAAGCGGCCGCACCACGGCAGCAGGAACTCGTCGAACAGGGCGATCTGCGCCTGCGCTTCATCTTCCTGCGACTGATCTTCCAGCCAGGACGCCGCCAGCAGCAACTGGCCGAAATGATCGGCCGGCGCCTCCGCCAGCGGCATGCCACGCTGCTGCAGGAAGGTGCGCACGTCCGCTTCACTGGCGCCTTCGACGTAGTCGGAGCGGAACGGCGACACGCTGCACTCGCTGCCGACGAACATCGCGTTAAAATCTGTCGCCAGCTGGTTGACGTCGCAGCCCTGCTGCAGGCGCTTCAACAGATCATCCTGCTCCAGCGGCCAGTGCTGCTGCAGCTTGCCCTCTTTGATCAGCGCGAACAGCGGCACCAACAGCGGATCCTGCGGCTGGCGGTAGAACAGCGTACCCAGCACGCGGCAGACAATGGAAAACTCATTCATGATAATGCCTTATACAATACGGAAAATTTTGCCGGGACGATGTCACAAATCGGCCAATTCCGCAATCGCCGGCTTGCCGCGCCGCTCGAGAAAGTCCAGCAACCGGCGCGGGCTGACGTTGAGAATACGTGCCTGCGGGAAGCCCACCTCACCGATAATGCGCTCGCAGTGCTCAAAGTTACCCAGCGAAAAGGCGACGTGCGAATCCGAGCCCAGCGCCAGCCAGCCGCCGGCATCGCGCACCGCGGCGGCGATCGCCCGGCAGTTGGCCTCGCTGCCCTTGCGGGAGTGGGTGAACGACGAGTTATTCAGCTCCAGCGCCACCTCGTATTTGGCCGCCGCCGCCGCAACGGCGGGAATGTCGATCGGGTAGCGCGGGTTGCCGGGGTGGCTGATGATATGCACGTCCCCCTGCGCCATCGCGGCGATCATCGCTTCAGTATTGGACGCTTTATCCTGCGGCGCAAACACCGGCTCATGGAAACCGGCGATGATTACGTCGGTGGCGGTCAACATCGGGCCGGTGCAGTCGATGTCGCCCTGCAGGTTTTTGATGTTGGCTTCGATGCCGCGCAAGATGCCCACGCCGTTCACCAGGCGCGGCCACACGTGCATGTTCATAAAGTGCCAGTAGTGCGGCGCATCGGCCATGTCCGGGCCGTGATCGGTGATGGCGAACAGCTTGATGCCCTTCAGCTGGGCTTCGGCGATGTAATCGTGCAGCGTGCTGTAAGCGTGGGTGCTGGCGACGGTGTGCATATGCAAATCAACGGGGTACATTGTTTCTCCTTCCAGAGGGCCGCCCGCAAAGGCACGGGCAGGCGCGATGACGATAACAGCTTATCAGCTACCGAACGGCGGCAGAAGGATCAGTACCCCCGTTGCCTGTCGACCACGCCGGCCGGGGCATGCCCCGCCTCCAGCGCGCGGATGTTGGCGGCGATCTGATCCATCGCCTGCTGCGGCAACGTGATGGCAGCAATATGCGGGGTAATGGTGACACGCGGATGACGCCAGAACGGGTGATCCTGCGGCAGCGGCTCGCGGGCGAACACGTCCAGCGTGGCGGCGGCCAGCTGCCCCTGCTCCAGCGCCGCCAGCAGATCGGCTTCCACCAGGTGCGCGCCGCGCGCGATGTTGATGAGATAGGCGCCCGAACTCAGCTGCGCGAACAGCTCGCGGTTGAGGATGCCGACGGTCTCCGGCGTATTGGGCAGCAGGTTGATCAGCAATTTGACGCCGTCGAGGAAGGCAGCGCGCTGCGCCTCTCCGGCGAAGCTTTGCACGCCATCGATCTGTTTGGCGCTGCGGCTCCAGCAGCGCACGCTGAAGCCAAACTCGGTCAGCTTGTGCGCCACGCTCTGCCCCAGCACGCCGGCGCCGAGGATGCCGATGGTGAAATCATCCAGCGAGTGCGGATCGAGCGGCTGCCACTCCTGCCGCTGCTGCAGCGCCTGATACTCGTCGAAACGGCGGAAATAGCGCAGCACATAGCTCAGCGCGTATTCCTGCATCTGCTGCGCCATGCCGGTATCCTCCAGCCGCAGCAGCGGCACGCCGGCAGGCAGCGTGCCGGGGTGTTTGCGCTCCTGATCGAGGATCGCGTCGACGCCGGCGCCGAGGGCGAACACCGCTTTCAGATCGCGGCGGTTGGCCAGCATCTCATGCGGCGGGCGCCACACCAGCGCGTAATCGGCCGGCCGCTCGTCGCCGCGCTGCCACTCGCGGATCTCGGCCTGCGGCAGGCGTTGCTTGATGCCGGCCAGCCATTCCTGGGCGTTAAACAAGGGATGATAATAAATGATGTTCATACTGCGGGCTCCCGTTTGTTTTTATTGGTTTACCTCCAGCCTTCCGCGATTCGCCGCCGGATGCAAGCGTTAAAGCCCAAAATAAAAACAGCCCCGACCAGTGGGGCTGTTGTGCATGTTAGCCAATCAGGCGGCAGTTGGGCCGTCGCGCCGGATAAGGCGCCGCAGCAGCGGAATGAGAATCAGCATCGCCACGCCGACGCCCGTCGCCCCCCAGCCCAGCGCGCTGAAGATTTCGCTGTAGCCGGGGTTGGTCTGCAGCGGCGTGCTGCCACTGTTTTCCGGCATCAGGCCGGAGACGTAGCCCGCCAGCACCGAGGCGACGCCGGTCACCATCATCCAGCAGCCCATCATCACGCCCTGATAGCGCGGAGGCGCCAACTTGCCGATCATGGCGTAACCGATCGGCGAGATCATCAATTCACCGACACTTTGCAGCACATAGCTGATGACGATCCATTTAAACGCCACCAGCCCATCGCCGCCCGCCATGCTGATGCCCAGCGGCAGCACCAGCATGCCGAGCCCGATACAGAACAGCGATCCGGAGAACTGCAGCGGAATGTCAATGTTGCAACCGCGAGCGCGCAAGCGGTTGAACCACCAGGCCAGCAGCGGGCCGCCCACCACGATCACCAGCGTGTTGATGTTCTGGATCCACTGCGGCGCCACCTGAATGCCGTAAACGTTCAGGTTGATGTTGTGCTCGGAGAACAGCATCAGCCCCATCGGCGCCAGCTGGTACAGCGCCCAGAACACCAGCGAGCCCAGCGCCAGGATCAGATAGGCCGCCATTCTGCGGCGCTCATCGCGCGGATGGTGGCGCAGCGTCACCACGCACAGCATCAGGAAGATCAGCGCGCCGAGCACGATCACGAAGTGGCCGCTGAACTCGGCGTGGGTCAGCATCACACGGATGATCGGCACCAGCGCCACCAGTACCGCCAGCCCGACCAGCATGCGCCAACGGTATTGGCTGCGGCTGGCTTCGCGCAGCGGCGTATTGAGATCCGCCAGAATGCGCCAGCGGCAGACGGCGACGACGATCGCCGCGGCGTTGCCCAGCGTGGCGAACAGGAACAGCGCGCGGTAGTTTTCCGTCAGTTGGAAATAACCGGCGACGGTAAAGCCGACGAAGAACCCGAGGTTCATACCGGCGTAGTTCCACAGGAACGCCGATTCGCGCCGATCATCGTCCGGCTTGAAACGCTGGGTGAGCATCATATTGATGCAGGTAACGTTGAGGCCGCTGCCGGTCAGGAACATCGCCAGCCCCCAGTACAGCCCCCACACGCCCGCGACGGCAATCAGCGCGCAGCCGATCACCTGCAGCACCATGCCGAGCACGAACAGATTACGGTTACTGAGGAATCGGCCGCCGAGGTAACCGCCGAACATGTGCAGGCCATAGTTGAAGGCGCCGAACACGCCCATCATGGCGTTGGCGCTGCTTTCGTTGAAACCCAATCGCTTGGTGGCGTACAGCACCAGCGTGGAGTAGAGCACGGCGAAGCCTAGCGTGGCGAAGATTTGGATGAAGAACAGCGCCCCCGCACCGGGGGGAATGGCATGGCGCGCTTGCGGCGCCGGTATGGCATCTGAAGGAGTCACAACGAACCTCTACTGCATTATTATGTAATGAGTCTGTCCCTGTCTGCGATATCGCCGGCCTGTCACCCGGCAATCTGCGCGGCGACGTGATGTTCCTTGCCAAAAACGCCGCGCCGACATGATTCCATTTAGCGACACATCTGACTAATAATCCAGTATTAATGCATATAACAGCAAACAACCCAACCTCAATGGCGATATATTGAGCTATCTGTGCAGAAAAAGGTCAAGCGATCGTCTTTCATGGATTCTTACCACTGCCTGCCCTGCCCGCTGGCGGCCGCGAGTGGGAATATCGTTCGGTAAATCAGCAAATTGCTGCAAGTTTGGCTAAACAGTCATGAGAATGAAATAAGAGGGTTGACGCTGAGATCAGATTCTCCTACATTAGCGCCCGTCGACAGCGCAAAGCGTTTTCGACAACAAAACGGTGAGGTGTCTGAGTGGCTGAAGGAGCACGCCTGGAAAGTGTGTATACGCGAAAGTGTATCGAGGGTTCGAACCCCTCTCTCACCGCCAAATTCAAAGAGAAAGCTTGGATTCGCGTCCAGGCTTTTTTATTTGCATGATGCACCGCCGAGAGGGGCGAGAAGCCTCGACAGGGTTCGACAAAACGCCTGCGTTTTGGACCGCCAACGGCGGCCCGCAGGGTGAGCGCAGCGAATCAACCCCTCTCTCACCGCCAAATTCAAAGAGAAAGCTTGGATTCGCGTCCAGGCTTTTTTATTTGCATGGCGCACCGCCGAGAGGGGCGAGAAGCCTCGACAGGGTTCGACAAAACGCCTGCGTTTTGGACCGCCAACGGCGGCCCGCAGGGTGAGCGCAGCGAATCAACCCCTCTCTCACCGCCAAATTCAAAGAGAAAGCTTGGATTCGCGTCCAGGCTTTTTTTTTGCATGATGCACCGCCGAGAGGGGTGCGCGCAGCGCATCTCCCCCCGCTCTGTGACCGCGATTCTCATTTCCGCCGGTTATCCACGAACCTTACCGCTGATTTTCTCGCCTATTCATGACATCTGCCCTGCCGTTCGCCGCAGTTTTCAGCAAAGTGCGCACGGCTTGAGCGGACGAACAAAAACACAGAAATTATTCTTGACCGGATCGGCCCCACTCCCTATAGTAGCGCCCCGTTGCAGCGATGATTTCGCAACAAAAAATATGGTGAGGTGTCCGAGTGGCTGAAGGAGCACGCCTGGAAAGTGTGTATACGCGAAAGTGTATCGAGGGTTCGAATCCCTCCCTCACCGCCATACTCTACGAAGAAGCCTGAACTTGCGTTCGGGCTTTTTTGTATGCATAACGCACCGACCGGGAGGGTAAGAACCCTCGACTGGGTTCGACAAAACGCCTGCGTTTTGGACCGCCAACGGCGGCCCGCAGGGTGAGCGTAGCGAATCAATCCCTCCCTCACCGCCATATTCTAACGAGAAAGCCTGAGCGAAAGTTCAGGCTTTTTTGTATGCATAGCGCACCAACCGGGAGGGTGAGAACCCTCGACAGGGTTCGACAAAACGCCTGCGTTTTGGACCGCCAACGGCGGCCCGCAGGGTGAGCGCAGCGAATCAATCCCTCCCTCACCGCCATATTCTACGAAGAAGCCTGAACTCACGTTCAGGCTTTTTTGTATGCATAGCGCACCAACCGGGAGGGTGAGAACCCTCGACAGGGTTCGACAAAACGCCTGCGTTTTGGACCGCCAACGGCGGCCCGCAGGGTGAGCGCAGCGAATCTATCCCTCCTTCCACATAAACAAAAAAGCCCGAACGCAAATTCAGGCTTTTTTATCCCCACTGCCCAACCGTTCAGTGGTGCGTGCGCCCCATAGACGCCGGCTGCGCCAACGCGCGGCGCCAGTCGCCCGGCGTTTGGCCGAACTGGCGCTTGAAGCTGCGGTTGAACGACTGCTGTGAGTCGAAGCCGAGCGAAATCGCCACGCTGACGATAGGCTCGCCGCTGTTGGCCAGGCGCTCCGCCGACACTTTCAGTTTTTGCATGCGGATATACTCCCCCAGCGCGTAGCCGGTCTGGCGTTTGAACATGCGCTGCAGGTGCCATTTGGAATAGCCCGCGCGATCCGCCACGGTGTTGATATCCAGTTTCTCTTCCAGATTGTTGTCGATCCACGCCTTCAAATCGGTAATAAAGCCCGTAGTGTTCATGCTGATGCTCCCATCATTTGGCAGGGTTCCCCTCTGCCCGATGCACATACGTTGCAACAGTTTCGCTTTAAATGCAATTTTTATTATTGCATTTACCGGAAAGCCGCCACTATACTCCACCCAATTAATGTAACCGATATTGATACATTAATGTGACACCAATGTGTTTCAAAACCTAACGTTGCGCCGCTGCATGGCGCAGCCGGCCCCTCACCGCACGCCGGCGCGGGGCGAATCCCGGAGAACAGGGCCGGGTATGGGGCCTGACCGCACTTACTCATCGGAATAAAAATAATGGCAAATCAACCAAACTCATCGTTCAACGCCGGCGGCCGCACGCGCGCCGTCGCTCTGGGCCAGCGGCTCTCCGGGGTGGCGCTGCTGGCCGCCCTGCTCGCCGGGTGCGACAACAGCGTCGCGCACAACGCCCCGCCACCGCCGCCGGTGGTCAGCGCCGCCAGCGTGGTGGTCAAACCGATCAGCCAGTGGGATGCCTTCAACGGCCGGGTCGAAGCGGTGCAGAGCGTGCAGCTGCGCCCCCGGGTCTCCGGCTACATCGAACGGGTCAACTACACCGAAGGCGACGAGGTGAAAAAAGGCCAGGTGCTGTTCACCATCGACGATCGCACCTACCGCGCCGCACGCGAACAGGCGCAGGCCGAGCTGGTGCGGGCTCGCAACCAGGCCGCCCTGGCGCGCAGCGAATCCTCGCGCACCGAGAAACTGATCGGCACTCAGGCCATCTCTCAGGAAGTCTGGGAACAGCGCCGGTCGTCCGCCGCGCAGGCGCAAAGCAACGTGCTGGCAGCGCAGGCCCAGCTCGATATGGCGCAGCTGAACCTCGACTTTACCCGCGTTACCGCGCCGATTGACGGGCGCGCCAGCCGCGCGATGATCACCGCCGGCAACCTGGTCACCGCCGGCGACAGCGCCAGCGTGCTGACGACGCTGGTGTCGCTCGACAAGGTCTACGTCTATTTCGATGTGGATGAAGCCACCTTCCTGCGCTATCAGCAGCAGGGCCGCCACGACGCGCGCCTGCCGGTGAAAGTCGGCCTGGTAGGCGAAGACGGCACCCCGCATCAGGGGCTGGTGGATTTCACCGATAACCAGCTGAACGCCGGGACCGGCACCATCCGCATGCGCGCCCTGCTCGATAACCGCGAGCGCCGCTTCACGCCGGGGCTGTTCGCCCGGGTACAGATGCCCGGCAGCGCCGAGTTCAACGCCATGCTGATCGACGATAAAGCGGTGATGACCGACCAGAACCGCAAGTTCGTTTACATCGTCGATAAAGACGGCAAGGCGCAGCGCCGCGACATCGACGTGGGCCGCATGGCCGAAGGATTGCGCATCGTGCAGAAAGGGTTGGCAAACGGCGATCGGGTGATCGTCGACGGCATGCAGAAAGTGTTTATGCCGGGCATGCCGGTCGACGCGAAAACCGTCGCCATGAACCCTATCGCCTCCGCACTTAACTAAGCTCCCAGCAGAGACTTCTGACCCATGGACTTTTCCCGCTTTTTCATCGACCGACCGATCTTTGCCGCGGTGCTGTCGATACTGATTTTTGTCGCCGGGGTGATAGCCATCCCGCTGCTGCCGATCAGCGAGTACCCGGACGTGGTGCCGCCCAGCGTGCAGGTGCGCGCAGAATACCCGGGCGCCAACCCGAAAGAGATCGCTGAAACGGTGGCCACGCCGCTGGAAGAAGCGATCAACGGCGTCGAAAACATGATGTACATGAAATCGGTCGCAGGTTCCGACGGCGTGCTGGTGACCACCGTCACCTTCCGCCCGGGCACCGATCCCGATCAGGCCCAGGTGCAGGTGCAAAACCGCGTGGCGCAGGCCGAAGCGCGCCTGCCGGAAGACGTGCGCCGCCAGGGCATCACCACCCAGAAGCAGTCCCCGGCGCTGACGCTGGTGGTGCATCTGGTCTCGCCTTCCGGCAAGTACGATTCGCTGTACCTGCGCAACTACGCCACCCTGAAGGTCAAGGATGAGCTGGCCCGCCTGCCGGGCGTCGGCCAGGTGCAGATCTTCGGCGCCGGTGAGTATGCGATGCGCATCTGGCTCGATCCTAACAAGGTCGCCGCGCGTGGGCTGACCGCCTCCGACGTGGTGAGCGCCATGCAGGAGCAAAACGTGCAGGTCTCCGCCGGCCAGCTCGGCGCAGAGCCGATGCCGACGCGCAGCGACTATCTGCTGTCGATCAACGCCCAGGGCCGCCTGCAAACCGAAGAAGAGTTCGGCAACATCATCCTCAAGAGCGGCGACAACGGCGAGATCGTACGGCTGCGCGACGTGGCGCGCATCGAAATGGGCTCCGGCAGCTACGCGCTGCGCGCCCAGCTCAATAACAAGGATGCGGTCGGTATCGGTATCTTCCAGTCGCCGGGCGCCAACGCCATCGAGCTGTCGGACGCGGTGCGCGGCAAGATGGCCGAGCTGGCGACCCGCTTCCCGGATGGCATGAGCTGGAAATCGCCTTACGATCCGACGGTGTTCGTGCGCGATTCGATCCGCGCGGTGGTGGATACGCTGCTGGAAGCGGTGATCCTGGTGGTGCTGGTGGTCATACTGTTCCTGCAGACCTGGCGCGCCTCGATCATTCCGCTGCTGGCGGTTCCGATCTCCGTGGTCGGCACTTTCGCCGCGCTGTATCTGCTGGGCTTCTCGCTCAATACCCTCAGCCTGTTCGGGCTGGTGCTGGCGATCGGCATCGTGGTGGATGACGCCATCGTGGTGGTGGAAAACGTCGAGCGTAATATCGAAGAGGGGCTGTCGCCGCTGGCGGCGGCGCACCAGGCGATGCGCGAGGTTTCCGGCCCGATCATCGCCATCGCCGTGGTGCTGTGTGCGGTGTTCGTACCGATGGCGTTCCTCTCCGGCGTTACCGGGCAGTTCTACAAGCAGTTCGCCGTCACCATCGCCATCTCGACGGTGATCTCCGCCATCAACTCGCTGACCCTGTCGCCGGCGCTGGCGGCGCGGCTGCTCAAACCGCACGGCGCGCCGAAAGATCTGCCGTCGCGCCTGATCGACCGGCTGTTCGGCTGGCTGTTCCGGCCGTTCAACCGCTTCTTCGCCAGCAGTTCGCAACGCTACCAGCGCGGCGTCTCACGCGTGCTGGGCCGGCGCGGCTCGGTGTTTGTCGTCTACCTGCTGCTGCTGGCCGCCGCCGGGGTGATGTTCAAGACCGTGCCTGGCGGCTTTATCCCGACGCAGGACAAGCTGTACCTGATCGGCGGCGTGAAAATGCCAGAAGGCGCCTCGCTGGAACGCACCGATGCGGTGATCCGCAAGATGAGCGCCATCGGCCTGAGCGTGGACGGCGTCACCGATGCGGTGGCCTTCCCCGGCCTGAACGCGCTGCAGTTCACCAATACGCCGAATACCGGCACGGTGTTCTTCGCGCTGGAGTCGTTGAGCACCCGTACCCGCACCGCGGCGCAGATCAACGCCGAGATCAACGCGCGCATTTCACAGATCCAGGAAGGCTTCGCCTTCTCAATCATGCCGCCGCCGATCCTCGGTATCGGCCAGGGTTCCGGCTATTCGCTGTACGTACAGGATCGTGCCGGGCTGGGCTACGGCGCGTTGCAAACGGCGATCAACACCATGTCCGGCGCCATTATGCAAACGCCGGGGATGGGGTTCCCGATCTCCTCGTATCAGGCCAACGTGCCGCAGCTGGACGCCAAAATCGATCGCGACAAGGCCAAGGCGCAAGGGGTACCGCTTAATGCGCTGTTCAGCACGCTGCAGACCTACCTCGGTTCGTCTTACATCAACGACTTCAACCGCTACGGCCGCACCTGGAAGGTGATGGCGCAGGCCGACGGCCAGTTCCGCGACAGCGTAGAGGACATCGCCAACCTGCGCACCCGCAACGACAAGGGTGAAATGGTGCCAATCGGCAGCATGGTCAGCATCGGCACTACCTACGGCCCGGATCCGGTGATCCGCTATAACGGCTTCCCGGCGGCGGATCTGATCGGCGACGCCGATCCGCGCGTGCTCTCTTCTACCCAGGCGATGGGCGCGCTGACGCAGATGGCCGGCAAGCTGCTGCCGAACGGCATGAACATTCAGTGGACCGATCTGAGCTATCAGCAATCGACCCAGGGCAACGCCGCGCTGGTGGTGTTCCCGGTGGCGGTGCTGCTGGCGTTCCTCGCGCTGGCGGCGCTGTACGAAAGCTGGACGCTGCCGCTGGCGGTGATCCTGATCGTGCCGATGACCATGCTGTCGGCGCTGTTCGGCGTGTGGCTGACCGGCGGCGACAACAACGTGTTCGTGCAGGTCGGGCTGGTCGTTCTGATGGGGCTGGCCTGCAAGAACGCCATTCTGATCGTCGAGTTCGCCCGCGAGCTGGAAATGCAGGGCAAAGGCATCGTCGAGGCGGCGCTGGAGGCCTGTCGCCTGCGGTTGCGGCCGATCGTGATGACCTCCATCGCCTTCATCGCCGGCACCATCCCGCTGATCCTCGGCCACGGCGCCGGCGCCGAGGTGCGCGGCGTCACCGGCATCACGGTGTTCTCCGGCATGTTGGGGGTCACCCTGTTCGGGCTGTTCCTGACTCCGGTGTTCTACGTCACGCTGCGGCGCCTGGTGGCGCGCAAAGCGCAGCCGCAGACCGTCTGAACGCGGCGTTAAAATGCAAAAAGGTCGGGCATTGCCCGACCTTTTTTATGCATGCGAACCGCGATTATTTGTCTGCGGTTTCAGCCTCTTGCGCGGCGGCGTACTCCGCGCAGGCGCGCTTGTCGCCCCGTTCCAGTTCGGCCAGCGAATCGGCCACGGTATGGCGCGCCAACACCGCAAGCGAAGCCTGTTCGGCTTCGTTCACCACCGATTTGAAATACCAGCAGGCGTTGGCGCTCACCAGGCAGCGGGCCGGCACTTCAGGGCGGGAAGCCCAGATGCGCTTGTCGTCGATCACCGCCAGATAGATGTCCCGCAGGGTGATCTCTTCCGCCGGGCGGCCGAGGTGGATAGAGCCGTTGCGGCCCAAGGTGGAAACGATGATGCCGTCTTTGGTCAGCGGCACCATCAGTTTGCGGATAAAGCTGGGGTTGGCTTCCAGAGCGGCGGCAAGGGTGGCGCTCGTCGAACGCATGCCCTGCTTCTCAGCTACGGCGACGCTAAGGACCATTTGCAACGCTGTCGGAAAGCGAAAATCTAACATGTCGTTATCTCTGCGAGACGAAATACTCAGGTTTGGCCGGTGTGGCGATTGACGCCGATAACACCGCTTAATTGCACAATAATATAACAAACGCGGGGGCTTTTTTGAAGTTTTGCCCAGTGATATCGCACGCAGACATTAGAACGATCGCAAATTGTTGGGCGGGCAGAAAACAGAAACCCGCGTCAATGTTAACGCCGCTCGCTTAACCGGGTTAAACGATCAGAACTAACACTGCCCGCGGGCTTAATTCGAATGTGGCGATCAGGCTCTGTTCAGCACCAGCTGGCCGTTTTTATCCAACGGGATTTGCGTGCCCGGATCGTGATCCATGCGGATCTTGCCCTGCTGATTGCCGATCTTGTAGGTCACGTCATAGCCCAGCATTTTCTGAGACTTGTCATAGACCGTTTTGCAACGCTGCTGCACGCTGGTGGTGACGTCGTTATTCTGCATCGCCCCTTGCACCTGGTTACCGGCATAGCCGCCGCCCAGCGCGCCAACCACGGTCGCCACGTCGCGCCCGCGGCCGCCGCCGAACTGGTGGCCGATCACGCCGCCCGCCACTGCGCCCAGCACTGAACCGGCGATGCGGTTTTCATCCTGCACCGGCGCACGGTGCGTCACGGTGACGTTGCGGCATTCCTGACGCGGCGTTTTGATGGTTTCTTTAATCGGCGTTGCGGCGAGCACCTGCGCATATTGCGGACCGGCAGAAAAGACGTCCAGGCTGGCTACCGCGGCAATCCCCAGAGCGGCAGCGATACCAATTCCAACACCGGCTAACATTGACTTGTTCACAGGAAACCTCCTGAAAGTGTTACCACGCATTTTTTCCGGGGTCTGTTACCGGCATGGCACCGCGCTTATTATTTTGCGCGTGGGCGGCTTGCGGTATCCCGGTTTACGGCGTGCGCGACGCGCCGTCTGTAAACGAGGTAAAGTCTGCACAATGATCTGAAGCCCCGCAATAAGACAAGGGGACCAAAAATGCGGGAAAACGGCCGTTTTTCCGCTGTTTAGGAGGAATCTTAAGAATTTTACCCATACCGACGACAGCTTATGCTGAAGAATCAAGCAACCGCCGCCGATCGCCTCGCGCCGCCATAAAAAAACCCGCGCGGGCGAACCGGCGCGGGTTGGTCGACAAAGGCGGGATCAGTGCATTTTCAGACGTGGGCGGATCACCCGGTTGATGCCGCCCACCAGCATCATCAGGCCGGTTTTGATGTAACCGTGCAACGCCACCTGGTGCATGCGGTACAGCGAGATGTAAACGAAGCGCGCGATGCGCCCTTCCACCATCATCGAGCCGCGCATCAGGTTGCCCATCAGGCTGCCGACGGTGCTGAAGCGCGACAGCGACACCAGCGAGCCGTGGTCTTTATACACGTATGGCTTCAGCGTCTGGCCGTTCATCAGCGCCAGGATATTGGTGGCGCAGCGCGAGGCCATCTGGTGCGCCGACTGGGCGCGCGGCGGCACGAAACCGCCGCCCTCTTTCGGGCAGGAGGCGCAGTCGCCGATGGCGAAGATGTTCGGATCGCGCGTGGTCTGCAGCGTCGGCTCCACCACCAGCTGATTGATGCGGTTGGTTTCCAGGCCGCCGATATCCTTCATGAAGTCCGGCGCCTTGATGCCGGCCGCCCACACCATCAGATCGGCGTCGATGAACTCGCCGCCCTTGGTGTTCAGGCCTTTGGCGTCCGCGCTGGTCACCATGGTGTTGGTCAGCACGCGCACGCCCAGTTTGATCAGCTCCTGGTGCGCCGCAGCGGAAATGCGCGGCGGCAGCGCCGGCAGAATGCGCTCGCCGGCCTCCACCAGCGTCACGTTCAACGCGCTGTTGTCCAGGCCTTCGAAACCGTAGCTGTGCAGCTGCTTCACCGCGTTGTGCAGCTCGGCGGACAGCTCGACGCCGGTGGCGCCGCCGCCGACGATGGCGATGTTGACCCGCTCTTTTTGCCCCGGCTGCGCCGAGAATTTCAGGAACAGATTGAGCATTTCGTTGTGGAAACGACGCGCCTGATGCGGGTTATCCAGGAAGATGCAGTGCTCTTTCACGCCCGGCGTACCGAAATCGTTCGAGGTGCTGCCCAGCGCCATCACCAGGATGTCGTACGGCAATTCGCGCGCCGGCACCAGCTCGCCGCCCTGCTCGTCGCAGATCTGCGCCAGCTGCAGCGTTTGCGTTTCGCGGTTGATGTTGGTCAACGACCCCAGTTGGAAGCTGAAATGGTGGTTGCGCGCGTGCGCCAGGTAGCTGAGCGCATCCACGCCGTCATCGAGGGAACCGGTCGCCACTTCGTGCAACAGCGGTTTCCACAAATGGCTGTGGTTGCGATCCACCAGCGTGATCTCCGCTTTGTTCTTGCGGCCAAGTTTATGGCCCAGGCTGGTCGCCAGCTCCAAGCCACCGGCGCCGCCGCCAACAATAACGATTTTCTTCTTTGGCGTTGTCAAAATAACCCCCTAAATGTGAACCATTTGTTATTCCAGGGTAAATAAATAATATCCTTAGAATACATAGGGTTCGCTTAAAATAAATCGGCTCTCTGAGGCCAGAATAACATGTGAGGTTATTTGGTCATACCAAAATTGATGTACATCAAATTTTTTTGGTTAAAGGCTGGACGAGGGGATTTTTTGGCGATTGTGATTCAAATAGTTAGCGCTGAGTCACAGTTTTAAATTTTGCCGATTGCCACGCAAGATCTTGCCTTGGCGCACAAAAAAGCCGCACTTTCCGCCGGTGAAAAACGGGAAGCGCGGCTCACGGCAGCGTTATGAAACTGTTAACCCAGCGCCTTGAACGCCTTGATCCGCTGCAGATGGGGGGAGATGTTTTTGAACTTGTGCGTCTGCTGTTCATCCCACACGATCTCGTAGTAGTGATGCAGCAATTCGGCGCTGCGCCGGTTATCCAGCACCTCGTCGTGCCGCGACAGCACCACCAGACAGCGATCGCGGTTCTTCTCGCGGAAATCCTCCACGCACTTGGTGGCGATATCGCGATACTCTTCCGGCCGGTCTATTTTGCCGTGCATGTGCTCTTCCGGATACAGGTTCGGGTTGAACATCGCCTGGCGAATGCCGCACAGGAAGCCGATGCGCTCCGCCCAGAAACCGCCGAGGCCGACCCCGCAGATCAATGGGTGCGCGTCGCCGCCTTGCTGCACCGCCTTGTCCACCTCTTTCAACAAATGCTGCATGTCGTGACGCGGATGCAGCGTGCTGTAGCTGATGAAGCGCACGTCCGGATCGATAAACTGCAGCTGTAACACCTTTTCATGATTGCCGGGACTGGTGGAATCGAAGCCGTGCAAATAGATAATCATGTGGATCCTCGCAACAAGCCAAGGGCCGCGGGCGCGGCCCTCATCATTTCCGCTCTGCGCCGCGATGCGGCGCCTGGATTCACCCCTGCGAACGCTGCTTGTGCTCCTCCCAGCGTTCGCTCAGCGCGCTAAGCGCCTTGTGCGCCTGCTGCCAGCGCTCGGAGTCGCGCAGTTCCTGACGGGTGAACTGACCGCGATGATATAACCGCTTCACCTTCTCTGCTTTGACCGGGGACAGGTTATCCAGCACGCTGACCGCACCTTCGCGGTGGTTGCACACCAGGATCATGTCGCAACCGGCATCCAGCGCCGCCTGGCCGCGCTCGGCGTAGCTGCCCATGATGGCGGCGCCTTCCATCGACAGATCGTCGGAGAAAATCACGCCATCGAAGCCCAGCTCCTGACGCAGGATCTGCTGCAGCCAGTACGGCGAGCCGCTGGCCGGGCGCGGGTCCGCTTCAGTATAGATGACGTGGGCCGGCATGACGGCGTCCAGCAGCTGGCGGTTGATCAGCTCGCGGAAGATCGCCATGTCATGCTCGCGGATCTGCGCCAGCGGCCGCGGATCGCGCGGGGTTTCCTTGTGCGAATCGGCGCTGACGGCGCCGTGCCCAGGGAAGTGTTTGCCGGTGGTTTTCATGCCGGCGCTGTGCATGCCGAGGATAAAGCGTTCGGCCATCGCCAGCGCCTGCTGCGGATCGCTGTGGAACGAACGCTCGCCGATCGCCGCGCTGCCGTGGCCGATGTCCAGCACCGGCGCGAAGCTGATGTCGATATCCTGCGCGATCATCTCCGCCGCCATCAGCCAGCCGGCCTCCTGCGCCAGCCGGCCGCCTTCCTGCACATCGTGCAACGCGGCGAACGACTGCGCTGCCGGCAGGCGGGTGAAGCCCTCGCGGAAGCGCTGCACGCGCCCGCCCTCCTGGTCTACCGCCACCACCAGCCGATCGTGCGAGGCGGCGCGGATCTGGCGCACCAGCTCACGCAACTGCTCCGCATCGTGAAAGTTGCGGGTAAACAGGATCAATCCGCCAACCAGCGGGTGTTTCAGAATCTCGCGTTCTTCTGCATCCAGCTCGTAGCCGGCGACATCTAGCATTACTGGGCCCACGGGCACCTCACTTCATTATTGTTCGTTCAGAATTCGGATGATGATAAACAGAATCGCCGGCGCACCGCAGCGCCCCAGCGTAAAAATTCGGCGTCGCCGCTCTGCTGCCAGCGCACTTCAAACCACAGCAGCATCAGATAATCCACCCACGGCAGCCAGCCCCGCACCTGGGCCTGCAGCCGGGCGGCGTCGTGATAGCCCTGGCGCGCGTAGTGCTGCAAAAAGCGCTGCTGCTGCCCGGCCGACCAACCATTGCCGCGAAACAGCGCGGCGATATCCAGCGCCACGTCGCCGTCGGCGGCATACTCCCAGTCGATCAATCGCAGCCCCTCACCGGTGGCGAGCAAATTGCCCGGGTGGATGTCCATGTGCAGCGGCGCCAGGCGCAGCGGCCGTGGTGGCACACTTAGCAAAAAATGGCGCTGCAGGCGCAGCCAGGCGGGGGTTACACGCCGCGTATCCAGCTGCGGCCAGTAGCGGAGGAACTGCCGCCGCAGATCCAGCCGGTAACCGCTGAGCGGCCGCCGATGCAGTTCCGCCGCCATCGCCGCCAGCTCGCCGCGCTCATTCAGCGCCGCAAACTCGGCATCTGTGACGATGTCACCTTCGAGCCATTCGAGGATAAGCCACTGATTATTCTGTGCGAAAACCCGTGGCCCCAGCCCCGGCGCGCAGCGGCGCAAGACCCGCGCTTCCCGCCGGCGGCTCACGCCCAGCGCGCGTTTTTCCGCACTGTGCTGGCGCGCCAACAGCGTGATGCCCGCGCCGTCGATGCGCCAGCTCTCGCCGGTCAGCCCCTGCACCGGGCTGAAATGACAACCGGCGGTATTCACCGCCGGCAGTCTGGTTTCCATCAATCGTCGCAGCGCGGCCTCAGCGTTTAACGGCGCCATTGCCCGACCAGACGATCTCGCCGGTTTGCACCAGCATCAGCTGCATATCCAACGCCGGCGACTTCACGTCGCCGCTGACGTCGCTGTACAGCACGTACTGCGCGCCGACGATGCGCGCCAGGCCAATCGCCTTGCTGCGCGAACCGAAGCTGTCATCCGCCGACAGGCCCAGCGTTTGTCTGGCGCTGGTCAGCTTCGCTTCCGGCACCACGCTGAAGGTGGAATTCGACGCCAGCGCCTTGTACAGCGCCGCGGTGGCTTTGCCCATCTGCAGCGAACCGTTGGTGTTGTTCTTGACGCTGTCCAGCAGCAGCACGCTGCCGGCCGTGACGCCATCGGCCTTCAGCATCTGCCCCACCAGTGGCTGGACGCTGCCCAGCCAGTCGAGCTGCTGAATTTTCGGCGGCTGCGGCACCGGCTCGGTGGTTGGCGGCTGCGGCTGCTCGACCGGCGGCGTCGGCTGTTCCGGTTCGACGGTGACCGGCGGCAACGGTTGTTCCGGCTCAGGCGGGCGCGACAGACAGCCGCTGAGGGTTAATGCGGCCAGCGCCACTAAGACGTACTTTTTCATGCTTTTTCTCCAAACCTGGCAAGCGCTTACAGGTACAGATACAGACGCGCGCTTTTAGCGTCCAGATTGCCGTTAATCGAGTAAATTTTGGCGTCCGAGTCGGGCGCCACCACGATCTCGCGCGGTTTCTCGAAGGGGCGAATATCCAGCCCCTGCGCGTCGTACCAATAGAAGCGGTAATGTACGGTGACCGGCGTCATTTGGCTGTTGTTGAGCACCGAGGTCGCCATCACCCGCCCGGAGGCGTTCGAAATCGAGGGCGTATCGGCCAAAATGCCGGCGGTCAGCACCGAAGGATCCATCACCACCGTCTGCCCTTGGTTGACCGCGATGCCGGGCGGTGAACTGCATCCCATCAGCAACGCGGCGGGCAGCGCCAACGCCATCAGACCACGGAGAGTTTTTTTACCGCGCATGATTTCCTCGCTTAACGTGACAGCAGCGGCCCCAGCGAACGGCCACCGACCAGGTGCATGTGAATATGATAGACCTCCTGACCGGCGTGGCGGTTGCAGTTGACGATCAGGCGGTAGCCGTCCTCGGCGATGCCTTCCTGTTCGGCGATCTTCGCCGCGGCGGTGATCATGCGGCCCAGCGCGGCTTCATGCTCCACGGTCACGTCGTTGACGGTTGGGATCAGCACGTTGGGAACGATCAGCACATGGGTGGGTGCCTGGGGAGAGATGTCACGGAAAGCGGTGACCAGTTCGTCCTGATAAACCACATCAGCAGGGATTTCGCGGCGGATAATTTTACTGAAAATCGTTTCTTCGGCCATCTGGCGTTCCTTGTTTTACACAATTAGCTGTACGCAGTATGAGTGACAAATTCTACTGCTTTCAACCTGATTGCGCACTTTCCACGTCGAGTGCTGCAGATTCGCGCAGCCCGGCGCCCCGTTTGTGCATCTTTTCACTTTGGTTATTCACTATTGTTGCTTTACTTGCCCCGCGCCGCCGCCAATAGTAACCCCATGATTAACAAAGGATAGAGGGTGCTATGCCACTGAGGATTTCGGCGCTGTGCGCGCTGTTGCTGAGCGCCGCCGTGCAGGCGGCCACGGCGGGCGGTATCGATCTGCAGGCTAACCGAGAGCCGATACGCGCGGAGAAAAACCCGGCCGCTATCGCACTGATTCCGGCAAACTTTCACTTCGCGGTGCCCGGCAAGCTGACGGTGGCGGTGGCGTTCGAGAACTCTCCGCCGCTGGCGCTGTTCGCCGAGGACAATAAAACGCTGATCGGCAGCGATCCGGACATCGCCCGCCTGGTGGCCGACAGCCTTGGGCTGGAGCTGAATCTGGTGCCTACCTCGTGGGAAGATTGGCCGCTGGGCATCAGCACCGGCAAATACGACGCGGCGATCTTCAACATCGCCGTCACCAAACTGCGCAAGACCAAATTCGACTTCGCCACTTATCGGGTGGACACGCTGGGCTTTTACGTCAAATCCACCAGCCACATCACCTCGATCAACCGGCCGCAGGACGTCGCCGGGCTGCGGATCATCGTCGGATCCGGCACCAATCAGGAAAACATACTGTTGGGATGGGATAAGCAAAACCGCGCCGCCGGGTTGCCGCCGGTGCAGCCGATCTACGTCACCGACGACGCCGCCACCAACCTGAGCATTCAGTCCGGGCGCGCCGATGCGTTCTTCGGCCCCCACTCCACCGGCGCCTACAAGGCGGCGCTGACCGGCAAGACCAAAATGGTCGGCATCGGCCCCAGCGTGGCCTACGTCGCGGTCACCACCAAAAAAGGCAACGGGTTGGTGAACGCCGTCAACGCCGCCATCAACGGCGTCATCGTCAGCGGCGAATACGCGCAGGTGCTGGAACGCTGGGGCGAAGGCGATGAAAAGATCGAGCGCTCCGCCATCAACCCGCCGGGCATCGGCGACTAGCCGCCGATCAGCTGCGGCGCGTGTCGGCGCATCCACTCGGCCAGCGAGTCCAGCGTCGGCCGCAGCGATTTACCGAGCGCGGTGACCTGATACTCCACCCGCGGCGGCACCTCGGGAAATACCTGCCGCGTCACCAGGCCGCGCTGCTCGAACAGCCGCAGCTGACGCGTCAGCTCTTTCTGCGCAATGGGCGCCACCGCCCGCTGCAGCTCGCTGAATCGCACCGGGCCGTCGATCATTATCAGTCGGTACAGGATGGGTATCGCCCACTTGCCCGACACCAGATTGACGAAGTCCACCATCGGGCAGGGTTCGCCCGCCGGCGGCAACGCCGCCAAATTATTTTCCGCCGCTAATGGCGCTTGCGCCGTCATTTCATCCCACCTCGCCCTTTAGTATCCAAAAGGTGCCTACTATGCAAAAGTAACTATAGCGTAAATAATGCCGCAACTGACGCTAAAGAGGAATCGGTTATGGCACGACTGCAAGGCAAATACGCATTGATTACCGGCGGCACCAGCGGCATCGGGCTGGAAACCGCCCGCCAGTTCATCGCCGAGGGCGCGACGGTGGCGATCACCGGGCGCAGCCAAAGCGCCCTGGACGCGGCGGGCCAGGCATTGGGTGGCAAGGCGCTGTTGCTGCTGAGCGACGCCGGCAATATTCCGCAGCAGCGCGAACTGGCGCAGCGGCTGGGGCAACGGTGGCCGCGGCTGGACGTGCTGTACATCAACGCCGGCGACGTTACGCATCGCCCGCTGCAGGAGTGGGATGAGCAGAGCTATCAGCGGCTGATGGATATCAATCTGAAGGGGCCGTTTTTTCTGATCCAGGCGCTGCTGCCGCTGCTGGCCAACCCTTCTTCGGTGATCCTGTGCGGTTCGGTCAGCGCCCATATCGGCCTGCCGCAGAGCAGCGCCTACGCCGCCAGCAAAGCCGGCTTGCTGTCGCTGGCCAGAACGCTGTCCGGCGAGCTGCACGCGCGCGGCATTCGCGTCAACGGCCTCAGCCCCGGCCCGACCGAAACCCCGGCGTTGGGTAAGCTGGGGTTGGCGGAAGCGGATGAGCAGGCATTGCGCGACGATATCCGCGCGCTGGTGCCGATCGGCCGCATGGGCAGCGCGCTGGAGCTGGCAAAAGCAGCGGTGTTTCTGGCGGCAGACGAGTCGGCATTTATGGTCGGCGCCGAGCTGCAGATGGACGGTGGTGTGGGAAATTTATAATTTAGCGACGCGGCCGCGCCCCGCGCGGCTCGCAAGATCACCCCAGCCCAGGGATATCGACGCCGAAGGTCTGCAACAGCAGCACCACGTTGAGCAGCACGATCACCACCGTGCCGACCACCGCCGCCAGACTGGTCCAGCGGCCGTTGGCGAACTCGCCCATGATGTCGCGGCGGCGGGTGAACATCACCAACGCAATCATCGGCGCCGGCAGTGCCAGGCTCAGCACCACTTGGCTGTAGACCAGCGCGTCGGTGGCGTTGACGCCCATCGCCACCACGATAAACGCCGGCACCATGGTGACCAGGCGGCGCACCCACACCGGAATGCGAAAACCGACGAAACCCTGCATGATCATTTGCCCGGCCATGGTGCCCACCACCGAGCTGGAAATGCCGGAGGCGATCAACGAAGCGAGGAAGATGCCGGCGGCCGCCGCGCCGAACAGCGGCGTCAATGTATGGTAGGCGGTGCCAATTTCGGCCACGTCGCTGTTACCGGCGTGGAAGGCGCTCGAGGCCATGATCACCATCGCAATATTCACCAGCCCGGCAAGCGCCAGCGCGATCACCACTTCAATATTGGAAAAACGCAGCAGCTTGCGCCGCTCGCCGTTGTCGCTGGCCGGGCTGCGGTGCTGGGTCAGCCCCGAGTGCAGGAAAATGGCGTGCGGCATCACGGTTGCGCCGATAATGCCGACGGCGATGGTCAGCGCCTGCGCGTCCGGCAACTGCGGCGTCACCATGCCGAGGCCAGCCGCTTGCCAGTCCACCGGTACGATGAACATCTCCACCAGATAGCACAGCGCGATAATGCCCACCAGGCCGCCGATCATCAGCTCGACCGGGCGGAAACCTTTCTTTTCCACCATCAACAGCGCATAGGTGATCACCGCCGTCACCCCCATCCCCGCCAACAGTGGCATATGGAACAACAGCGCCAGCGCGATCGCCCCGCCGAGAAACTCCGCCAGATCGGTGGCCATCGCCGCCACTTCGCTGAGCAGCCACATGCCGATCACTACCGGCCGTGAAAACTGGTCGCGGCACATCTCCGCCAGATTGCGATTGGTGACGATGCCGAGCTTGGCCGACAGCGCCTGGAACAGCATGGCGATCAGGTTGGCCATCACCACCACCCACAGCAGGCTGTAGCCGTATTTCGCCCCGGCCTGAATATTGGTGGCGAAGTTGCCGGGATCCATATAGGCAATAGAGGCAATCACCGCCGGGCCGGCGAACAGCAACGGCGTAAAGGCGCCGCGCTTGCGTCCGGCAAGGGCGGCGCCAATCGCAATGTTGGTCCGTTCGGTTAACGATGGAGTGGTTGCCGCGTCACGCATGAATTACCCTCAATCTTTTACTGGTTATTTTTCCACCTATCATGCTGACAATGTAGCATCGGCTACACTTTATGCAACAGGCGAAATTCATTGGCTTTGTGTAGAGATATTTCTAACTACCACAATGCGTGGCATCGAATTGATAATGTGTGCTATTTGGACTAACTTAGGGCAACCCTCCCCGCATTGCCGGGAGACGCCATTTTTATGCTTACAGGACGCCCCACGCTATGGTTACCCGCGCGCCAGATAACGCCGATCGCCACGCCCAGACCGACATGCCGGACGAGGCCGAGCACGCCCTGCGTTTTAGCCGCGCCCGCGAAGCGCAATCCAATGCGCTGATCGAAGATTACGTTGAGCTGATCGCCGATTTGCTGCAAAGCACCCGCGAAGCCAGAACCACCGATATCGCGCGCCGCTTCGGCGTGTCTCACCCGACGGCGATCAAAAATATCGCGCGGCTGAAAAGCGCCGGACTGGTGGAATCGCGCCCTTATCGCGGGGTGTTTTTAACCGAGGAAGGCGAGCTGCTGGCGCAGAAGGTGCGCCGCCGTCACCGCATCGTGGTCGATCTGCTGATGTGCGTCGGGGTGCCGAGCGAAACCGCCGAGCTGGACAGCGAAGGGATTGAGCACCATATCTCGGACGAAACGCTGGCGGTGTTCGAGCATTACCTGCAAAAGCACGCCAAGCCCTGACTCCCGGAGCGCCGATGAGCTACGCCGTGCAGCAAATCCACGATCTGCGCCTGGTGGTGTTCGCCGAAGCCGGGCCGCCATTGAAAGACGAAAATGACGTCAGCCTGTTTATCGCGCCCGCCTTTGAACACGATGCCGGGATGATTGCCCTCCCCGTCAACCGCCTCGACGCCGCCTTTTTCCAGCTCAGAAGCGGCGTGGCCGGCGCCGTATTGCAGAAATTCATCAACTACCGCCTGCGCGTTGCGCTGCTGGGCGATATCTCCCCCTGGCTGGCGCAAAGCAACGCGCTGCAAGATTTCGTGCGTGAGGCCAACCGCGGCGAACAGGTCTGGTTCCTCCCTTCTCTCGCCGAACTCGAACAGCGCCTGGTCGCCTGACGGCAGGCAATAAAAAAGGGAGGCTTTCGCCGCCATTTCGAGGTTAAGGAAAACAAACAGTTACAGGGTTATCAGTAGTTTAGATGCCTGTAACTGCGTGCTTAAAATGGGTATAGCGTAGAGGATTTGGGCAAAATGTGGACACTGCGAGTTTCTTAAAGAAGCGTTACTCAACTCATCAATCCAACCATCCCTCTAGCGAAGACGAGCATTTTTAAGTTCATTGCCAGTGCAATATTTATACAGATCATTTAGTGACCGTTCGATGTTCGAAAGTTGCGCTAATCCATACTTAGGAAGACTAGTCAGTAGAGGAAGTTTATATTCTTCACTAGATTTCTTTATATTTAAAAAAGAATCTC